>JBAXFI010000136.1:0-6743 GCA_037139995.1 Comamonadaceae bacterium | reverse complement strand
CTCAGGTCCGACGGGATGCAACCGTCCACCACATTGAGCACATGAACCGAAGTCCACTCCTGACCTTTGGCCGAGTGGATGGTTGAGAGAATCACATAATCTTCATCGCGGTGCGCCGGCCCGGACAGGTCGCTGGTCGCCTCCGGCGGATCCAGCGTGAGTTCACTCAGAAAGCGTTCCCGGCTCGGGTAGCTCGAAGCCATGTGTTCCAGATTGTCGATGTCGGCACGGCGCTGCGCATGGTCCTCGTGCAGGCGTTCGAGCTGCGGCAGGTACCAGCGTTTTGCCAGTTCCATATCGGCTGGCCAGGGTGTCTGCGCTGCCTGCAGCGTGCGGTACATCTGCACAAAGATCTGCCATTCGCTGGCGGCGCTGGCAGGCATCTGGAATGAGGCGAGTGTGGCACCTGGGTCAGCTGATTGCGCCATGGTGTCGAGCAGGCGCGTGGCGAGCGCCGGCCCGATGCCGGCCATCAGTTGCACAACCCGAAAGCCGGCCATGCGGCCACGTGGATTTTGCGCGAAGCGCAGGATCGCGAGCAGGTCCTTGACGTGCGCCGCTTCGAGAAACTTCAGGCCGCCGAATTTGACAAAAGGAATCTGCCGCCGCATCAGTTCGAGTTCCAGCGCTGCGCTGTGCGAGGAGGTTCTGAACAGCACGGCCTGCGACTTCAGACGCAGCCCGGCTTCGCGTTGTTCCAGAATCCGGTTGGCAACCCAACGCGCCTGTTCGGCCTCGTCGCTCACCACAATCAATTGGGCTCGCGTGCTGCCAGGCTTGTCGGTCCAGAGCTTCTTGGCGTGGCGCTCGGTGGCGAGTTCAATGACCGCGTTCGAGACATCCAGAATCGCTTGCGTTGAGCGGTAGTTGCGCTCCAGCATTACCAGGCGCACGCCCCCGCTGAACTGCTGCGGAAAATCCAGAATGTTGCGCACTGTGGCGCCACGAAAACTGTAGATGCTCTGCGCATCGTCGCCGACCGCCGTAACGCCCTTGCCGCTGGGTTTGAGCCCGTGCACAATCGCCGCCTGCAGTCGATTGGTGTCCTGGTATTCGTCCACCAGCACCTGATCAAAACGTGCGCCGATTTCGGCGCCCAGCACAGGGTCGGCCATCATCTCCGACCAGAACAGCAGGAGGTCATCGTAGTCCAGCACGTTCTGCGCCTGCTTGGCCTCCACGTAGGCGCCAAACAACTGCTTTAGTTCGCTCTCCCATTGCGCACACCAGGGGAAAACCTGCTGCAGTACTTCGGTCAGCGGCTGCTGGCTGTTCACCACGCGCGAGTAGATCGACAGGCAGGTGCCTTTTTGCGGGAAGCGCTTCTTGCTGGTGGATAGGCCAAGCTCGTGGCGGACCAGGCTGAGCAGGTCTTCGGAGTCGCCCCGGTCGTGGATGGTGAAGGAATCGTCCAGACCGACGCGCGGCGCGTAGTCGCGCAGCAGGCGCGCCGCCACGCTGTGAAAAGTGCCGGACCAGGGCAGCGAAGGCAGGCCTCGGCCAGCGCCCCGTCCCAGGACGCTGACTAGCACGCTGCCGACACGGCGTTCCATCTCGGCAGCGGCTCGGCGCGAGAAGGTCAGCAGCAGAATGCGTTGCGGGTCACTGCCATCCATGATGAGCCGGGACACTCGAAAGGCCAGGGTGTTGGTCTTGCCGGTGCCGGCGCCCGCAATGATCAGCAGCGCGCGCTCATCCTCACTGTGCGAGCCGATACCATGTTCGGCAGCCTGACGCTGCTCCGTATTGAGCGACTCGAATGGATCTGCGCGGACGGGCGCTTCGGCTGGCATGGGTTGGGCTAGAGCCAGACACCGTTGTGCGGCATCTGGATCGTCTCGGACGGGCTGCTGCTGATTACAAAAGCGTCGATCAGGAAACTCAGCACCGAGATGAAGATGCTGGCAAAGAAAGCGGTCCAGAAGCTCGATACCTTGAAGCCACGCACCAGCGAGGAGACCAGCATCATCATCAGCGCATTGATCACCAGCAGAAACAGGCCAAAGGTGAGCAGCGTGAGCGGCAGGGTCAGGACGATCAGCAGCGGCTTCACGATGGCGTTGGCAAAGCCCAGCAGCAGCGCAGCGACGATCAGCGACGTGGTGTCAGCGAAGCGGATGCCCTGAAAGACGCGTCCCGCGACCCAGAGCGAGACAGCCGTGATGACCCAGTGTGTGAGAAAAGGCAATAGATGGTCAAACATGGTTTTCATCATACTTGGTGCAGCAGCAAGCGTCGCGCAGGCAAATGGCTGTAAGCAAAGGTTTCTGCCGTCATCAGCGTGAGCGGGCAGGATTCTGGCGCAGTAGTACTAGTTGCGTCGGTACCTGACGCCAAGCAACTGAAGCTCCTCATGCCCGTCGGGAGCAGACGAGAGGACCTGCACTGAACTGCCACCGGCACGGTTGAGACCACGCAAGTAGCCCAGCGTGTCGGAGACCGGGACCAGAACACTGCTGCCAAAACCGAGCATGCCGTCGGCAACGATCAGACTGCCTGAGCCGCAAGCGAAGGCGCTCTGACAATTCGTTGCCCGATAGCTGCCCAGGCGGGCAATCCAGGCCGCAGGGATGGGTGGAGGGCTGTAATGTTCGGCCAGCAGCGCGGTTTGTCCGTTGCCATGCCACAGCATGACCTGACGGCCCGAGACCTCGCCGAATTCAAACTCGGCATCCTGCGACTGTGGCGCGGACAGCCAGCCATTGGCCCTGGGTATGACATGGACGGTGTTGCCACTGTCAGGACTGGTCCATTCAAGCGCACCGGGCACACTGCGAACCGTGATGTAGGGCACGCCGTTCATGGCGCTGCCCAGTATGTAGATGCCTTGCATTGCGTCGAGTCGAGCCTGATCCCAGACAACCGGCGCCGCGTAGGCAACGGGCGCTGACGGTACAGGGGTCAGGCCGGTCTTTTCCTGCAGAGCGAGCTTGAGGGTCTGCTTGGCAATCTCGCTGAACGCGAACTGCTCATCATTGGCGAGTACCACCACACCAAGCTTGTGGTCGCGCAGAATTTCGAGATGGCTGCGAAAACCCGGGTTGGCACCATTGTGATAGCAGAGTCTTCCTGCGTAGGCGAGCTCAGCATCATTGAGAAACCAGTTAAGCCCTATGCTGGTGTCGAAATCAAGGGCAACGCCGCGGTTTTGGGGGCTGAGCATCAACTCCATGGTTTCTGGCTTGAGCACCTGACCGCGCTCACCCTGACCACCGGCATGGACCATCTTGATGAACCTGGCCATGTCCTGGATCGTCGAGATGATGGCCCCGGTTGTGCTGCCATTGTTGTAGAAGCGGGGGACTTCCTGACCCGCTTGATAACCCTTGGCCAAGGTGGCTGAGACTCTGGGGCTGTCGACCGAGACCGAGGAATGGTCCATCCCCAGTGTTTGAAAGAGCGAGTCAGAGAAAGATGAAAAGCTCTGGCCAGATGCATTGCTGATGACACTGGCGAGCAGCGAGATGGCGCTGTTGGAATATTCGTGAATGAGGTTGGTCGGGTAGGTTTGGTATTCCCCTTGCAGATAGCTGACCAGTTTGTCATTGAAGTCCGCGTCGGGCACCAGGGTCATGACGCCGTTGTTGATGTCGCCTGGAATGCCGGAGTGATGCGTCAGGATCGAGTGCAGTGTGATCGGTGCCCCGGGGCCAAAACCAAGCGGGGGCTTGATGGAGAAGTTTGGAATAAAGCGCGTCAGAGGATCGTTCAGAGCCAGCCGCCCTTGCTCAGACAGTTGCATCACCATCGTGCCCGTGAAAACCTTGGTCACCGAAGCGATGCGGTACGTTGTGCTGGGGTTCGCCAGAATGCGGGCGCCGGCGTCGGCATAGCCGAAACTTTTCACCCAGACCACCCTCTGATCGTCTACCAGGGCGATGGAAAGCCCACCGCTGGCGCCGCTTTGAGTCAGTTGTTGCTCGATCGCCGCGCTCATCTGGGCGATGGTGTCGGTGTAGCTGACGGGTAGAACTCCGCTGTTGCCATGGCAGCCGGCAAGGAGCGCTGCAAAGAGCAGGATGCGCCACCAGGCTGGTGGCTTGAAGACTGAATGACAGAGCGTGGCAAACATTCGGCACCTCCGTAGCAGCCAGAACTGCTGCCGCAAGTGGGTTATACACCCAAAGAGAGCAGGCTTTGCCGCAGTCGCGGCGTATCAGTACAGGTGGCTAGAGAGCCACTGCAGCGTCCGACCGCGCGCCAGGGCTGCGGTCTTCTGCTGGTACATGGGTCGACCCCAGCAGTTGAAGCCGTGCTCTGCGCCTTCGTAAACGTGAACTTGGGCGTTGGAGTGGCCGCTAAACGCGGCCTGTACTGCTGCCACTGCAGTCTCCGGAATGTGGGTGTCGAGTTCGGCGTAGTGGAACAGCATGGGCACATGGATGGAACTGGCCAGCTCAAGGTGATTCTGAATGCCGCCGCCGTAGTAACAGACCGCTGCATCGACCGCGCCGGTTGCCGCCAACTGGTAGGCCAGGCGCCCACCCATGCAGTAACCGACGACGCCAACCTTGCCGCTGACTTCGCTGCGACCGCGCAGTGCCTGGACACTGGATACCAGATCCGCTACCGCATCCGGGCCGTTCAAACCCTGCATCAGGGTAAACGCTTTCTTGGTCCCGACTTCGTCGTAGTCCAAATCGACGCCCGGCTCCTGACGCCAGAAAACATCGGGCGCCAGCACCACGTAGCCGTCCAGCGCGTACTGGTCAGCCACCGCGCGGATATGGGCATTCACGCCCCAGATTTCCTGGATGACGATCAGGCCCGGACCGCGCCCGAGTGGCGGCAGGGCAAGATAGCCGTCAAAGTTCTTGCCGTCGTGGCTTGCGATGGAAAGGGTAGATCCACTCATGTTGTTCAGCTCCGTACAGGGGGTGTGGCGCGGCTCTGGCCCTGTCGGGCCAGCATCCAGCCTGGATACTCGGGGGGCAGGGCGCTGACTTCATCGAGTGCCTGCAGGTCTTCGGTACTCAGTTCGAGTTGGCTCGCGCCCAGATTGTCGGCCAGTTGTTCCGGTGTTCTGGCCCCCAGAATCACCGTGCTGACCTGCTTGCGGCTGAGCAGCCAGGCCAGTGCCACCTGCGCCACCGTTGCCTGATGGCGCAGCGCGATGGGTCGCATGACGTCCAGCACCCGAAAGGCGCGCGGCTTGTCCACCACCGGGAAGTCAAAACTGGCGCGGCGGGTTCCTTCCGGTCCGCTGCCGTCCGGGGCAAACTTGCCGCTGAGCAAGCCCCCGGCGAGCGGGCTCCAGACCATCAGGCCAAGCTGCTGGTCTTGCATCAAGGGCAGCACTTCGCGCTCGAGATCCCGCCCGGCAATCGTGTAGTAGGCCTGCACGCTCTCAAAGCGCGCCCAGTGATTTCTCTCGGAGATCGCCAGTGCTTTCATGATCTGCCAGGCCGCCATATTGCACAGCCCGATGTAGCGCACCTTGCCGGATCTGACCATGTCGTTGAGTGTGGAAAGGACATCTTCGAGTGGCGTCAGCGGGTCAAAGCCGTGCAACTGGTACAGGTCGATGTGATCGAGCTGCAGGCGCTTCAGGCTGGCGTCAAGTTCGTTCATGAGGTGGTAGCGCGATTGCCCGAGCGCGTTGACGGAGCCCTCCTGCATGACGCCGGTCGCCTTGGTGGCAACCACCAGTTCGTCACGTGGCAGACCCAGACTCTTGATCGCGTTGCCGGTGATGGTCTCGGATTTTCCCACCGAGTAGACGTTGGCGGTGTCAATAAAGTTGATGCCGGCGTCAAAGCACTGCTTGACCAGCGCGGTGGAGGCATCCTGTGACAGACCGCCCATGATCTGCCAGAAACCCTGTCCACCAAAAGTCATGGTGCCCAGGCAGAGTTCAGAAACGTAAAGGCCGGTTCGGCCCAGCAGACGGTAGCGCATGAGGTTCTTTCGATTGAAGGACGGGGGGCTATCAGGGCCTGATTTTGGCGCGCCCCATTTGCCAGAGCAGAAAACTGTAGATGTCGGCTGACATGGCATAGCGCTGCGTTGCCGTGCTGCCAATGCCGTGCCCGGCGTGCAGGTCCAGGCGCAACAACACCGGCTTGCCACTGTTGCTAGCGGCCTGCAAGCGGGCGGCGGCCTTGCCGCTCTCCCAGACATCGACGCGTGGATCGTTCATGCCATGCACCAGCATGACCGCCGGGTAGGCCGTGCCGTCCTTGATGTTGTGATACGTGCTCATCTCCAGCAGCGCAGCAAATTCCGTCGCGTCGCGCGTGCTGCCAAACTCCGAAATATTGGTGATGCCGTTGGCGCTTTCCTCAGACCGAATGGTGTCCATCATGCCGACGCTGAAAATCGCCGCCGCAAAGAGATCGGGTGCGCTGGTGACGGCACGTCCAACGAAGATGCCGCCGGCACTGCCGCCCATCACGGCCATGGTCTTTGGCGAGGCATAGCCCTGCTTGATCAGGTACTGCGCGCAAGCTATGCCGTCCTTCCAGGTGTTGGGTTTGGTGGTTTTGAAACCCGCCTTGTACCAGTCGTTGCCGTAAACGCCGCTGCCTCGTACGTTGGCGTAGGCCAGCACACCGCCTTGCTCCAGCCAGACCATGTTCGCTGCGGAGTAGTGCGCAGTTTGCGAGAAGCCGTAGGCGCCATAGCCGATCAGCAGGGTCGGGTTGTTGCCGTCGCGCTTGAGACCCTTCTTGAACAAGAGCGTCATCGGGATCAGCGTGCCATCGTGGCTTGGCGCCTTCACGTCGACGATCTCGACGTCGGTG
>JBAXFI010000135.1:0-6777 GCA_037139995.1 Comamonadaceae bacterium | reverse complement strand
AGTTCCTGTTCAAGCAGGGGCCGACCAAGGGACTGGGCAGCATCAAGTTTCACGATTACCACCTTGCCTACAACAGCTTCAAGCTGCCGAACCTGAGCGTTTTCAAGGAGCAGATCGAGCTGTTCAAGGAAATGGCCATGAAAGCCCCGCCTACCAAGGCGCAGGCGCAGGACATTGACTTTTTGCTGACGGCCGGTGAAATGTTCACGCTGGTGGTGTACGGCCAGCTGATTCTGGAAAACGCCAGGATCTACCAGATGGATGATGGGCTGGTGGACCAGATTTTCGACTTCATGGTGCGCGACTTTTCCAAGTTTGCCCTGCAGTTGTACTCCAAGCCCAGCAGCACTGATGCGCAAATGGCGCAGTGCCTGAAGATGATCAAGAAGCCGGTGGTGGATGAGCAACGCTACGGCGTAGTCTGGCAGCAGCATGTGCAGCCCATGAAAGACCAGTACGCCATGCCCAGGTAAGGGCGGGCTAACTCACAACATCAGCGAAGTTTGCGCTGGCCGGCCGTCGAGGTGCAGCTGGCTGGTAGTCGCCGGCGTTTGCGCGATCAGCTTGCCGCGCTTGAACACTTGCAGCCGGGTCGCGCGCAGCCGGATGGCTTCGACCTGATCGCGTGCCTGCAGCAAAACAAAGTCAGCGTTACAGCCGACTTCCAGCCCGTAACCCTGCAGACCCAGAATCCTGGCGGGGTTGACGGTGACGGCATCGAAGCACTGGCGCATGGCGCTCTGGCTGGTCATCTGCGCCACGTGCAGACCCATGTGCGCCACTTCGAGCATGTCGCCCGAACCCAGGCTGTACCAGGGGTCCATCACGCAGTCGTGGCCAAAGGCGACGTTGACGCCAGCGGCCAGCAACTCCGGCACGCGCGTCATGCCGCGGCGTTTCGGGTACGTGTCGTGCCGACCCTGCAGCGTGATGTTGATCAGCGGATTGGCCACCACCTGCAATTGCGCCTCGGCCATCAGCGGTAGCAGCTTGGAGACGTAGTAGTTGTCCATGCTGTGCATCGAAGTCAGGTGCGAGCCGGTCACGCGCCCCTGCAGGCCCAGGCGCTGCGTCTCGAAGGCCAGGGTTTCGACATGGCGCGACAGCGGGTCGTCGGATTCGTCGCAGTGCATGTCCACGCGCAGGCCGCGCTCGGCAGCGAGTTCGCACAGCAGCTTGACGCTCAGTGCGCCATCCGCCATGGTGCGCTCGAAATGCGGAATGCCGCCGACCACATCCACACCCTTGTCGAGTGCGCGTTTCAGGTTGTTCATGTGCTGCTCTGGGCCTTGTGCGCCGCGCAGCACGCCGTCCTGCGGGAAGGCCACCAGTTGCAGGTCGATATAAGGCGCAACGCGGCGCTTGACTTCCAGCAGTGCCTCCACCGCGAGCAGACGCGGATCGCAGACATCGACGTGGCTGCGAATCGCCAGCAGCCCTTTCGCTACCGCCCAGTCGCAGTAGGCCAGCGCGCGCTCGATCAGCGCCTCTTGCGTCAGCAGCGGCTTCAACTCACCCCAGAGTGCAATGCCTTCGAGCAGCGTGCCCGACTGGTTGACGCGCGGCAGGCCGTAGCTGAGTGTGGCGTCCATGTGGAAGTGGGCGTCAACAAAAGGCGGGCTCAGCAGCTGGCCCTGGGCATCGATGAGCTGGTGCGCGTCGGCCACCAATGAAGCACTCACCTCCTTGATGATGCCATCCTGCACGGCCACCGACATGTTTTGTCGGCCATCGGGCAGCGTCACATTCGTGAGCAATAGATCGAGCATCAGCGTTCCCCCATGCGATATGGTTTCATCAGCGCCTGCGGATAGCTGGCTTTGCGCGCCACCAGGATCAGCGCCACGATCGACAGCACATAGGGCAGCATCAGGTACATCTGGTAGGGCAGCAGCGCGCCACCGGACTGTTGCAGGCGCAGTTGCAGTGCGTCAAAAAAAGCGAACAGCAATGCCCCCAGCAGTGCCTTACCGGGCCGCCATGAGGCAAACACCACCAGCGCCACGCAGATCCAGCCGCGCCCGTTGACCATGTTGAAGAAGAAGGCGTTGAAAGCGGCCAGCGTCAGGAAGGAGCCCGCCACGCCCATCAGCGCCGAGCCCGCCACGATGGCGCCGGTTCGAACCGCTGCGACGGAAACGCCCTGACCTTCTGCGGCCTGCGGGTTCTCGCCCACCATGCGCACCGCCAGCCCGACCGGCGTGCGGTACAAAACATAGCTGATGAGCGGTACCAGCAGCAGCGCCAGCAGCGTCAGCAAAGTCTGCTGTTCCAGAATCGGCACACCAAGCCAGCCCATCTCGCCAAACGGTGTGATGGTGGGTGGCGTGCTGACCTTGGGAAAACTGACACGGTAGCCGTAGTAGCTGAGCGACGTTGCCAGCAGCGTGATGCCCAGGCCAGAGACGTGTTGCGACAGCGCCAGACCGACCGTCAGAAAAGCGTGCAGCAAGCCAAAGATGGCGCCGGTCAGGGCCGCTATCAGCACGCCGATCCAGAGCGGCGCGCCCAGATAAACCGCCAGCCAGCCGCCAAAGGCACCGGCCACCATGATGCCTTCGATGCCAAGGTTCAGCACACCGGCCCGCTCACACAGCAGCACGCCCAGCGTGCCCAGAATCAGCGGTGTGGCAATGCGCAGCACCGCGACCCAGAAGGCTTGGTTGAGGAGAATGTCCAGGAGTTCCATAGATTCAGTCGCCGCCGGGCCGCCCCAAGGCGACTGCGGCCCCCTCGGGGGGCAGCGCAGTACATGAAATGACAAGCGTGGGGGTCATTTCCACCTCACCCGGTACTGCGTCAAGAGTGTGGCCACCAGCACCGAGATCAGCGATGCGGCAACGATGACGTCGGCGATGTAGGTGGGCACACCGATGGCGCGGCTCATGCTGTCTGCGCCGACCAGTACGCCTGCCACAAAGACGCTGGCCGCCACCACGCCCAGCGGGTGCAGGGCCGCCAGCATGGCAATCACGATGCCCGAGTAACCGTAGCCGGGCGACATGTCGAGAGTGAGGTAACTGGTGCGGCCGGCGACTTCAATCGCGCCGGCCAGTCCTGCCAGCGCACCCGAGAGCATGGCCACCAGCACCACGGTGCGTGTCACCGAGACGCCGGCAAAGGAGGCGGCGCGCGCATTGGCGCCAACGGCGCGGATGTCAAAACCCAGCACGGTGTATTTCAGCAGCGCCCACAGCCCCACGGCCAGTGCAATACCCCAGAGCAGACCGCTGTGAACGCGGGTTTGGGGAATGAGCTTGCTGAGTTCAAGCTCGCCCATCAGCGCCACACTTTGCGGCCAGCCCATGGCGGTCGGGTCCTTCATCGGGCCGTCGAGCATGAGGGACACCAGCAGCAGCACGATGAAGTTCAGCAGCAGCGTGGTGACGACCTCGTCCACGCCGAGTCTGGCTTTCATCAGCGCCGGCCCCAGCAGCAGCAGCGCGCCGGCCAGCGCCGCGGCCAGCATCATCAGGACAAAAAGTACAACCGGTGGCAGCGCCAGCCCAACGCCGTCGTGCAGCCCGCCGACCGCAATGGCGGCCAGGGCACCCACATAAAGCTGGCCCTCGGCGCCGATGTTGAAAAGCCGCGCCTTGAAGGCCACCGTGGCTGCCAGGCCGGTGAGCATCAGCGGAATGGCGCGCGTCAGTGTTTCACTCAGTGCAAAGACCGAACCAAAGCCGCCCTGCAGCAGCAAGCCGTAGGTGCGAGCCAGCGGCGCGCCAGCCCACAGCACCAGCAAGGAACTCACGAGCAGCGTGAACAGCACGGCGCCAATGGGCGCGAGCAGCAAGGCGCGCGGCGAAGTCTGGTTGCGTTTTTCGAGTCTCATCATCTAATGTGAAATAACGGCTTTGTCATACCAGACCCAAATTGCCATACTCGGCCCAAATTGTCATACCGGGCTTGACCCGGTATCCATGAATTCGAACTGCATGGATTGCGGATCAGGTCCGCAATGACAAGCCAAACGCTTCCAATGCCAAGCCAGTGGACCTCACTGACGATGCTTTTCATGATTCCGGGCGGCATTTGTGTCATGGAAGTCATGCCCCCGCGTTCGCCACTGCGCTACTGCCCGCCATCGCGAGCCCTATGCTCTCACGCGTCCATTCGAGTGCCGGTAGCGCTGGCGTCAACTGGCCACCGTGGATCACCGCGACGCGGTCACCGAGAGTTAGCACTTCGTCCAGATCGTCGGAGATCAAAAGCACCGCAGCGCCAGCGTCGCGTGCCGCAATCAGCTGCGCCTGCACATAGGCCACTGCGCCGATGTCCAGCCCCCAGGTCGGTTGGTGCGCAACGATCAGCCGGGGTGCGATGACGGTTGTGGTGCCTGGGTGCGTCAGCGCGCGCCCCAGAATCAGCTTTTGCATATTGCCGCCGGACAGCGAACGTGCCGCTGTTGCCGCGCCGCCACCGCGCACATCAAACGCGGCCAGCACGCGCTGCGCATAGGCCTGTGCTGCGGAACGGCGCACCCAGCCCCAGCGCGAAAAATGCGCGCTGTGCAGACGCTCGGATGCTGCGTTCTCCCAGATCGGCAGGTCGCCGATCACGCCGACCTGATGTCGGTCTTCCGGAATCCTCGCCACGCCCAGCGCCACCAACTGCCCCGGCTCGGCTGGCAACGCCTGCCCCAGAAACTCGATCCGGCCACGCACCGGCACACGCATGCCGCTGAGCAATTCGGCCAGCGTTCCCTGACCGTTGCCGGAGACACCGGCGATAGCCACAATTTCGCCGGCCTGCAGACTCAGCGATACGTTGTGCAGACGCTCCCGACCGGAGCCGGCGCTCACTTGTCTTAGAACACACACTGGCAGGCCGATAGTGCCAGCAGGGTGCCGGCTTGGCGCCTCGATGGCGTGACCGACCATCCACAGCGCCAGCTGCGCCTGCGTGGTTTCCCGCGCGCTGGCTTGTGCCACCAGCTTGCCGCTGCGCAGCACCGCGATGCGGTCCGACACGCGCAGCACCTCGCCCAGCTTGTGGCTGATGAAGATGATGGACAGACCTTGCGCCACCATCTGCGCCAGCACTTCAAACAGTGCTTCGCTCTCCGCTGGCGTCAGCACGGCGGTGGGTTCGTCCAGAATCAGGATGCGCGCGCCGCGGTACAGGGCTTTGAGAATTTCAACACGCTGGCGCTCACCCACCGAGAGCTTGCCGACTAGCGCGGCCGGATCCACAACCAGGCCAAAGCGCTGCGCGACCTCGTCCAGTCGGGTGCGTGCGGCGCGCCGGCGTGTGAACGGCTGCGACAGGGGCTCGGAGCCCATCATCACGTTATCGAGCACGCTCAGGTTGTCGGCCAGTGTGAAATGCTGGTGCACCATACCGATGCCGGCCGCCAGTGCCGCTTTCGGGTCGCCCGCGGCCAGTGTCTGGCCAAAGACTTCAATCTGGCCAGCGTCGGCTGTGTAATGCCCGAACAGGATCGAGACCAGGGTCGATTTGCCGGCGCCGTTCTCCCCCAGCAGCGCCAGCACCTCGCCGCGCTGCAGGGTCAGCGAGATGTCGTCGTTGGCCAGCAGCGAGCCAAAGCGCTTGCTGATGTGCGAGAGTTTGAGAACGGTGTCGGCCATGGGAACGGCAAAGAGCAGAAATTGTTATCCCGGGCTCATGGTTGTCATCCCGGACTCGACCCGGGATCCAGTGCCACACGTACCCTGGATTGCGGATCAGGTCCGCAATGACGATCCCTATTTACTTGGCCGTTGACTTGGGCTGGTTGTCGTCCACCTTGACAGTGAACTTGCCATCGCGGATGGCTGCTTCCTTGGCCTTGACTTTGGCCACGATCTCGGCCGGAACCTTCTTCTCGAAAGTGCCCAGCGGCGCCAGCGAGGAACCCTTGTGCTTCATCATCGAATAGGGGCCGTAGTCCTCGGCCGTGAACTTGCCGTCCTTCACCAGTTTGACGGCACGGTCAATGCTGGGCTCCATATGCCACAGGGCCGAAGCGACCACGGTGTCGGGGTACTTGTCCTGCGTGTTGATGACGTTGCCAATGGCCAGCTTGCCTTTTTCCTTGGCCGCGTCACTGACGCCAAAGCGCTCGGCGTACATCACGTCGGCGCCCTTGTCGATCATTGCAAAAGCTGCTTCCTTGGCTTTGGGCGGATCAAACCAGCTGTTGATAAAGCTGACGCTGAATTCCACCTTGGGGTTGACCTCTTTCGCGCCCGCCATGAAGGCGTTCATCAGGCGGTTGACTTCCGGAATTGGAAAGCCGCCGACCATGCCGATCTTGTTGCTCTTGGTCATGCCGCCTGCAACCATGCCCGACAGGTAAGCCGGTTCCTGGATGTAGTTGTCAAAAACGCTGAAGTTGGGTGTCTGCGGCTTGCCGCTGGAGCCCATCAGGAACGACACTTTGGGGAAGTCCTTGGCGACCTTGCGGGCGGCGGCTTCAACAGCAAATGCCTCACCCACGATCAGTACGCTGCCAGCGGTAGCGTACTCGCGCATCACGCGCTCGTAGTCGGCATTGGAGACGTTCTCGCTGGCCTTGTACTCGATGTCACCTCGGGCCTCGGCCGCCTTCAGCGCCTGATGCAGGCGCCCTGCCCATTGCTGCTCGAAAGGCACGGTGTAAATGCCGGCGACTTTTGGCTTGGCTTGAGCCATGGCCAGACCGGTACTCAGGCTGGCTGCAGCGGCGACCAGAGCAAGTGCCTGACGGCGCGTGATGAACTTCTTCGACATGGTTTCTCCAGGTTAATGACACGACGGAACAACAGCTGCCAGTCTATTTGTTTCAAGCGCTGG
>JBAXFI010000134.1:0-6822 GCA_037139995.1 Comamonadaceae bacterium | reverse complement strand
GAAGTGCGTCGCCAGTTCAAGGAAATCAAGGGCATCATGGAAGGCACGGCCAAGCCCGAGTACGACACGGCGGTCGATATGCTGACCACCGCTGCCATCAAGGAAATGATGATTCCTTCGCTGTTGCCGGTGGTCGTACCCATTCTGGTCGGTCTGATTCTCGGGCCAGCGGCACTGGGTGGCCTCTTGATGGGAACCATCGTGACCGGCCTGTTTGTCGCCATCTCCATGTGTACCGGCGGTGGCGCCTGGGACAATGCCAAGAAGTACATCGAAGACGGTCATTTCGGTGGCAAGGGTTCTGACACCCACAAGGCAGCTGTGACTGGCGACACGGTCGGCGATCCGTACAAGGACACCGCCGGTCCGGCCGTCAACCCCTTGATCAAGATCATCAACATCGTGGCGCTGCTGATCGTGCCGGTGATGATGAAGATTCACGGCGGTTGATTCGATCCAGCCTCGTTCCAAAAGCCCGCCTCTGGCGGGCTTTTTTCTTGCCGACTCTGACGGAAGTCAAATGGCAAAACAAGGATTTCCGCTAGCATCGGGCGTGACCATTTCCGGACCTCACCGCCTCGAAGCCATGCGCCTGATCAGCACTCGGTGCCTGCTGGGCCTGCTGGGCCTGCTGTCATTGCTGACAGCAGCTTGTTCGTCCATGCTGCCTGTGGTGCACAACGAATCCTCTCCCTTCACGAGCTTTGATGACGCGCGCCGTGCCATCGATTCCCTTGTGCCCATGAAAAGCGATGTAGAGACCTTGACCCGGATGGGCATCGATCCGGCCAAGCAGGCCAACACCACCATCCTGACGCAGGCCGACGTGGTGCGTCGGTTTGTACCGAGCGCGCTGCTGCAGCGCGAAGACCTCGACCCTGGCGTGCTGATCTGCCTTCAGGCACGCGACGAATGCCGTGGCTGGGAAATCACGGCGGCACAGATCACCAAGGCGCGCACGGGCAATTTTCTTGCTGATTTCACCAACTTTTCACGGCGCTCAGAGACGACGGGCTGGCGCTTCAACGCCCTGATTCTGCTGGTCAGGGACAGGGTGGTTTACCGCGCCTGGGGCGGGCAACCCAAAGTCAATGAAATTGAGGTCAACACCAATCCCCTGGGCCCGCTACAGGAAATGGGTCCCTCCTTGCTGACTACCCACTGAAATCGCCCCAGCGCGGGTGCATCATTTTTCGAAGAGAATCACTCCCATGCAATTCAACTTTATCGCCAACACCTCCGTGCCCTCCTCGTCCGGTCAAACCATCGCGGTGGTCGACCCTTCCGACGGGCAGGCTTACGATGAAATCCAGCGCAGCAATGCGTCTGACATTGACCAGGCGGTGCGCGCGGCACGCCGGGGTTTCGATTCAGCCTGGAGCAAACTCGGCGCCGCCGAACGCGGTCGCCTGCTGATGCGCCTGTCGCAAAAAGTTACCGAACACGCGCAAGAACTCAGCGCCATCGAACAGCGCGATTGCGGCAAGCCAACCAAGCAGGCCAACGCCGACGCCAGCGCGCTGGCGCGCTATTTCGAGTTTTATGCCGGTGCCTGCGACAAGCTGCACGGTGAAACCATTCCCTACCTGGACGGCTACAGCGTGCTGACCTGGCGTGAACCGCACGGCGTCACGGGCCACATCGTCCCGTGGAACTACCCGATGCAGATCTTCGGACGCAGCGTCGGCGGTGCGCTGGCAGCGGGCAATGTGTGCGTGGTCAAGCCGGCCGAAGACGCCTGCCTGTCGCTGATTCGCGTAGCGCAACTGGCTGCCGAAGTCGGTTTTCCGGCCGGCGTGATCAACATCGTCACGGGCTACGGTCATGAGGTGGGTGACGCCCTGGTGCGTCACAGTGGCATCGACCACATCAGCTTCACCGGTAGCCCGACGGTGGGTACGCTGATCCAGCAGGTCGCGGCGGAGCGGCATTGCCCGGTCACGCTGGAGCTCGGCGGCAAGAGCCCGCAGATTGTTTTTGCCGACGCCGATCTCGAGGCGGCGATTCCGGCCATCATCAACGCGATTGTGCAAAACGCAGGCCAGACCTGCTCAGCGGGTTCACGCGTCCTGATCGAGCAGGCCATTTACGAGCCTCTGCTCAAACGCCTGGGCGAAGCGTTCCAGAACTTGCGCGTCGGCCCGGCCACGATGGATCTGGACGTCGGCCCCCTGATCCGGCACAGTCAGAAACAAAGGGTGCAGCAGTTCCTGCAAGAGGCGCGCGATGCCAACATCCCGACCGTAGCGCAGGGGCAGGTCGTGGCCGAAGCACCGGCATCGGGCTTTTATCAAGCACCCACGCTGCTGCGCGACGTGCCGGTAACGCACCGTGTGGCGCAGGAGGAAGTGTTCGGCCCCGTGCTCTGTGCGATGGCGTTTCGCGATGAGGCGCACGCCGTGGAGTTGGCCAATGCCACGCAGTTCGGCTTGGTGGCGGGGGTCTGGACGAGCGACGGCAGTCGTCAGTTTCGCATGGCACGGCGCCTGCGCAGCGGCCAGGTGTTCATTAACAACTACGGCGCCGGCGGCGGTGTCGAGCTGCCCTTTGGCGGCGTCAAGTCCAGTGGCCATGGCCGCGAGAAGGGCTTCGAGGCGCTGTACGGTTTCAGCACGCTCAAGACGGTCGCCATCAAGCACGGCTGAGTCTGGCCGTCACGCAACATCATCCCAACCTGTCGAGGTAGAAAACCATGCGCGTCAAGAACAAATCCATTATCGTCACCGGCTCGGGCGGGGGCATTGGCGAGGGCATCGCCAAGCGCCTGGCCGCCGAGGGTGCCAAAGTCATCGTCAACGACATCTCGGCTGCGGCCGGTGAACGCGTGGTGGCTGAAATTGTGGCCGCCGGTGGCACAGCGTCCTTCTTTGCTGCTGACGTGACAAAATCGGAGCAGATGCGCGCCCTGGTCGCTACCGCTGTCGAGCGCTACGGCACGCTGGACGTGATGGTCAACAACGCCGGCTGGACGCACCGCAATCGCCCGGCGCTGGAAGTGAGCGAAGACGAATTTGACAAGTGCTACGCTGTCAACATGAAGAGCATTTACCTCTCGACCGTTCACGCCACGCCGGTGTTCCGTGCGCACGGTGGTGGCAGTTTCATCAACATTGCCTCCACCGCCGGTGTGCGTCCGCGCCCCGGTCTGACCTGGTACAACGGCTCCAAGGGTGCGGTCATCACGACCTCCAAGTCGCTCGCAGCGGAACTCGGTCCGGACAACATCCGCGTCAACTGCATCAACCCGGTCTTCAACCCCGACACCGGACTGGCCACAGAATTTGCCGGCGGCCCACTAACGGAGGAGCGCAAAGCCAAGTTTCGCGCCACCATTCCGCTAGGCCGTTTTTCCACCGCGCTGGATGTCGCCAATGCGGCACTCTATCTGGCCAGTGACGAAGCCGCCTTTATCAGCGGCGTCTGCATCGAAGTGGATGGCGCCCGCTGTGTTTGACCAACGCGGTCGGCCGCTGCGCGATCTGCGCATCAGCGTCACCGACCGTTGCAACTTTCGTTGCAACTACTGCATGCCCAAGGAAGTCTTTGACAAGGACTACCAGTATTTGCCGCACAAGGCCTTGTTGTCCTTCGAGGAGATCACGCGGATAGCCAAAGTCTTTGTGGCCCAGGGCGTGCAGAAAATTCGCCTGACCGGCGGTGAACCACTGCTGCGAAAGGACGTTGAAGGTCTGATAGCGCAGTTGGCGGCGCTACGCACGCCCGACGGCAAGAAGCTGGACCTGACGCTGACGACCAATGGCTCGCTGCTGGCGCGCAAGGCGCAGTCACTCAAGGCGGCGGGCCTGCAACGCGTGACAGTCAGTCTGGACGGACTTGACGATGCGGTGTTTCGCAGCATGAACGATGTCGATTTTCCGGTGGCCGATGTGCTGCAGGGCATCGAGGCAGCGCACGCGGCCGGGCTGGGCCCGATCAAGATCAATATGGTCGTCAAACGCAGCACCAACGCGCATCAAATTCTGCCCATGGCGCGACACTTCAGGGGTAGCGGCATGGTGCTGCGCTTCATCGAGTACATGGATGTGGGGCACACCAACGGCTGGCGCATGAACGAAGTGCTGCCATCGAGTGAAGTGATCAAACTGATTCAGACCGAGTTGCCGCTGGTGCCGCTGGAACCTTCGAGCTCGGGCGAGACAGCGCAGCGTTGGGGCTATGCCAATGCCCTCGGTCAACCCGATCCGGCGCTGGGAGAAATCGGCGTCATCAGCAGTGTGACCCAGGCATTTTGCGGTGACTGCAACCGAGCAAGGCTGTCTACTGAAGGCAAACTTTTCCTGTGCCTGTTTGCCTTTGGCGGTCATGACCTGCGCACACTCGTCCGCAATGGCGGCAGCGACGCCGAATTGGCCGCCGCCATTGCAAAAATCTGGCAGGCGCGCAGCGACAACTACTCTGAAATTCGCAGCGCCCTGCCCGCCGACAACGGCTCCGTGGTTCGCCGCGTTGAAATGAGCTATATCGGTGGATAACCATCGTCTTTGTGAGACCTTCGCTTGTCGCGGCGAGCCCGTTCATTCGTCACGGCGAGTCTTCGCTTGCCATTGCGGGCCCTTCGTTTGTCATTGCGGACCATTTATTCGTCATTGCGGACCTTTTATTTGTCATTGCGGGCCCCGACCCGCAATCCAGTGCGTGCGTACAACTGGATCCCGGATCAAGTCCGGGATGACAACTGCCAGGGCCGGGATGACAAAGCCGGGCAGGATGGTGAATTGCGAAGACTTGGGCCATGATTGATCCTGAGCAAATCACCGCGCTGATCCTGGCCGGCGGGCGCGGTTCGCGCATGGGTGGCGCGGACAAAGGACTGCAGAACTTCAACGGCCTGCCGCTGGCGCTGCACACCTTGACGCGCTTGCAAATGGGCGGCGCGGTGGCACAGATCATGATCAATGCCAACCGCAATCTGGCGGCGTATGAATCTTTTGGTGTTCCCGTCTGGCCCGATGTGCTCGGCGACTACGCCGGCCCGCTGGCCGGCTTTCTGACCGGGCTGGAGCGCTGCGAAACGCCCTTCATGGTGACCGTGCCCTGTGACACGCCGCTGCTGCCGCTCGATCTGGTAGCGCGGCTGGCGCATGCACTGCTAGCGCAGGACGCCGACATTGCCATGGTCAGCGCGCCTGAAATCAACAGCCAGGGTCAACGACAGCTTTTCAGCCAGCCGGTATTTTGTTTGCTGCGCGTGAGCTTGCTGGAGAGTTTGCAAAGCTTCACCCAGGCGGGCGGCCGCAAGATTGGCGCCTGGACTGCGTTGCACAAGACGGTGATGGTGCCGTTTGACCTTCCCACCGATGACGCCCGCGCTTTCTGCAATGCGAATTCACTTTCGGAATTGCGTCAACTTGAGAACGCGCCTTCATGAAAACCCTCTCTGCCATCGCTGCCGAATTGGAGGGCTACGACCCGCAAGCCTTGCGCGCCGACCGTGTGAGCGAATTCCTGGCACGGCTGGTGGAGCCGGTACTGGAGCAGGAGCCGGTAGGTATTTTTCAGGCCCTCGGACGTGTGCTGGCAGCCGATGTCATCTCGCCTATCAGCGTACCGCCGCATGACAACTCGGCCATGGACGGCTATGCCTTCGATGGTCGGCAACTGCAAGCGGCCAGCTCAGACGCCACCGCACTGGCCCTGCAGGTGGTCGGCACAGCATTGGCGGGCAAGGCCTGGCAGGGCAAGGTCGAGCAGGGCCAGTGTCTGAAGATCATGACAGGCGCGGTGCTGCCACCGAACCTCGACACGGTCGTGCCACAGGAATTTGTCACCGTTCGCCCTGCGCTTGTCGACGGGAGCCTGGATTCCATCACGATTGCGCACGGACTGCTGCAAGCCGGTGACAACCGCCGCAGGCTCGGCGAGGATTTGATGCAGGGCCAACCTGCACTCCAACAAGGCGCTTTGCTGACACCGGCGGCGCTGGGCTTGCTGGCGAGTTTGGGCATCGAACGGGTTGCGGTCAGACGCAGATTGCGGGTCGCTTACTTCTCCACAGGAGACGAAATCCTGAGTCTGGGTGAGTCGCCGCGCGAAGGAGCGGTTTATGACAGTAATCGCTACACCGTATTTGGTTTGCTGACGCGCCTGGGTTGTGAGGTCATCGACCTGGGCGTGGTGCACGACGACCCGGCGCAACTCGAAGCCGCATTCCGGGGCGCCGCCCTGCAAGCCGATGCCATCATCACCAGCGGCGGCGTCAGTGTCGGTGAAGCCGACTACACCAAGCTCATGATGAAAAAGCTGGGTGACGTTGCTTTCTGGAAGATCGCCATGCGGCCAGGTCGCCCGATGGCGGTGGGCCGCATCGGCCAGGCCATCCTGTTTGGCCTGCCAGGTAATCCGGTCGCTGTGATGGTGACCTTTCTTGCCTTTGTGCGCCCGGCCCTGCTCCAGATGATGGGCAGCACGCAGACCGCAGCGCCGCTGCTCAGGGCACACAGCCTCTCGCCGCTGCGCAAGAAGCCCGGGCGCACCGAATACCAGCGCGGCATCGTCAGCCAAACCAGCGCCGGAGGCTTGCAGGTCAGCGCGATCGGCAACCAGGGCTCGGGTGTGCTCAGTTCGATGGTGCAAGCCAACGGTCTCATCGTGCTGCATCACAGCCAAAGCCATGTCGACGCAGGCGATGAAGTCGATGTGATGATGTTTGAAGGCGCCCTTTGAGTGGCAAATAGTCCTCTATACTTGCGTCACTATTTTTTCTGGCAATGGCAAACCCCGGCTTCGGTTTGCCCCTCCATTCTTCTGTCAAAGGAAACACAGTGCAAACAAAGCTAGCTCGAATCATGGCGTCCTGCGCAT
>JBAXFI010000133.1:0-6892 GCA_037139995.1 Comamonadaceae bacterium | reverse complement strand
TACCCTCAGGTATTTGGCGGGGCCGCCGCTTTGTCCACGCATTGGGTAGGGCGGCCCAGCAAATGGGGCACGCCGGACCGGCTGCAAAATGCCAGCTTGCCATTGGCCGCTTTCCATTACCTGCAAGACCACCTGCCCAAGGCGAATACGCGGCGCCTTTACATGGACCACGGCACCACCGGGCTGGATGCTGTCTATGGCGTTCACCAGGCGGTGGTCGACGAAATCGGCCGTGAAACGGGCTATGACCCAGCCCATTGGCAAAGCCGTATTTTTGCAGGCACCGGACACTCCGAAGCCGATTGGTCGGCCCGGGTGGAGATTCCGCTGAGCTTCTTGCTGGCAAAGCCCTAAGCCGCAGCCACGACCCACTGTGCCAGCCCCGGCGACACCGTGGCGGGCGTTGCGTGCGATGCAGCACACAATTTCCCCACAATTGATTTCTATGCTGCGGGTATGTTCAATTCAACAACACCTCGCATGCGATCACGTTCCAATCTCCCATCCCGATTACTCCTGACCAGTCTGCTCATGAGCAGTTGGAGTGCCATCGCCCAGGTGTCAGTGACGGCTACGGCTACGGCTACGGCTACGCTTCGTGGCACCCTCATTGACTTCAAGTCCAGGGAGCCACTGGCGCGCGTCAAGGTCGAACTGCCAGGTCAAAGTCGCGAAGCGATGACCGATGACCACGGCCGCTTTGAATTGACGCAGTTGGAGCCGGGTGAAGTAGAAATCTCTGTCAGCACCGTTGGCTACAGCAAACTCGGTCAAAAGCTCAAGATTCCCGCCGGACAGACCCTGGACCTGGAATTTCCGCTGGGACCCGAGGCGGTAAAGCCGACAGCAGCGGGTGCCTTGAATGTGGTCACTGTTACGGGCAAATCAAGCCTGTCCGCCATGCCTGCAACCCCATCGCTCTATGCGATGAACAACACCGACTTGCAAAACCTGTCGACCGTACTTGCCAATGACCCCATGCGTGCCATGCAAACGCTGCCGGGCGTGACCGCCAACCAGGACTTCTATGGGCAGTTCGCTGTGCGCGGTGCAGGGCCGGGTCATGTGGGTGTGGTGATCGATGGCGTGCTGCTGGACAACGCCTTCCACGGCTTTACCGATAAGGGTGACCTGGGCTCGGTGTCCATTGTCAACGGCTCCCTGGTGGACTCCTCGTCACTGTTTAGCGGTGTGGCCCCCGCCCGGTTTGGTGGGCGCACGGGTGCCACGGTGCAGGTCGATACGCGCGAAGGCAGCCGGGACGACTCCTTCACCCGGCTCGATGTTGATTTCTTGAGCGCATCGCTGACGCAAGAAGGGCCGCTGGGAACCGAGCAGCGCGGCTCCTACATTGTCTCGGCGCGCAAAAGCTACCTGGACTACTTGACCTCCAGTTTGAAAGTCAAATCCAGCACCCTGGGCTACAGCGATTTGGACGTGAAACTGGACTATGACCTCAACCCCAGCAACCACCTGAGCTTGACCACCGTGCTGGGCACTTCGCAGTTCGCCCGCGAGGCCAACCTGGAGGGCAATCAGAGTCTCGGCGCTCTGACCGATGGCTCCGGTCAGCAGGAGTTCTCCACCCTGCGCTGGACCTCCAAGGTGAGCCCACGCACGACATCGCGGGCCCAGGTCTTTTGGGCCAAGGACAGCCAGACGCAGCGTAACAGTGCCGGTGGTTTGCTGATGGACACCGATGCCACGCAGTACGGACTGAACGAGGAATTGACGCACAGCCTCTCCGATCAGCAGACGCTGGAGGGCGGGCTGAACGTCCGTCAGCGGCAGACCTCACTCAAGGAACAATCGCTTTGGAACTACCAGGTTGGAACCCTGTCAACGGCATTGGTCCCAGTGGCAGACTTTTCGAAGTCCTCGGTCGAATCCGGCGCTTATCTGCAAGACACCGCGAAGCTGCTGAACGATCAACTCACGCTGAAGTTGGCTGCCCGTTGGGACTATTCGAGCGCGACGGGTCAGTCGGTATTTCTGCCACGCCTGGACGCCAGCTATGCACTGCGTCCTGGCACCCAGGTCGCCGCAGCCCTTGGCCAGACCGCGCAATTTCCTTCGATGGACAACCTCTATGGCAAGTTTGGAACTCCCGGGCTCAATGCAGAGCGTGCGACCACTGCAGCGCTGTCCCTGGATCAGGAGCTGGGTGACCGTTGGCGTTTGCACACCGAACTGTATGAGCGCAATGAGAGCCAACTCATTTACTCGCCATTGACCCAGTTTCGGCTCACCAGCAGCGGCAGCTATGCCATCCCGACGACCGGCCCGGTTCTCACGAACGGTTTGAGCGGCTATGCACGCGGTGTCGAAATCATGCTGCAGCGCCAAAGCGCTAACGGATTTTCTGGTTGGTTGGCATTCAGCCGCAGCCAAAACCGCTATACCTCGGACACCGGCATGGAATTCTCGGGCGATCACGATCAGCGCACCAGCATCACGGCCTACGGCAGCTACCGCTGGAACAACACACTCAGCTTCAGTGCTGTTGCACGCTACGGCAGTGGCACACCGATACCCGGCTACCTGGGTGCCTCTTCGGGTGCCAGCAGCCGCGGGGACGGGCCGGTTGTCATGTACGCCATGTCGCCTTCGCTCAATACCCAGCAGGCGACGGACTACCAGCGCCTGGACCTGCGGGTGAACAAGGTCATCTATGGTCCCAAGTACAAGTTGACGCTCAAAGCAGAGATTGCCAATGTGCTCAACCACAGCAACTGGCGCTACTACGACTACAGCTACCCGGCACCTGGTACAGCACAGACGGTCGCCATCTCGCGCAACACCACGATGCCACGCCTGCCTACCCTTGGCTTGAGTCTGGAGTTCTGATCAGGTGGCCTGCGCTTAAGGCCATGCAGGCGCAGGGTCGATTTTTAGGAGCCTCAGGGTGGCGCCGTCATGGAGCAGTTCAGCGTCCGCTGGGATCACTGGCAGCCCGTGGGGATGATGGGGCGGTTCCCCTTGGTCGCGCATCGGCCCAGGTCCGCCACGGCCAGGCAGGCTGACCACGCCAGACTTTACTTTCAGCAACAGGACGGATTGATAGCGCTGCCAGGTTTCGGGCGTAAGCGCCTGGGGCTGGGCGATAGGGGTGTGCAGAAACCAGGCGCTCCACCACTCGACGCCGTGACCGGCCACAACCAGGGTATGCGCCGGATCCTGGATATGCGCAGACAAAGTCTTTAGTTCCGCCATGGTGGTCTCTTCCAGAATCGGCTTGCCTCCCGGGACCAGAATCCAGGCTGAGCTCCCCAGGCACATGAGCAAGACCAAGCTGAGCACCGCCTGCCGCCATCCCTTGCGTTCAATGTGAGTCAGTGCAAAGGACACAAGCCATATCGTGGGGAGCAAAGCGATCAAGTAGAAGCGCATTAACTTATCCGGGCTGAACCACGGGCCGGTCATCATGAGAACGGTCAGTGCGCAAGCGGTCACCACAGCGAAATCGGCCGCTTCGAGCTTAGGGCGTCGGCGCCAGGCGATGATCAGCGCTGGCGCGACAGCCAGCGCAAATCCGAGAAACGGCAGCCAATTGTCCAGACGGAGCCTGCTGCGGGGCTGGCCAGGCGGATGCCGTCCATCCCAAGAGAATTGAGAAGGGTCGGTGAAGGCCAATCCAAAGCGCGCGATGCGGGACGCATCGAATTTCCAGGCCACCAACGCAGATGTCGCCAGCAGAATCAAAACACCGGCGCCCAGCAAAGGCAGGATCAGTTTCCAGCGTCCACCCGGCGGTTGACGGAGTAAAAATGCCAGCGAGGTTGCGGCCGTTACAAGCACGCCAGCACCCAGCACGCCGATATGGGTCAGTCCAAGCAGGAGCAGTACGGCCATTAACGCCAATCCGCGTTTTCGATTCGGTTGCAGCAGCCAGCCGTGCAAGTTGGCCACGAGCAGCGCGAACCACACCATCGCCAGCGAGTTTTTCTGCAGTTCACCCACCACCATGAACCATGGCAGCGACAGACAGGCCAGCGCCGCGGCGGCAAGCGGCACCATCTCACCCTGACTTCTCGCGCTCGCCCAACGCCGCACCAGCACAAAGGTCGGCCAGGCAACCAACACCGGTAGCACCGCATCGCAAGACTTCACGGCCAGCATGATTGCATCATCCATCGTCATACCGCCCGCCTTGGCTAGCAAGCAGGCCAGCCCTGCCTGCAAGTAGAAAGTCAGCGGTAGGTCCGGTAGCCCCAAAACACCTCGTTCCAGGATGGCCCTGGCCTGAATCAGGTAATAGGCCCCGTTGACACCCGGCATGTACGGTGTGCCAAACAGCAGCCAGGCCCGCCCCGCCAGCGCAAGCAGCATGATCCCTAGAAGTGGTGGCATTTTCAAATACGATTTCACAGAGTCGATCAAGTCAGCGCTCTTTGGAAAAACCAGAAGGAACCCAAAGCCATCGATAGATAGGAGGCCAGGCGTGTGGCTTTGGCCAGGCCAGCAGGTCCGCCAAGCCACCGAACACCCCGCATCACCAGCGCAGCAGTCAACGCAACAGCGATCTGCCCCAGCTCAATGCCAGCGTTGAAGCCAGCCAAGCTCACTACCTTGCCCATGCCATCCACACCGAGGTCGCTTAACGCGCCGGCCAGTCCGAGGCCATGAATCAAGGCGCAGACAAATACCAATGACAGTCGGATCACCACCGGATGCGCCAGGCTGCGATGTGTTGACCAGCGGTCATAAACGGCCATGCAGACGATGGTGGCGGCAATGGCGGGTTCAACCCAACTGGAGGGCACTGACAAGCCATACCAAACACAGGCCACCAGAGTCACAGCGTGACCTGCCGTAAAACAGGTGAGCGCCAGCACCACTTGGCGCAAGTTCCAGGCGGCGGCCAGCACCACCAGCAAAAACAACAGGTGGTCCGCACCCGAGAGCACATGAGAGGCACCAAGCCGAACCTGCTCGGCAAAGCTGGCCCAGGTCGAGGGTAATACTGAGCCCCGCGGGTGCTCCGGTGTCAGCGTGATGAGCTGTGACTCAGTGCCCCGTGTGACCGCGATTTGCTCTGTTTGCTCATCTGCGCGTGTGCCAAACAGCTGCAAGGCAAGTGTCAGTTTTGTGGCCTGAGCAGGAATGGCAAAGCGCCCCAGAACCACCAGATGGGTGGAGGGTGCAGAGGGGGTGCTGTCAGGCGGTGCCGTGTTGAGCATGATGCCTTCAAGTGCGCTGCGCCCCTGGTCGCTGTCCAGTGCCACACCCCGCTTGATCTGCGACTCGATACTGGCGCCATGGGCGCGCAGTTCATTGACTGAAAGCAGGCCATCCTGGTCATCATCGATTCCGGACAAAGAAGATACGGGAAGTGACAGCACCATATAGGCCCCATCCCCCACGATGTTCAGCGTGCCGCGTTGCGACACCACCAGATGGGCATGGGCCAAAGAAGCCGTCAGCCATACCATCATGAATGCCAGCAAGCATCGGTGCAGACGCTTCACAGCTTCCCTTTGACGCAGCGCTGCAAGTACGGATACGTGTCGGTGGCGTAATAGTGATAGATGCCCTTGGGAAACTCGGGTGTGACACCGGTGCGGCCGTTGCATTCGTCCAGGTCACCCAAGCCGGCAACGTATTCGTAGTCTTGTTTGAAGGCCCCCATGGCATAAAGGCTGGTCGCAGGACGATTGGCGTCAGGGCTTGCCTTGGTGCGGTAGCTGCCCTTGACGACCTTGACGGCAGAACTTGCGTCTGTTGCCACTGTGTAGCCATAGCGCGCATAGATGGGGAAACCATCAGCCGCCCAGCCAATCAGGGTCATGACCTTGTTGCCATTGCTCAGTTTGGTGACAAAGCCTTCTGGAATACCGTGGTAGTGATAGGTGCCCTGGGGCTGCACGTGTGCGTTGTTGCTGTCTGTTCCAAATCTGAAGTAACTTTGTCCCAAAGCTTCGATGTCCCAGACTCCCGTGGAGGGTGGTCCCATGGCGCAATTGTTCCCGGTATCGTTGCAAGTTCCCGCCGTTGCCGGGTCTATGGGGATACCGTTCAAAGCATACCCAGGTAGAGCCATGGGTCCGGTGCGCGGTGTGGCCACCGTGGTCTCGGTTGGTGTCAATGTCGCAGAGACAGAAACGTTTTGTGCTGTGATGGTGTTGGGGTTACTTTGGTTGGGGAAGGTGCCTATCGCATGGTCGGGCAGGCCATTGGCCGTGAGCGAGCGCAGTGTGCTGCTGCAAGACCAGGTCGCCGTGGCGGTCGCAGTCAGGGTAGCGCTGCTGTACGGAACACTGCTGCTGTAGCTGCAGAGTACGCCAGCGGTGCTGGTGGTAGTGGTGCTTGTGTTAGTCGTGGTGCTGGCCGCAGTCGTGGAATCACTGCCACCGCCGCATGCGGTCAATCCGAGCCCGGTCAGAAAGGTGGCAACGAGCAGAGCAAGCGGTGCACGGAGATGGCTGGGCGAAGAAGTATGGAGCGTGTTCATAGGTTTTCGGTGTTGCTTACGTTGAGGGATGTGGCGGACTTGATGGGTCACTTTGCCGCTTGCATTGGAGCTGGATGAGACCACGATGTTTGTGTCCTGTATTTAGAGAGAGGCGTTGCGCACGAGTCGCACATAGTTGAAGACACGTCCAGCGTCCTGCCCCGAAGTACCACCAGTTGCCTTTACCTTCGCATCGAAGCGGACGGCGCCCGCCCCATGCAGATCCTTTCCTGAGTCATCAACCGCACGTCCGAAGGCGACGGCCCACGCTGAACTGAACGGCGCGGTGGACGAAGCACGCGCGGAGCTACTTGTCCAGAAAAAGGGGTAATCGGCATCCCCGGCTTCGTTCGTGATGGAACTGATTTTGAAGAGGGGATTAATGGCCGGACCCACATTGGCAGCAGCGGTTGCCTCGGCCGAGCGCGTGTAGTCAACCAA
>JBAXFI010000132.1:0-6894 GCA_037139995.1 Comamonadaceae bacterium | reverse complement strand
GCGGCCTGATCCTTGGTGTCAATGATCTTGTGCTCTTCTTCACTGCCGTCGTCCAGCTTGACCTTGGCGCCGCTTGTGATGTTCTTCACGATGCTGGCCTGACCATCTGCCTTGCCTTTGTACTTGGCAGCAATCTTCTTCAGGGCCGGACCCTTCTTCGATTTGTCGATGGAATGGCATTTGCCGCAGTCGTTCTTCTTGAACAGAGCCGCCGCTGCATCGGCGTCTGCTGCGATGGTTTGGGTCGAAAATCCAGCCAGCGCCGCGATGGTGAGGGACGCTGCGAGTGTTGTCAGTTTCATTTCAAAGCCTTTCAGGTTACGGTTTTCACTAGTTTAAGGCAACCTCAAGCGAACTCGAAGTTACTTGGTTGACAGGATAAACCTTCAACCGCTTTTTCATGCGAGGGCGCGGCTATGGTATCTGTTCTGGTTGATCTAAATCAAACGAATTTTGAGGTTTACCTTCGACCTGTTGCATTCTTGCCAGCGACGGGGCTCGAGCCGGGCTAGTGTTCGAACTCCATTAGCCACTGGTCCAACTCCTTTGCTGCGGCTTCGGTGGCGGCCGCCAGAGCTTGCACACCACCCGTAGCGTCGGCCGTGCTGGCCTTGTGCTGCACGGTCAGACTGCGTTGCGCCAGCCACTGGCCGCCTTTGGTTCCAGGGCGTGTCAGCGTGGCGCGCAGACGCAGCAGACCGCTGCTCTTGTCGGCGCTCTCGAACAATTGGCTGAACTCTTCGAGTTCGATCTGCAGCAGCAGCGGTTTGGCGGCGTTGGGCCCGGTGCTGTCGCCAGGGTTTAGCAACGCGCGCTGCTGGCCGAGTTGCTGCCGGAAGTGTTGGCGTAACAATTGCGATGGCGTCATGCTCCAGCGGGCCAGCGCGTAGGGGCGCAATTGCTGGCTGTCGGCGTAAGCGAGACGGTACAACACGGCCGTGCTGTCCAGGGCGGCCGGGGCTTCCAGTATTTCCAGCAGCAAGGTGGGCAAGGCCTTGCCGGGAGTGGGCGCGGTACTGTTCAGGGGTCCCGGGCCAAAGTCATAAACCGCGACGCGCGGCGCCGGGTTTTTCAAGGCGCAGCCGGAGAGTGCCAGGATCAGGAGCAGGACAGGCGTAACTCTTTGCATGGCGTTCTTCATGGTTTGGTGGGGTTGGCGGAAAAGCCCGGTTCTCCGGGGCCGGGCTCTGGCGCCGTGTTGCCAAAGAGCAGCGACTGCGGGTTCTCGCTGACGCTGCTGGCAGCGCGTCCGAGCTGGCGCGCGCTGCGTGCGGCGTCCTCCAGCGCGCGGTTGGCACGCGGCAGGGTGCTGCTGTTCAGATTCTGGCCGCTACGCTCCAGCGTCTGACTGCCATTGGCAATCTGGTCGAGCGTACCTCCTGCCTCGTTCATGCGCTCCGTCACTGCCCTGAAGGCGCGTGCTGAGCGGCGCGCTTCGTCAGCGCTCTCGCCGACCCGCACAGAGGTGTCCTTGATGGTCTTCAGCGTCGTGCTGGCCTCTTGCACCAACTGCGGCATCGCCTCGGCGGCTGCGCCAGAAAACTTGCCGACGCCGCCGGCCACCTGACCCAGACTGGCAATGGCCGACATCAGGTTTTGCTGGTTGGCTGGGGCCAGCAGCAGGTTGACGCGGCGCGTGGTTTCTTCCAGTTGCGACAGGATCTGCACGCCCTGATCGGACAGTTTGGACAACAGGCTAGGGCGCATCGGAATGCGCTGCGGACGTCGCTCGGTGGACTGCAGCATTTCCAACGAGTCGCCGCTGTCATCGAGTTGGACAAAGGCCAGACCGGTGACGCCTTGAAAGCCCAGTGTGGCGAAGGTCGATTGAGTGATGGGTGCCTGCTCGTTGATGGCGATGCGCACCAGGACCTGGCCGCTGACCTGTGGATCGAGCCCGATGGCTGTGACCTTGCCCACCGGCACGCCCTTGAAGCGAACCGAGGCCTGCGGCTGCAGGCCGGTGACGGCGCTGCTGCTGGCAAGTTCAAAGACGCGCAGCTGGCGGCTGTCGCGTGTCAGCCAGACCGCCAGCGCGATCAGCAAGCTCAGTAACAACAGCACAAAGGTGCCGGCCGCCAGGGCATGAGATTTGTTTTCCATCTTGGTCCTCAGGTTCCCCTTTTTACACCTCCAGCACGGTTGCTTGCAACAAGGCGGCGGCGCGCCGACCGCGTGCACCCTGAAAGAAGTCGCGTACAAAGGGGTGGGCACTGGCCAGCACTTCGCTGGCGGTGCCGCTGACAACGATGTGCTTGTCGGCCACCACCGCGATGCGGGTACTGAGTTCAAACAGGGTGTCCAGGTCGTGCGTCACCATCAGCACGGTCAGGCCGAGCTCGCGGTGCAGCGAGCGCAGCAGCGCGCAAAAGGCGTCTGCGCTGTCGGGGTCGAGCCCGGCGGTGGGCTCATCGAGCAGCAACAGTGGTGGATCCATCACCAGCGCGCGCGCCAGAGCGACCCGCTTGACCATGCCACCCGACAAATCGGCCGGCATCTTGTGCGCTTGCGAGGGGTCGAGCCCGACCATCTGCAGCTTGACCATGGCGGCGTCGCGGATCAGCGTTTGCGGCAGGGTCTTGAGCTCGCGCAGGGCAAAGGCGATGTTCTCCAGCACCGTGAAGGCCGAGAACAGCGCGCCGTGCTGGAACAACATGCCGACCCTGCTGGCTGCGCCTTCGGCGCCCATTTCTGCTGCCGGGCGGCCCAGCACCGTGACGCGCCCGCGCTCGGGCGTTTCAAGACCGAGGATCTGGCGTAGCAGCACGGTCTTGCCGCTGCCGGAGCCGCCAACGATGGACAGGAACTCTCCTGCTTTGACGCTCAGATCAAGGTCCTGGTGAATCACCGAGGCATGACCAGCGTTGTGAAACACCGACCAGAGTTTGTGGATCTTGATGACGGGAGTCGTGGTCTGGGTCATATTCCGATGTTTTTAAAGACGACCGCAAACAGGGCATCGACCAATATCACCATCGTGATCGATGTCACGACCGAGGCCGTGGTCCCTTGGCCCAGGCTCTCGGTGTTGGGCTTGACGCGCAAGCCATAGTGGCAGCCGATTACCGCTATAAGCAGACCGAAGACGACCGATTTGCCAACGGCCAGCGCCAGGTTGGAGACTTGCACGGCTTTTGGCAAGGCCTCAAAGAAGTAGGCTGGTGTCACGCCCATCGCCAGGTCCGAGGCCAGCATGCCGCCCAGCAACGCGGCCAGTGTCGTCCAGACGGTCAGCAGCGGCATGGCAACGGCCATCGCAATGGCGCGCGGCAGCACCAGGCGATAGCCCTTGGCGATGCCCATGACGCGCATGGCGTCGAGTTCCTCGGTAACCCGCATGACTCCGATCTGGGCCGTGATGGCTGAGCCGGAGCGCCCGGCAATCAGGATCGCTGCCAGCACGGGGCCGAGTTCGCGGATCAGGGCGATACCAAGGATGTTGACGATGAAGGCGTCGGCGCCAAACTGACGCAGTTGCTGCGACATCAGGTAGGCCAGCACGACACCAATCAGAAAGCCCACCAGTGCCGTGATCGGCAATGCCGTGGCGCCGACGTGGTACAGGTGGCCCGATACGTCGCGCCAGGGTCCCTGACTCGGCCTACCCGCCAGCTTGATGCTGTCGAGCAGCAGTTGACCGGTCAGGCGGGTCAGATACTTGAGGTGATCGAGCAGCACCAGCAGGCGTTCGCCGAGCAGCAGGAAAACTTGCCAGAGCGTTTTGCGCGCAGGTGGCGGAGCTTTGATGGCGTAATGGGCGACCCGCTCCAGCATCGGCCGCTGCGCTTCGAGCAGCAAAAGATTCTGTGGCCATTGCCGACCCCAGGCGTTCCACAAGAGGTGGGCGCCTGTGTGGTCGAGTTTCTGCAGCTTGCGCAGATCCCACGTCAAAGGCTTCTGGCCAGACGCTGCGCATTCGGCCAGCGTCGATTCGATGAGGCTCCAGCTCTGCGGCTCCGCCAGTCGAGCAGCAGTCCAGCAACCCGACAGCAGCACACGTCCACCCTGCGGGCTGAGCTGCAGTGCGATGTGGGGGCTTTTCTCGAGCATGCGGACATCGTAACGCGAACGGCAAGGCTCTTGCGGCAAAATGCCGCAAACAGGAGAGACAAGTGAACCCATCCATTTCTTCGTCGACGCCGGAGCTTGCTGTTGAGCAGCGTGGGCCGGTCTTGTGGTTGACCATCAGCCGCGAAGAGCGGCGCAACGCCATGAGCCACGCGGTGCTTGCCAGCATGACGCAAGCCATTTCGGCAGCGCAGGCTGAGCGTGACATTCGCGCCATCGTGATCACCGGTGCCGGAAACAAGGCCTTTTGTGCTGGTGCCGATCTGCAGTCGGCGCAAGCCTTTACCACCGATTATTCAGAGCCGCACGGCCATCTGGCGCAACTGCTGCGCGTTGCGCGTGCCAGTTACGTGCCACTGATTGCACGCGTCAACGGCGCCTGCATGGCCGGCGGCATGGGCCTGATGTCGATGTGCGACATGGCGGTGGCAGCGCGCCATGCTGTCTTTGGTTTGCCGGAGGTGAAGGTCGGCGTTTTTCCGGCGCAGGTGCTCAGCGTGTTGCAGCATCTGATTCCGCGGCGCATCTTGAGCGAGATGTGCCTGACCGGCGAGCCGATCACGTCAGCGCAGGCGCTCGAAGTGGGGCTGGTGAATTGTGTGGACGACGATGTGGACCTCAAATTGCAATGGTTACTGGAGCGATTGCTGGACAAGTCACCGGCAGCGATCCGGCGCGGCCTGTACACCCTGAAGAAAGTGGAGAGCATGGCGTTTGAGGAGTCGATGTCTTTCACGGAGAGCCAGATCGCCCTGTTTACCCTGACCGAAGACGCCAGGGAAGGACAGAAGGCTTTTCAGGAAAAGCGCAAACCCCACTGGGCAGGGCGTTGACCATGAGCACCGAGTTCGACTACATCATTGTCGGGGCCGGCACCGCAGGGTGCCTGCTGGCCAACCGGCTATCGGCCAACGCCAGTAAGCGCGTGTTGCTGATCGAGGCCGGGCGCAAGGACGACTACCACTGGATCCACATTCCCGTGGGTTACCTCTACTGCATTGGCAACCCGCGCACGGACTGGCTCTACAGCACCGAGCCCGACGCGGGCCTCAATGGCCGCGTTTTGCGCTACCCGCGCGGCAAGACGCTGGGCGGCTGCAGCAGCATCAACGGCATGATCTACATGCGCGGGCAAGCGCGTGATTACGACCAGTGGGCCCGGCTGACAGCTGACGAGACCTGGACCTGGAATCAGTCCTTGCCGTATTTCAAGCTGCACGAAGATCACTACCTGGGAGCCAACGCTGCACACGGCGCGCGCGGTGTGGCGCCGGAGCTGATGAGTGACAGTTCAACCGACTACCGCAAGTTGTTGCGGCACCGCAGGGCTGGTGGCGAGTGGCGTGTCGAGAAGCAGCGCCTGCGCTGGGACGTGCTCGATGCCTTTGCGCAGGCTGCGCAGCAGGCCGGCATTGCTGCCACCGATGACTTCAACCGTGGTGACAACGAGGGCGTCGGCTACTTCGAGGTGAACCAGCGCGAGGGTTGGCGCTGGAGCACCGCCAAGGCCTTCCTGCGCCCCACCTGCTACGCCCGGACCAACTTCGAGATGTGGACCGCGGCCCAGGTGGCGAAGTTGCTGCTTCAGACGCAGGCGGATGGAAGTCAGCGCTGCGTCGGTGTGCAGGTTTGGGACCATGCGGAAATGGTCACGGCCAGCGCCAGTGCCGAGGTGATTCTGTGTGCCGGCAGCATCGGCTCGCCGCAGCTTCTGCAGCTCTCCGGCATTGGCCCGGCGGCCTTGCTGGAGAAGCATGGCATTGGCATAGTGCACGATGCGCCGGGGGTTGGTGCCAACCTGCAGGATCATCTGCAAATCCGGGCGGTTTTCAAGGTCGAGGGTGTCAAGACCCTCAATACCCAGGCCAGCACACTCTGGGGCAAGGCCATGATTGGTCTGGAATACGCGCTCAAGCGCAGCGGACCGATGAGCATGGCGCCATCGCAACTGGGGGCCTTCACACGCAGCGATGCGCAGCAGCCGTATCCGAACATCGAGTACCACGTGCAACCGCTCAGCCTGGAGGCGTTTGGGGAACCGCTGCACAGTTTCAATGCCTTCACTGCCAGCGTCTGCAATCTCAATCCAACCAGCCGCGGTTCAGTCCAGATCCGCAGCAGCCGTTTTGATGACGCGCCAGCGATTGCGCCGAACTACCTGAGCACCGAGGTGGATCGCAAGGTGGCGGCAGATTCGTTGCGCCTGACGCGGCGCATCGTGGCGCAACCGGCGCTTGCCAAATACCAGCCGCAGGAGTGGAAACCGGGGGTGCAATACCAGAGCGATCAGGATTTGGCAAAACTCGCTGGCGACATTGCGACCACCATATTTCACCCCGTCGGCACCACCAAGATGGGCACGGCAGACGATCCCCTGGCGGTGCTTGATTCGCGCCTGCGGGTGCGCGGCAAGGCGGGACTGATTGCCGGTTTGCGCGTGGTCGACGCCGGTGTCATGCCCAGCATCACCAGCGGCAACACCAACTCTCCGGTCCTGATGATTGCCGAGAAGGCGGCGCAGTGGATTTCCGAGGACGCTGGCCGATAAAGGGTAAATCCGGAAAGGGTAAGCACTGATGCACCGGTCGGTCTTGCCGCGTACATTTCGCTCAAGCGTTGGCAACAGCGACTTGCTGGAAAAAGAAGGACCGTGGAGACAGCCCGTCAGGGTTTATAAGTGAGAAAAGGCACCGGCCAATCCCGGTGCCCTTTTTTTTGCCCTTACGGACGAGGGGCGGCAGCGTCGAGCGCTGGCGGCGGCCACGGCACCTCGGAGAGCGATCGAACTTTTCCAATTGGCGCCGGTGCCTGCGCCTTTTGCACTGC
>JBAXFI010000131.1:0-7045 GCA_037139995.1 Comamonadaceae bacterium | reverse complement strand
ATGACAACGTTTGCCCTGATTGCCGGCATGTTGCCGATTGCTATTGGCATGGGCGAGGGCGGAGAGTTCTACCAACCGCTGGCGGTGGCCATCATTGGCGGCACCATCACGTCCACCTTGTTGACGCTGCTGGTGGTGCCGACCTTCTATGACAGCATCGAAATCACGCGGGACCGGGCGATTGCCAAGTTCCAACGGCGCGCAGAAGTCCGCAACCCGCTGCTGGCCTTTGTGCAGACTTTCCTGGAAGCGCTGTTGGCCCTGGTGCTGCTGCGCTGGTTCTACCGCCTGCTCATGGCAGCGGCTCGCTGGATCCAGGGCCGCAAGTAAAAAAAAGGACCGCACAAGGCGGTCCTTTTGCAGTCCGAAGACTTGGGTCAGAACTCGTAGCGAGCCGTCAGTCGGACCGAGCGTGGCGGCTGGAACGATGTCGGGTTGCCGTAGTTCATGCTCAAACGACCTGGCAGTCCAACCGTCGTGGTACCACGGCTGTAGTCGTTGATTTCGCTGAGTTCGCTGGGTTGCTGTGCATTGAATATATTGAACACATCGGCTTGCAGCGTCAGCTTGTTCTTGCTGCCGATGTTCATGGTGTACGCCGCCTGCACATCGAGCGTATGGTTCCACGGTGTGCGGCCTTCACTACCACGGGTTCCCAGCACGGTGACACCGGCCGAGTTCAGGTAGTAGTAGGTCGAAGCCGTGGTGTACAGCACTGCGTCACCCGGGGTGGTACTGGGCACAAAGCCGATCCTGCTCAAGGGGCGTCCTGACGTCGAGTTCAGGTTGGCACCGAGACGGAAGTTCTCGGTGACGCCGTAAGTACCGAACAGTTTGATGGCATGCGTGCGGTCATTGGGCAGATAGCCATCAGAGCCGTGTGTGAAGGTGCCAAAGTCAAAGTCCTGGCTGACGCCGGCATCTTCCTGATTGATGGTGGAGTTGACGTAACCTTCAGCCGATCCCTTGCTGCGCGAGTAGGTGTAGGAACCCGACAGACCCCACTTGCCATCAAACGCTTTCTCGAACGAGAACTCCAGGGCGTCGTAGGTCCGCGTGTAAAGTGCCAGACCGGTTGCTGTCGCCGGGATCGAGATCGGAACCAGAACACCGTCGTTCTTGGCATCCATCATCAAAGTCACATCGCGGCCGGGGTTGACCAACTGGCAACCTGCCATCGTCCCGGCGTCAAACTTGGGGTAGCCATTGGCATTCATCCAGATGCCAACGGAAGTCGGATCACACCAGTCGTCCATGCCGTTGTTGATCTTGCGGTGCGTGTATTTCACACCGGCCGTCCAGCCTTTGGCGACGGCCTTCTGGAAACCGAGGATGTATTCATCCTGCGACATCGGGCTCAGGTTGATGTCAGCAATGGTCGCTGGCAGTGCCAGGCCACCGTCGCTGATGATGCTGGTCTTGCCGATTTGCACCAGATTGAGAGGCCGCATTGTGACCGCCTCACGCCCGCTGTAGGTGTAGTAGGCCTCGGTGTAGGACTCGCCGCGGGTGGCGCGGATATTGGTGTTGGATGCCACCGGGATGAAATAACGGCCGGCATTGCCATAGACTTTGAGCGATGAATCGTTGTTCAAGTCCCAGGAGAAGCCAACCCGTGGTGCCAGCAGATTGTCTTTCTTGACAAAGCTGTCGCCGTCGCCATTCATGTTGTTGAACGATTCCCAGCGCAGACCACCATACAGCAGCAGGTTTTTCTGTACCTTCCAGCTGTCCTCGACATAGAAGGCCTTGTTGACAACATCGTAAACACCGCTGGTCGCGCTGCGCTCACGCAGACGCGTGTACAAGGTGCCAGCCGGCACGGCGACACCCGCCACCGAACCAGCGGAGGTGAAGTCGCGGAAGTACTGACCGCCGCTGAAGGAAGAACCGCCAGCCTCAGAGGAACTGAATTTTTGATTGTCGATACCGGCACGGATGGTGTGATTACCCAGCGTGTAATCGATATCGAAGCGGTTGGAAGTGCGGGTGTCGCTGTCTGTCGGTGGTGCCTTCGGATCGCGACCTGGCAGACCCGGGAAGGGCTCGTTCCAGCAACCGGTGTAGGTGGTGCCCGGAAGCATGTAGACGACCGGGCAATTCGCGCCAGCGGTGCGCGCACCGGTGGTTAGTGGCTGCTGGTAGTTCACACGGCCAAGCAGTGCCGAAACTGTGAGGTTGTCGGTCAGGTAGCCGGTGTATTTGCCAATCGTGACATCACCGCCATAAGTCTGGATGCTGGATTTTCCAGCGCCATCATGGCTGGTGCTGTACGCGGCGGCATTGGTGTAGTCAACTATTCCGATTTCTTTCTTGTTGTTGATCGCGGTGAGCTCAAAACGGTGTTGGTCGTTCGGAGTGAAGTCGATCTTGACCAGACCATTGGGCTTCTTGGCTGTCAGCGTCGTGCTTTGGTTCTCGCCGAATGAGTCACTGGTATTGTTGGTGGCTTCAACCAGGCCAAAGATGAAGAGCTTGTCCTTGACGATCGGGCCGCCGCCATACACATTGGTGCTGAAGGTGGACTTGGTGTCGGCAGCATTGAACATCCAGTAACCTTTACCAGCTGCCTCCGGCTCTTTGTCCAGGATATTTTGTCCCTTGGAACGCAAGGAGGCCGGTTCCCAGTACATGGAAACGCCGCCCTTCCATTCGTTGGTGCCACGCTTGGTGGCCAGGCTGATCACACCGCCCAGCGAACGGCCATACTCGGCGCCGTAGCCGCCGGTCTTGATCTGCTGCTCCGCAATCGCGTCAAAAGGCAGGTTGGCATAGGACAGGAAATTGCGGATGTTGGTGACGTCGTAACCATTGATGTAGTAGCCGTTTTCAGCCACCGATGCGCCGCCGAAGGAGGGGATGCCACCGTCACCCAGGCCGGCGTCACCCTTGACCACACCCGGAGCCAGCAAGGCTACTGCGTTGACATTGCGCGGCACTGGCAGCGATTGCAGTTGCTCTTGCGTGAAGACCGTGTTGGACTCGACGCTGGCAACGTCAATGGCCGAGCGAGTCCGGCTGCCGGTCACCTGAACCTGTTGCAGCGTGGCTCCGAGCACGACCTGTGTGCCAGAGCCAATGGACACGGTGACTTCCTGCTTTTCGCCGCCAGAAGCAACGCTATAGCGACCGGGTTGCAGTTTGGGTAGGCTGAATTTGCCGTTGGCATCGGTCTGAACCTGGCGCGTGGAGCCGGTTTCCAGGCTGGTCACGGTCACTGTGCTGCTGGCCTTGGCCTGGCCGTAAAGCGTACCCTCGGAGCTTTGGGCCATCGCGACCGACGACAAGAGCAAGCCGACGGCCAGGGACAAGGTGGTGCGGCGCCATGCTTGGGTTGGCCGATGTGGAAAATTCATAAATTGCTCCAAAAAAAAGTCAGACAAAAACCGCAACGTCAACCAGCTGACGTTAGCGGATCACTTTAATTGCAGTCCGGTCAAAACGGGGCTGTTTCTAGTCAATGGCCATTCAAATAGTCGCTTGAGTGTTGTGCAAAAGTAGCATTTTTTGTCATTTTTCCGTTTGTGAATGAAAAAAGCCCCGCAGACCGTAGTCTGCGGGGCTCTTGATTTGTTACTAACGTTGATTAGAACTTGTAATCGTAAGATGCCGTCAGCTTCATCGAACGCGGGGCTGTGTAGCTCAGCACTGTGTTGTAAAGCGTCCGGATCGATGTCACGTTGCGGTTGTACATACGCTCTTCAATGGACTCTTCAACCTGGCTGTTGAACAAATTGAAGATGTCCAATTTCAGACCAAATCCCTTCAGGGCCGCCGGCTTGTAGCTGAAGTTCACGTCGACACGGACGTCTGCTGGCAGGGTACCCCAGGATCCGCGCGGCGATGGTACGCCATTGCAGAAGAAGTAGGCTGAACCGTACTGGGAATAGTTGGTGACATTTCCATTGGTGAAGAAGTCTCCGGTGGTACTGGGCGCATTACCGATACAGTTCTTCGGACGGCCCGAGGCCCACAGCAAATTCCCGCCAAAACCCCATTCAGGCGCGGCCTGGTAGTAACCGAACACCTTGACTTGATGTGTACGGTTGTTCGGCAGCAAGCCATCGGCGTTGACTGAAAACTCCGGGAAGTCATAGGCCTGTGTGGTCGAAACGTCGCCCTGACCGATGTCCGAAAGCAACTGGCCTTCGGTGTTGCCCCAGTTACGCGCCCAAGTGTAAGTCGCCTTGCCCCACCACTTGCCATCAAACGGGTGCTCTGCAAAGACATCGACCGCCAGGTACTTGCGAATCACCGGTGCAACGCCAAGGTCGGCAGCCGACAACACGATATTGTTCAGCGTACCGTTGCCGGTCATGTCGATGTTGAAGGTGTTGCCGATACCCGGATTGAACAACGCACAGTTGTAGCCGCCAAAGTTGGTGGTGTCGACCTTGTTTCTCGCGGCCCAGGCCATGAAGGGCCTATCATCGCAATGGTCGTCAATCGCGGTGCGCAGGCTCCGATAGGTCAGCTTGCCGCCGATATTAAGTCCTTTGGATACGGCCTTCTCGAAGCCCATCGCATACTCGTCCTGATAATTGCCCTGCATATCCTGTGCTGCCACCGAGCGCGGGTCTTTGGCCTGGCCATACTCGTTGTTGCTCGAATAGGGTGCGCCGAGTGAAGTCAAGCCGGTAGGTGCACCGGTAACAGGGTCGACCCCCGTGTAGACGAAGCGCTGCGTCGTATAAAGCGAAGAGCCGGCGCCGCGCACGGCGACGTTGGTCGGCACGGGCACGTGATAGCGACCGGCGCTCGCGAACAACTTGGTCGAGGCATCGCCGTTCATGTCCCAGGACGCACCGATTCGAGGCGCCAATTGAGTCGGCAAATTGATGTAGGACTTGCCGTCGCCATTCTTGTTGTTGAAGCCTTCATTGCGCAGGCCCAAGGACAGCAGGACGTTCGGGGTGACCTGATACTTGTCTTCGATATACCAGGCGGACTGGTCCACTGTTGGTGTCGATACCGCAGAGATGATGGTCTGCTCGACAATGTAGCCCAGCTGTGCGTTCGGATTGCCGGCCACTGTCTTGGGAGCGGCAAAATGCCCGGCCGCAGTATCGGTGGGATCGGTCTTCAGGTAGCTCCACAAACTGCCACCCGCCGTCGCATTACCTGTCTTGGAGGTAATGGTATTGCGATCGACACCGGCGCGGATTGTGTGTTTGGAGTTCAGCTTGTACTCCGCGTCGAGACGCACACCCTTGTTCTGATCATAGGCGCCAGTGGTCAGGATGTCCGCAGTGGTGGTTTGCGGATTGGTATAAGTCAATCCAGGGACCTGCGACAGCGAGTCGGAACTGGTTCGGGCCAAGGCCGGGTTGTAGCCAGAAGGGAGGAACTCATGCGGGCTGTAAGACTTGCCGACCAGCGCGGTAACCGTGAGATCGTCCGTGACGTAACCCGTGTATTTCACTATGTCGGTGACTGAGCCTTGTTGAGCGGCGACGGGGGTCGGGCCCCAGTTCAGATAGCTGGCGCCACCAGCACCCACGCTGTTGCGCTGCATCGTTTGGTAGTTGAATCCATAATAGCTGCGCTCGTTTTGAACCTTGTCTGAAATACGTGTGTATTCCAGATGGTTGGCATCGGTCAGATTCCAGTCCAGTTTCAACAAATAGCGTGGCGTTTCGGTGGTCGACTCTTGCCAACCGCCCGTCGTAACGCTGCCGGCTGTCGTGGTGTTGGCCGTGCGAGTGCTGCCAGAGGTCGTGCGGGTATTTTCACCCGCCAGGAATACGAACAGTTTGTCCTTGATGATCGGACCACCGAGGTAGAAGGACTGTGAGGTGCGGTCCACCGTGTTGTCTTGGTTGTAGATATAGATCTTGTTGGCCAGAGTCGAACCGTTATCCGCGTAGAACTGGTTTTTCTGTGGCGAACGCAAGCTGTTTGGTTCCATTGAAACCTGGGCGCCAGCCACCCACTCGTTGCTACCACTCTTGGTGACGATGTTCACGACGCCACCGGTGGAGCGACCGAATTCAGCACCGTAGCCGCCGGTCAGCACCTGGGCCTGTGCAATCGAGTTGAACGGGAGTTGTGAAAAGCCGACCTGTGTCAACATGGTCGTGACAGGGAAGCCGTTGATGTAATAGGCGTTCTCCGACGAACTGGCACCGCCGAAACTGGGAGCACCGCCACCGCCATAGCGTGAGTCACCGCGCGTTGTATCGGGTGCCAATTGAATGATGGCGCCAACGTTGGATGCCACCGGGACCTTGGCCAGATCGTTTGCGGTAAACACGGTGGTCGAGCCGATCGAAGCGACGTCGATCTTCTGACGCAGCCCAAGCACCTGAACGGCTTCAAGCGTTGCCGCGAACGAAACTTCGGTCCCCTGGCCGACGCGGACCTCAATGTTATCGCTGGTTTTGGTCACTTGTCCGCTGACCACCAAGTCCACTTTGTACATGCCGGTTGCCAAGGATTGGGCGTTGAAACGTCCGGAGGCGTCGACGGGAAAAGTGCGGCGAGCACCGGTGTCCTTGTTTACGATGACCACTGAAGCGCCTGCAGTGGCGGCGCCGTACAGCGTACCTGTCGTGTTGGACTGGGCGAACGCTGTCGTGTTGATGCCGCCAGCGAGTGATACCGCGCCAAACGCAACTGCGAGCGCGCGGGCGACAACGGTTCTCCTGAACACAAGTGCTTTGCTATGCCTTTTGTTTTCCATGGGACTTCCTTCAATTTTTGTGGAAAGCAGAGCAACGCAAAATTTGCACCAAGATTGGCGACAGGTCGAAACGCACTCCCGGCCTGTTTCTGTTTCCGTGGAACGACTGTAAAGTAAAACGATGCAAAGATAAATTGGTGTTGGGTCAATCGGGTCAAATCAGCACAGCTTGTTGCCAAAATACATCGTGCTGTAACTATGTTGTGGTAAGGGTTATTTGACAATCAAAAACTGGGCTGAGCGGGGCAAAAAAAAACCGCGTCCAGGACGCGGTTTTGATGGGCGATGTCGACGAAAGATTCCGTGCTGCGCCTCACTCCAGCTTGAAGTTAAATTCCTGGGTTGCGAGGACCTCGCCACCGG
>JBAXFI010000130.1:0-7124 GCA_037139995.1 Comamonadaceae bacterium | reverse complement strand
TCGATTGCGCTGGAAGTCGCCAACAAGGGCGTGCTGGTGTTCAAGTTTGACGGATCCACCCAGTTCAGGAATGCGAGCTCCGCCGGCGACATCATTGCCGACGAGGTGCTCACGGTTGACTTCTCGCAAGTTGGCCCCGAGAACCTGGCCAGGACCATTACCAAAGTCATTGCACCGCTGCCTGCGGGCGTCACGCGCATTGCAGCAGCAGAGTTGCAGCAAATGGTGCACAAGGGTGGTGCAGGCTTTGTGTTGATCGACTCACGCCCGGCCGGGCGCTACATGCAGAGCCATCTGCCGGGTGCCGTTTCCATTCCGCTCAATGAACTTGAAAAGGAAGGCGAGAAGCTGCTGCCCTCCGATCGGGCGAAAACCCTGATCTTCTATTGCGGCGGCTTGTCCTGCATGCTCAGTCCGAAATCAGCAAGCATCGCTGTGAAACTCGGATTCAAGGATGTGCGGATGTACCCGGAGGGTGAGCCGGGCTGGAAGAAGCTGGATTACGTAACCGAGTCCAGTCCGTCCTTCGTCAAGAACGGCAATCTCGTGCTGGTTGATCTCAGAAGTGCGGAAAAGGCAGCGGCCGGCTACATGCCGCGCGCCGTCAATATTCCTGCCGCCGCTCTGAAGGGGGCTGAAAAGCAGTTCCCGGACTTTCACGGTGCGGCCATCGTTTTCTATTCGGACCGCGACGAGGAGGCGAACGAAGCCCTGGAGTGGACCCGGGAGTGGGAATACAAGAGCGCTACCGTTTTCGCTGGCGGCACAAAAGCCTGGCTGGCTGCTGGAAACCAGCTGCTGACGGGTGCCGTGCCGACAAAGATCAGTTATGTCCGCAAGTTGGCCGACGGCGAGGTGTCGATCAAGGACTTCGAGGAGGCTGTCAGAGCCAAATCCTATCTGGTGATCGATGTCCGAACAGCCGAAGAATTTGCCAAGGGACATATCGCTGGCGCAATGAACATTCCGGCTGAAGAGATGGCCAATCGCTCTTCGGAAATCCCTGCGGGCAAGCCGGTGCTGTTCCACTGTTCCTCGGGGACCCGGGCCGAACTGGCTTTTGATGTCCTGAAGGAAAAGGGGATCAAGGTCCGCTACCTCCGGGCTAATGTAGAGTTCGGGCCTGGCGACAAGATCGCGATCAAGGAGTGAACTGACGCTTGACGGCAAACCAGATTTTTCATCCAAGGTTCGGGGCCCACTCTTGGGCCCCGCTTGTTTTGCAGTGTTTCACGAAGGCGATATGACCAGATCCATTTTCCAGTTCGGGGAACGACGTCCGGAATTCCAGGTGCCTGTGCTCAATGAGCGTGCGGTCCGGGCCAGCGCCGGCATTCTGTTCTTCTTCGCCTTCATCTCCTTCATGAATGCCTTTCTGCTTGGCAACTTTCAGCCAACGCGGGTGTTCGTGGTGGTCTTTCTGGTGGACTTCACGATCCGGATATTCGTCAACCCGCGTTACGCCCCGAGCCTGATCATCGGACAGCGGGTGGTGCGCAAGCAGCAAGCCGAGTATGTGGGTGCGCCACAAAAGCGTTTTGCCTGGACCATTGGCTTGGTGCTGGCGCTGGCCATGCTTTACCTGATGGTGCTCAACAACGTGATCGGCCCGATCAACATGGTCGTCTGCTCGGTCTGCCTGCTGCTGCTCTTTTTTGAGACGGCCTTTGGGATCTGCATCGGTTGCAAGTTCTACAACTTGTTGAACCGGGAAAAGGCGCAGCTCTGCCCCGGCGGCGTGTGTGAAGTTCCGAAAGCTGATCGCCCTGGCATCGGTCTGGCTCAAGGGGCGGTTCTGCTGCTGTTTGCAGCCTTGATCGCTTTCACTGCACAATGGGTTTATGGCTCTGGCGCTCCGCCGATGCGCTCGACGCCCGCTGCGACCGCACCCGCTGCCGCTGGCGCACGGGGGCCGGCTGATGAGGAGCGTTGCAAGGTGCCCGAGTTTGCCAAGGCCATGGGGCACGAAGAAAAATGGAAACAACATAACAACTGCCAGTGAGACCGCATGAATATTTCCACTCCAATGAAGCGTCGCCTGTCGCTGGCCGCCCTGGCCATTTTTCTGCTGGCAGCGCTCGCCTTTGTCATGCTGCGCTCGGGGCCGCTGGCTCCGACGCGGGTGACTGTCAGCAAAGTCCAGGAAGGCACATTGAGCCCCGCCCTGTTCGGCATTGGCACCGTGGAGGCACGCCGCAACTGGATGATTGGCCCGACGGTGGCCGGCCGCGTGCTCAGCGTCAGGGTGGACGTCGGTGACAGCGTGAAGACTGGCCAGTTGCTGGCCGAGATGGACCCTGTGGATCTGGAGCAGCGACTGGCCTCGCTTGATGCGTCCATCACGCGCGCTGTCAGTGTCCAGGCGGCTGCCGCGGCGCAGCAGCTCGACGCGGCGGCGCGGCGTGAACTCGCCGCCGTCAATTTCCGGCGCAATCAGGATCTGGCCGACAAAAACTTCATCAGTGCCGGCGCGCTCGAAGCACGGGTTCAGGAAAAGGTCTCGGCAGACGCAGCCATGCAGGCGGCGCAAGCCAGCGTGCTTGGAGCGGGGCAGGACTTGACGCGCCTTAAAGCAGACCGGGCTGCCCTGCTGCAGCAGCGTCTGAACGTGCGCTTGCTGGCACCAGCCGACGGCGTTGTGAGCAGTCGCGACGCCGAGGCCGGTTCTACGGTGGTCGCCGGTCAGGCTGTGCTTCGCTTGCTCGACCCGGGCAGCCTGTGGATCAAGCTGCGCATTGATCAGGGCCGCTCGGCAGGACTGCTGCCGGGTCTGAAGGCCAACATCGTGCTGCGATCGCAGTCGCAAACTTCCTTGGCGGGTAGAGTGGCCCGGGTCGAACTGCTGAGCGACAGTGTCACGGAAGAGAGGATTGCCCAGGTCGCGTTTGAGCAGATGCCGCCCGCCGTGTCGGTGGGTGAAATGGCAGAAGTCACGCTGCAATTGCCTGCTACCAGCAAGGCGGTTCTGGTTCCCAGCGCCAGCATCCAGCGCCAGGGTGGAGCGACAGGTGTCTGGCGCATTGAGGCGGGCAAGCCGGTGTTCACGCCGCTGCGTCTGGGGGCCAGCAGTCTGGGGGGTCAGGTCCAGGTGCTCGAAGGACTGAAGGCGGGTGACGAAGTGGTGGTGTACAGCCAGAAGGCGCTCAGCAGCGAGAGTCGGGTGCAGGTCGTTGACTCCCTGGTCAAGCCGGCTGGCGCGGGCCTTGCGCCATGATCAGTCTGGCTGGGCGTGACATTCTTCATGCGTGGCAGAAGTTTGTCTTTACCGGGCTCGGCCTGGGCTTGCTGATCGGTGTGACCCTGAGCATGGCCGGCGTGTACCGCGGCATGGTCGATGATGCACATGCACTGCTGAGCAACAGCGGCGCCGATTTGTGGGTGGTGCAAAAGGATACGCAGGGCCCGTATGCCGAATCGTCAAGCATCAGGGACGATCTGGTGCGCAGCGTTCTTGGCATGCCAGGCGTGGCGCGTGCGGCCAACGTGACTTACTTCACCATGCAGGTGCAACAGGGCAAGGACGAAGTGCGTGCCATGGTCGTGGGTATCGAGCCCGGGCAGCCAGGCGGACCGGGCTATCTGGTGGCAGGGCGCCACCTCACGCGCAGCCACTATGAAGCCGTGGCGGATGTGAAAACCGGCTTTGCGCTTGGTGACCGGATTCGAATCCGCCGTCATGACTACGAGGTAGTCGGCCTGACGCAGCGCATGGTGTCTTCGGGTGGCGACCCGATGGTCTTCATATCGCTCAAGGACGCGCAGGAGGCGCAGTTTCTGAAAGACAACGACGCCATCCTGAACGACCGTGTGCGCACGGCAGCCAATCCGGCTTTCAATCGTCCGGGCACGCCGGGTTTGCTCGACGCGGTGCAGGCGACGCAGACCAGCAGCCACAACGTGAACGCGATTCTGGTGCAGGTTCAGGACGGCTTGTTGCCGGAGCAGGTTGCGGAGCCGATCCGGCGCTGGAAGCATCTGCAGGTCTTTACGCGCGAAGGCATGGAAGACATTCTGGTGGCCAAGCTGATTGCCACTTCGGCCAAACAGATTGGCATGTTCCTGGTGATTCTGGCAATTGTCAGCGCGGCCATTGTGGCCTTCATCATCTACACCATGACGCTTGGCAAGATTCGCGAGATTGCCGTGCTCAAGCTGATCGGTACCCGCAACCGCACGATTGCCGGCATGATCCTGCAACAGGCGCTGGGCTTGGGTGTGATCGGCTTTGTTGTCGGCAAACTGGCAGCTACTTTGTGGGCGCCGGTCTTTCCCAAGTTTGTGCTGCTGCAGCAGGGCGACGCGCTGACAGGTTTTGGCGTGACCATGCTGATCTGTGCCCTGGCCAGCACGCTGGCGATCCGGGCTGCGCTGCGTGTCGATCCGGCTGAGGCCATCGGTGGGTAACAGAGCATGAATCCGGGCGGCATCATCATTGAGGGTCTGCGCAAGACCTACGGTCAGGGCGACACGGCGGTAGAGGCGCTCAAGGACGTCAACATGACGGTCGGACCGGGTGAGGTGGTGGGTCTGGTCGGGCCATCGGGTTCGGGCAAGAGTACGCTGCTCAAGTGTCTGGGCGCCATCATCGAGCCGACCGCCGGTCGCATGGTGCTGGGTGGCAAAGTGATTTATGACGGCAGCTGGAAGATTCCTGACCTGCGCACGCTGCGGCGCGACAGCATCGGCTTTGTCTTTCAGGCGCCCTACCTGATTCCCTTTCTCGATGTGACCGACAACGTGGCGCTGCTGCCGATGCTGGCCGGTGTCTCCAACGCAACCGCTCGGGCGAGGGCCCTGGAACTGCTGGCGGCGCTGGACGTGGCGCACCGGGCGCGGGCCGAGCCCTCACAACTCTCGGGCGGCGAGCAGCAACGCGTCTCGATTGCGCGCGCCCTGGCCAATCGGCCACCGGTCATCCTGGCCGATGAACCGACAGCGCCGCTTGACAGCGAGCGTGCGCTGGGTGTGATGCGCATCCTCAATCAGATGGCGCAGCAGTCGCAGACCGCCATCATCGTGGTGACGCACGATGAAAAAATCATCCCCACGTTCAAACGGATTTACCACATCCGCGAGGGTCGCACGGTCGAAGAAGCGGGTGAGGGGCGTTCACTGGAAGGTTTGGCCTAACCATGATTGAGTCTTTCTTTGACCCGGCCACCGCGACCGTGACGCACCTTGTCTTCGATCCTGCGAGCCGTTGTGCCGCCGTCATCGACAGCGTGCTTGATTACGACCCAAAATCCGGGCGAACATCCCACACCAGCGCCGACCGCGTCGTCGATTACATCCGGCAGCATGAGTTGCAAGTGCAGTGGTTGCTGGAAACCCACGCCCATGCGGATCACTTCTCCGCCGCCCCCTACCTGAAGGAAAGGCTTGGTGGCAAAGTGGCCATCGGCCGTCAGATTTGTGAAGTGCAGAGCGTGTTCCGTCGCCTGTTCAATGATCAGGATATGGACACTCAGGGGCGGGACTTCGATCAGTTGCTTGATGATGGCGATGTGATCCGGATCGGCGAACTGCAGCTTCATGTCATGCATACACCGGGGCACACACCTGCCTGCCACACCTTTGTCATCGGGCTTGATGCCTTTGTTGGCGACACGCTGTTCATGCCGGACTACGGATCGGCGCGCTGCGATTTTCCGGGTGGTGACCCAGCCACGCTGTATCGTTCAATCCAGCGCATCCTGGCGCTGCCCGGCGAGACTCGACTGCACCTGTGCCATGACTACCCGCCGGTCGGCCGCGCGCCGGCCTGGGTGAGCAGCGTCGGTGAACAGCGCGCAAAAAACATTCACGTTCACGAGGGCGTGACCGAGGCCGAATTTGTCAGCATGCGCACGGAGCGCGACAAGACACTGGCGATGCCCTTGTTGATCCTGCCGGCGGTCCAGGTCAACCTGCGTGCCGGCAAGTTGCCGACACCTGAGGACAACGGGATCAGTTATCTGAAGATCCCGGTCAACGCTCTCTGAAGATCGGCACATGCAGACTCTTGCACTGGTCATGACATTGGGCGCACTGATTGGAATGGTGATGGCGCTCACGGGTGCGGGCGGCGGCGTGCTGGCGATTCCGCTGCTTGTGTTTGGCCTGCACCTGCCGGTGCAGCAGGCGGCACCTGTCGCTCTGGTGGCCGTCGGACTGGCTGCCCTCATCGCCGCGGCCCTTGGATTGCGCCAGCGCATCGTGCGTTACCGCGCTGCCGCCTTGATAGGTTCTGTTGGCATGCTGATCGCCCCGCTTGGCGTGATGCTGGCGCAGTGGCTCCCGAATCGCCCCTTGTTGGGAGCCTTTGCGCTGGTGCTGATGTACTCGGCATGGCGCATGCTGCAAGGTGCGGAGTCGACAGTGGCCTTGTCGGAATCCGTCTTGTGTCGTGTCAACGAAGTTGATCACCGTCTGACCTGGACGGCGCCCTGTGCCCGCGCCCTGGCTGGGACCGGCGTGATCGCTGGACTGCTCAGTGGTCTGCTCGGTGTTGGGGGTGGCTTTGTCATCGTGCCGGCATTGCGGCGCCATACCGATCTGGAGATCCGCAGCATTCAAGCCACCTCGCTGGCGGTGATCGCACTCGTTTCCACGAGCGGGGTCGCCGCCGCAACATTTCACGGACCGGTGCTGTGGGCTGTGGCCTTGCCTTTCGCTGCCGGTGCCGTGATGGCACTGCTTGTAGGGCAGCAGTTGGCAAGAAGACTGGACGCCAGGAGACTGCAGCAGGCCTTTGCCTGGTTCTGTCTGCTCGTTGCCTTGCTGATGTTGGCCCGGGCGTTTGCCTGGCCGGCCAACTGATGATCGGGGCCTAGATCCATATCGGTTGACGCACATCAGCGCAATTCATACCCTTGGGGGTATAGTTTGCGCACTTCATATTCAAAGGAAAGCTGTTATGAAAATGCTTACCGATCTGTTCAGCACGGACTATGGTTTGATGAGTGCTGGCGTGATTGCATTCACGGTCGGCATGGCCGTCTGGTTTGGCGCATTTTTCAAGCGGAAAATGGCTGAAGATGCCAAGAACGCTGGAAAGTAAGGTTATCGATTGAGCAACCCGGAACCTGAGTCCCGCAAGATCATCCCCATCCATGCCGAAGACGCTGATGGGGAGCTGATATCGC
>JBAXFI010000129.1:0-7125 GCA_037139995.1 Comamonadaceae bacterium | reverse complement strand
TCTCTAGTTCCTTTACTTTGTGCGGGTTAATGCCAAGTTGGAAGTGCACCTCAGTAGCTTTCCGGCCTCAAATATTTGGAGGCCCTACCGGCCAGGCTGAATGCTGGCAATTTGTATGTTTGCGATCTGTCCGGCAAATAGGAGCCGGCAATTTGGTTCTGGTGCAAAGCAGACTTTGCAAACCCAGATGCATCAAGTCACTAGACACCTCCAGCATGCCCAATGGGATTCGGGCAACCTGGTCTGAAACCGCTGGCGTCGCATGTGTAGTCAACCCATAGGTTGGCGACCGGCCTAGTGAAACTCTCTGCTCATCAAACCCTCTCTACCGTGCTCAGCCGCAATATTGCCGAAGAGCGGTAGCCGGGAAGCGCCGGATTTTGTTGACTAAGAGTGTTGCGATTAACTGATCTCTTGTCGCCGTCGCCGTACCGTGTGGCGATTTTACTTTTTGTCTTTTCGTGGTGTCAAGTACTTCTTGAATAAATATTTTTCAACCGGTGTCACGCCTGGCGGCAAGGGCCTTGCAGCTGTCACCGGCGCAGCCCCCTTGCACCTTGAAGCATGTGATAGCGACATGATCCATGCCTTGCCCCATCAACTGCCTGCCGGATCTGACGCGCAAGCCTGCAGCAGGACAAACCGCTGGACGCCACGGCCACCCACGGAAAACTTCCAGTGATGCGTGGCAGCGTTGTCGCCGGTATAGCGCTCGATGACCTGAACCGCGCGACGCTTGCTCAGACCGGTTCGCTTGGCCACCTCGGACGCGAGCAACATTTTGGTGTTGATTCCGCCAACGATGCAGGCCCGGACCACGTCGATTACATAGGATTCGGATTTGGGCTGCGGTGAACCCGTGGGCGGCGCGGTCTCCGACTCTTCGACCAACCTGACGGATGCCAGAAGCTCGCTGTACGATATGCCGCGCTCGACGCTGTAACCAAAGGTGACGGTCTGCTCGTTGTCGCCACGGCGTTTGATGTTCTCAAACACAACAATCTTTTCTGCGGCGCTCGGCTGTGATGGGCTAGGCGCCATCGTGTAGGCGCAATCGAAGTCATCGACTAGGTCGCTGGTTCCGGCGTAGATCGGCCGACCATCGATGCCCGGCTTCTTGTTCACGTGCGCCAGCAGGATCAGGGTGCCGCCCTTCATGACGAAGGCGCGAACGGCCTTAGTGAATTGACTGGCCTGCATCTTGTCCATCAGGTTGACAAAGTGCTTTCCGGTGTCCAAGATGATCACCACGTCCTTGGCCTGGTCGGCACTGACAAGCATGCTCATTAATGACAGGAATGCAGAGGTCTTGAAGCCCATGCGGCCTTCGGTCAGCATGTGAAAATTGTGTTCTTCGGCAACAGCGTTCTTCTCGACCAGCCCGCTGCCGGTGTCGTCGACATTGAAGTAGTAGGTCCGGTCAGGATCAATCCTGCCTGAGACGATCGCTTCGATCAACTGGGCGACCGTGATAACTGTCTTGCCAACATTAGGGCGCGCAAAGATGGCGGTTGATTGACCCTTCAGGGCAAGCGGCTTGAGTACATAAACCTTGTCGACAATGCTTTTTTCGAGCTCTTGCGAATGGCCCCTGAGCGAGTACTGGTCAAGGGCGTTGCATATCCGATTTCTTGGGAACGCAGGTTGCTCGGCTTGGTCAGACGCATCGGCGGTTGCGGGTTCGCGCGGAATTTCAGGCAAGACGTCGATAGTCGGCGCAGCCCGCAGCTCGTTTGCAGCCGGGTCATCGGCGTTGGCGGGCACGCATAGTGCCTCCGTGCTGCACGATTTCCACTCGGCATCGATTTGGCTTTCACCCGGGTAGTTGGGTGACTTGCGACACCACCAGTCGAAGAGGCTCTGTCCCTCACCCCGACCGCCTGTTTGAATGTGTATTTCCCTCAGGACTTGCAGACGGACGCTGGCGTCAGCGTCGGGATCAACTTGTTTGAGCTGCGTTTGAAGGCGAACCATGACTGGCCCGATGTCTTCATGGCCGTCAGGGGGTGACGCAACCGAGCCGGTACGCAAGAAGTCAGCCGCAGTGGCCGACACAATCAATAGGGGGGTTTGTGGCACATTGTTCTCCAGTTATCAAATTGCTGACCGGTGATTTCACCGGTATAGCGCTTTGAGGAATCTGGATGTGCCCGAATCTAATGCGGGATCAATCTACAACTTCTGCCCTCGCAGAGCCTCCATTGTATCGGCTATTTCAACTGCTTAATGGCAGATCAACATGAGTGTCTTGTTCTTGTTGCGCGCCGAACGTGCCGGCTGTCGCCAGGTCCTCGCCAGCCCGACCAGTGCGGTGCAGGGCTGGGGGGTGAAAACCTGAAAACCTGGGAACCTGAAAAACTGGCGGGTTGGGTGCGCTGCAGGTTTTCAGATTTCCGCCGATGCGCCGCACCGCGCCTCGACCCGAGTTCAGCATCAGCCGCAATTCTTCCGCGAACGTCTACGTCGACCACCCGTCTTCGGCACGCATACGAACGTATTTCTGATCTGATTCATACGTGTGGCACAGGCGTGGTTGACTGCTATCTGACTTGGAGCGGTCAGTGGGAGGCATATTCTGATGGGCAAGTTACGACCAACTGCCGTCAGTCGAAGTAATACGCCTATAGCAGACAGTGGGCTTCCATCATTTCCACATGTACTGTCATTGGACGGTGCTGCCAACGTTTCTCCGCTGGATTTCGGTTGTGCAGCGGAGGACCAAACCGCTTGCGCGGTAAGACGCTTCGAGGCGGTGTTGGTGTTTGCTCCAACGAATAAGGTTAGATCGCGCAAGCGAAGCGCAGCCGCGATCTGAACCGGTTGTTGGACGAGCCCGGTTCAACATACTGGCTAACGGGTGAAGCGGAATCCCCCGGTGAGCGCTGTCCGAATTGGCGCATGGAGTTGATCCACTTCGGTAGTGTCGAGCAAGAAAGGGAGGCCCTGGCAGTACCGATGTGCCAGTCATAGAAACACCACGGCTCGAATTTAATCCGGGTATTATTGACGCAGCAATTTAACCCGGGTATTATTGGCTTATCCAATTCAAACCCGATCTCACCGTGATTGATACCGCTACTCCTTCGTACACCAGCTTCAACGGCCACAAGCGTATCGCCTCTGGCAGCTTGCCGGTCAATGCATTGGCTGTAAAACACGCGCTTGACTCCGACATGACCAGTGCACTGCTGACCTTCTGCGACCAGACTGGCCAAGTTGTCGATATCGACCTTCGAGGAAGCGATGCCGAGATGTTGGCACGTCTACCTCCAGAGGGGCACCAGCTTCAAGGCAACGAATCAGCACTGATCGATTCCGCGGAATCTGGTGAGCCACGTGGCCGTGGTCGACCAAAGCTTGGGGTCGTCGCGCGAGAAGTCACGCTGCTGCCGCGCCACTGGGATTGGTTGGCAACACAGTCAGGCGGTGCGTCGGTGACTTTGCGCAAACTGGTTGAGGAGGCACGCCGGGCCAACGTGGACCGAGACCGGCAACGCCGGGCCAGTGAATGTGCTTACCACTTCATGTCAGCCATGGCTGGTGATATGGCTGGGTTTGAAGAGGCTTCGCGTGCGCTATTCGCGAACGACGCGGCAAAGTTCCGCCAACAGACCGAAGCGTGGCCGACCGACGTCCGCGATTACGTCAGGTACCTAGCTTATCCGCTGCCGCTGACAGAAGTGCCATCGCTTGCACCGTGACTCATTTGGAACAAAAAGGATTGATGATGACAAACAGAAAAACGCTGAAACGACAGTATCTGGAGACGAAAACCCGAGCAGGCGTATATGCGATCCGTAACCAGATCACGGGCCGAGCGTTGGTTGCAGGAAGTACGAACGCACAGGGCACACTCAACCGGCATCGTTTTGAACTGCAGCATGGACAGCATCGCAACGTGAGGCTTGCGCAGGATTGGGTCGAACATGGCGAGACCAACTTTCTCTTCGAGGTGCTCGACATGGTCAGACCCAGCGAAGATCCAGCGTTCAATGCCGCACAGGAGTTGGTCATGCTGGTTAGCCTGTGGCGCCAGGAAATCCCTTGCCTCGGCGAACTCGGCTACGACGAACCGAGGAGCGAACCTTGATGAACGCGAATCTCGACTTCTGTTTGGCGCTACATCGTGCCCACGCCAGCCTGCAGCTTAAGCTTGACGACGAGTTGGGCACATACCATGGCATCAGTTTCAGCGACTTTGCGCTGCTGAATTTGCTCGCGCAAGCGGACGGTGGTCGGGTAAGCATTCCGGAACTCGTGCGTCCGCTTGGTCAACCCCAATCGTCGGTGCTGCGTCAGTTGATCGTGCTCGAAAAGATTGGCCTCGTGGTGCGCGAAGGTGCAAATGGATTTCGTCAGGCCGTGCTTCGCCCAGCCGGGCGTGCGCTGGTGAACGCCGCACGCGAGACTACCGATAGCATTTGCACTGAAGCCGTCGCATCAATCGCCCCCACTGTGGTTGCGACAGTTTCCGCAGCAATGGAAACGCTTGCACGCACGCCAACCTTAGCACTCTCATGAGCAACGCTATAGCAACGATTTGTTGGATACGCGGCCACTTGCACAGCCTGGCGGTGCATCCGTGTTGCTGTAGTGAAGCCGGCCAAACGAAATATCGGAGCGTTCCCAAAAAGCGCGCGACACAAGAACATTTAAGGACCACACGCCATGCCCAAGACTAATGCGAACGGAATTGAAATTGAATACGATTGTTTTGGCAATAACGACGCGGAAGCTGTTCTGCTGATTTCCGGTCTGGGTACGCAGATGATTCGCTGGAGCGAAACGTTTTGCCAGATATTGGCAGAACAAGGCTACCGCGTGATTCGCTTTGACAATCGCGACGCTGGCCTTTCAACTCACTTCGATAGCGCGTCGATGCCAGATCTCGCCGCAATTGCCGACGCAGTCTCACGTGGCGAAGCGCCCAATGTCCCCTACACGCTCTTCGATATGGCGAAGGACGCTGTAGGACTTCTTGATGCGTTGAAGATCAAGCGCGCGCACGTGGTTGGACGATCCATGGGAGGCATGATTGCACAACTGTTGGCCAGCGAGCATGCTGAACGCGTTCTATCTCTGGTTTCCATTATGTCGAGTACTGGCAATCGTGATCTGCCGCAGGCCAGCCCTGCAGTGATGGCGGCGATGACATCGCCCGCGCCACATCCTTTGAAAGACGAGCAGGGCTATCTCGCACATTGCGTTGCCTTTTCTCAAGTGATTGCCGGGCGAGGCTATCCGTTTGACGAATCCGCTCAACGAGATCAAGCCTTAGCCGAAGTCAAACGAGCATACAACCCAAGCGGGTTTTGGCGGCATATCGCCGCCATCGCAGCAACCGGCGACTTAAGATCACGACTAGCCAAAATAAGTGCTCCGACACTTGTGTTACATGGGTCAGACGACCCTCTAGTTTCCCCGGAAGCTGGGAAGGACACGGCGGCCAATATTAAAGGAGCCGAACTACTCATCGTCGAGGGAATGGGCCACGATTTTCCGGCATCGCTGTTTGGGTTTGTGGCCGGAGTCATCACAGATAACGCACGCCGCATGTTCAACCCTGTGAATCGCCCCGACGTTACTAGACCCTTTATTGCCTAATTTGTTTAAAAGGGCTACTGGATTGGGGGGCGAATAGCAACTGATTGTCAGTGCCCCTTTGATCGAAGGCAAGGCATCATTGTGCGTAATCCGCCGTAGCGTTCTCACAGTTATCGCAAATTCTTGTCGAAAAACGCGATCGACTCTTGTGCAAAGCGGTCCAGGAACACAGCCCGGTCGAAGCCTTGCGGGTCGCCGGCCACGCTGCCGTCTGGTGAGGGCAGGTCCATAGTCGGTGTGTTCATGAACGCGTAGTGTCCTGCATTGGGCAGAAGTTGCAGCGTTGCGTTAGCTCCGCGCATGTTCTGCATTACCCATTGCGCGTGGAAGCGTGGCACGAGGAAGGTGTCTTTTTCACCAGCATAGATGGCCACTGGCACGGTGACCGATGCCAGCGAGGACGCACTGAACACCACGCCCAGCGGCGCCAATGCCATCACTGCGCGGACACGCATATCGGCCTGCACCGGCTCTTCCTGCCCGTCTGGGGCTGCTCCAGCCTGCACTGAAGCGCCACCCATGGCGCGCGACAACTTGCACAGGACGGGATCGAGTTCCGCTTCGGTCTCGCAATGGGTGCGCATACGCGAGAGCACCGGCTTGCCGCCTGCCAGCGCCAGTACCGTGTAACCGCCCGCCGAATGCCCCAGTGCACCGATCAGCGGGTGCCCGTCGGCACCATTGGAAATGCCTGCGCGCCATTTCGGGTCGGCGAGCAAAGTGTCGATCACGCGCGAAGCCTGGCGTGGGCGCTCGGCAAAGTAGCGCACCGGCGTGGCACGCATCGACTGGTCCTGCCAGGTATCGCCCACGTGCTCGACACTGGCAACCAGGTAGCCGTTGCGCGCCAGTGCTTGCGCCAGAGTGGCAAAGCCCGTCTCGGTGGAGGCAGTGCCATGACTGAACAAAATGAGGCCCTTGAATTTCGACTCCGGTGCCCCGTTGATGGCTACGGTCTGCGGGAACGGCCCCATTGGAATCACCCGGGCCGCATCAGACGTCGGGTAATAAAGCGCGAAGTGGGCTGGCTTGTCATCCGCTTTGTTTGCGGCCACCGTCATTTGGCGAAAGCCTGCCTCGGCAGCATTGGCGGCAGGCTGCAGCAGCGTGACACAGGTCGCTGCCATGACAAGCGGGAGGGTACGAAAACCAAAGATGGAACGGGTAACCATGGATTGATATCTTTCGGGCTGGGTTGTGCTTCGGGGATGAGCAGGCGAATTATTCACGCGCATTCGCGCGGCGTCGCGGACCATGGGACGAAATGTTGATTGCGCGGCGCCACATGCAGGAAACGCGCGCGAAGGGGCTAAGTACTGGCACTGAAGCCGACTAGGCCAAAGAAATCGAACCCGAATTCTGGGTGACTGCTTCAGCTTTCCCTGCCACTGCCACGAACGGCCGCTCCCCCAATTCATGGCTGTCGGCTTAGCGGCTATCACTTTGAGTTGACGAATGGTCACAGTCGACCAACAGCGGGCGCTCCCCGGTGGCGGCTGTGGAGCAGCAGGATACTTCGTA
>JBAXFI010000128.1:0-7206 GCA_037139995.1 Comamonadaceae bacterium | reverse complement strand
ATCTTTGCCACGGTTCATGGTCTGCCCGGCCGCGAAGTTGAAATCGTCTCAGGCGAGACCGACCTGCAGATCACGCTCGATTTTTCGATTGACCCGACCTTGCCCGTGCCCAGCGTGGCGTTTGGCTTTTCCGATGCCAACAATCTGACGGTCAGCAGTGCCTTGTCAAAAAGCGACGGCGTCAAACTGCAGATGGACGCGCTGGGTCATGGGCAGGCGACGCTGCTGCTACCGCGGCTGCCGCTGCTCAAGGGAAGATACACGGTGACGGGTTTTCTTGCCTGTGAAAACGCGGTTCATGTCTATGAGCAAGTGGAACAGGCACTGGTACTGAATGTGACGCAGAAGGGCAAGGAGCAGGGTTTGGTGACGCTGCCTCACGAGTGGCGACCATGAGTTCATGCCAGGTGCAAGTCGGCGAGTTTGCTTTGACCCTGCGTGACGTCATGCCCGGTGACCAGGAAGCGGTGACGGCCTTGCACACACTGGTCTTCGGGCCCGCCGCAGATGCCGCCTGGTTTGCCTGGAAATATGGTGCAGCAACCGAACAGGGGCAAGGTCAGGCCATCGGCGTGTGGCACGACGCTGATTTGATTGCCTATTGCGGCGGCCTGCCGCGCACCCTGTGGCAACACGACAAGCGACGCAATGGCATGCAGATTGGTGACGTGATGGTGCACCCGCAGTGGCGCGGCATCCTGAGCCGGCGTGGACCGTTCTCTCAGGTCTCAAAAACTTTCTACGACAGCCGCCTCGGCACAGAGCAGAGCCGTGCTTTTCAACTGGGGTTTGGTTTCCCGAATGCGCGGCATTTGCGCCTGGCAGTCACACTGGGCCTGTTGCATGATGGCGGCGAGATGGAATGCCTGCATTGGCGTGTCGATCCGATGGGCATGGACAGCCTGCCCTGGAGCTGGAAATGGCAGACGCTCGATCCGTCCAGCGAGCGATTTGCAAACAGCGTGAACGATGCCTGGACGGTGATGCGTGCGTCGGCGCAAGCGTTGTCGATCGGTCAGCGCGACGCGGCTTACCTGCGCTGGCGCTTTGCGCAGCGTCCGCCGGATGTTGGCACGCCCGCCGCAGCCGCCCGTTACCGTTTTTTTGCGCTGCACCGACGCTGGTCACGCACCTGTGCAGGTGTCGCGGTCATGGATCTGCGGGGCGGTTCTGCGCATTGGCTGGACTGGGTGGGTCCCCTGTCGCTGATGCCACTCGTCAGCACGGCCTGCCGCCAGGAGACAGCGCGTGCTGGCGCTGCCGAAATGATAGCCTGGGCCAGCCCGGCGGTAGCCGAACGGTTGGCCGGCACCGGCATCACGCAGCGCGAGCTCTGCGCCAAGATCGGCATCCCCTGCGCTTCTGATTTAAAGCCAGAGGATGTTTCCAGCTTACGATGGTGGTTCATGAGCGGCGACACCGACTTCTTATGATGAGCGACCACTTGGCCCGACTGAGTTTTGTGACTTGCGCCAGCAATTCGGAGGTGCTGGCACAGCGTCTGCTGGCTTCGCCTTGCTTGCGACAGGGCGGCTGGCCGCTGGCCGCGTACTTCAACGCCACTTCAGCGGCGCAGGGCTTCAACGCGGCGATGACCGCAATGCAAGGCACCGCAGATGCGAGGACATGGCTGGTTTGGGTGCACCAGGACGTGTTCTTGCCCGAAGGCTGGGACAAACGCTTCTGTCTGGCACTTGATGCCGCCTTGCAGACATTTCCAAAGCTTGCAGTGGCTGGCGTTTATGGCTTGGTCGGTGCGGGTGCGGCGGCCAAGCGGGCTGGTCATGTGCTGGATCGTGGAAGACTGCTGCGCGAAGGAGCACTGATGCCTTGCCTGGTGGACAGTCTGGACGAGTTGTTGTTTGCGGTACGCGTTAACAGCCAACTCAGATTGGACCCGGCGTTGGGATTTGATTTTTATGCGACCGACCTGGTGCTGCAGGCACAACAGCAGGGTTGGCAATGTGCCGTGCTAGATGCCTGTTGCGAGCACTGGTCTGATACGCCTGCCAGCGGTGCCGTGCCGCCAGCGGTGGTGCAGCGAATCAAGCAGAGCGCCCAGGTTTTTGAGCACAAGTGGGCACACAAGCTGCCGATCAGCACGCCCTGCTTCGAGATTGCCAAGGCTGGCGATGTGGCCACCTTTATTGACTCCATCGTGGTACCCAGCTCATGAGAGCCTTGATCTGGCGGTGCGTGCGCATCGTCCACCACGCGGACTATGCCTGGTTTCTGCCCTTACTCGCACGCTTGCCGCTGAGGCTGGCCTATGCGCTGTCGGCCCTGCGCGGCTGGATCAATGCGCTTGGCGCACGCGACTGGCGATCGGTGGCATTGGGCTTCAGGCACATCCGGCGTCAAAGCCTGCTTGGCTATGAATTGCTGCCCGTCGCCGCCACGGCCGAAGCGAAGCGGCTCTGGTGCCGACAACGCTTTGCGACGGAAGCACGGGACGAGTTCGAAGCGCAATGGATGGCGGCCCGGCGGTTTGATGAACTGCAATGTGAATTTGTACCGGAGGAACTGGCGCTGTTTACCCAGCACCGACAGCGCGGTCTGGTACTGCTGACAGTGCACTTCGACAGTTTTTATCTGGGCAGCGCATTCATTGCCCGCGCCACGGGTCGGGTCATCAACTCCATGTCTTCTGCGGTGTCGCAGGATCCGCGGGTGGACCCTGCAGTAACCCGGCACTTTGAGCTCAAGTACCGCAGCCTGGAGCCCTATGTGAACGGCGGCAAGGTCGCGGATATGGAAGTGGGGCTGCGACCTTTCTACCGCATGCTGGAGCGGGCCGAGGCGCTGATCGTGCTGGGTGATGCGCCAGTGCTGCCCAACGGCGCGGCAATGACCGTGGATTTTCTGGGTGCGCAGCGACAGATTGCTGGCGGTGCAATGCGCCTGGCCGAAAGTACCGACAGCGACTTGGGCGCCTACATCTGCCGCTACCGCAGCCCCGGGCGTTACGAAGTCAGGCTGTGCCCGATCGGACCAGCCAAAGACCCCGAAACCGTGGCACGCATTTACCGGTTTTTTAACACCCATATCCTGGAGCACCCTGGCCTTTGGTTGGCCGCCGACCTGCTGCCAAGTATGCCTATCGCGGAATCCACCTGAATGTCGCGCTGCTCGATTGACATCATCATCGTCAACTACCGCGATGCCGCGGACACGCTGCAAGCGCTGGCGCGCCTGGCAGCGTGGCCGCATGGCACGCTCTGGCTGGTGGACAACAGCGCGCACGAGCCCGACATGGCGGAGGAAGCGGCTGCACTATTGCAAGCCAGCATCGATCATCCATGTGTGCGCTTGCTTACACCGGACGCCAACCTGGGCTTTGGGCGTGCCTGTAATCTGGCCTTTGCACAGTCAAGCGCCGATTACGTTCTGCTGCTCAACCCGGACGCACGGATCTCGACCGAAGACGTTCTGCTGCTCGCACAGTCCATGGAAGGCCAGCCAAAGCTGGCCGGCGTGTCTCCCAAGATCTATTGGAACGAGCAACACTCGTTTGTATTACCGGCCGCCTTTGCCCAGACGCCCTGGTACCACGTGGCCCAGGCCCTCGCAACACGCTCGCGCCGGCTGGCGCAGTGGGCGGCGCGTCGTGGCCTGCTGCGAGCGATGCGCCAGATGGCCGGATCGAAAGTCTTTGAAGTGGATTTTGTGGCTGGCTCTGTACTGATGCTACGGCGCAGCGCCGTGCTGCAGGCAGGTGGGCTGTTTGATCCTGACTACTTCATGTTTTTTGAGGACTCCGACCTGTCGCTGCGGCTGCGCCGCGCCGGTTACCAGATGGCCATCGCGCCGAGAGCGACGGCCGAACACGAGTACCGGCACAAGGCTTTCAAAGCCGGGTTGATGGAGCAGAGCCAGCAGCACTATTTCAGCAAGCAATACCCACTGTTTTACCGATGGTCGGGCCGGCTCAGCCGTGTACCGCGACTGGCGGGTTCGGTGGATCTGAACGCGTGGTTCAAGGTGCTGGCGCATCCGGTCAGCAGCGCTGAAGAATTTGCCCACCAGACCGGTGCGGCTGGCGTGTTGGCTTTCAGCCCAACGATGCTGCTGATGCCGGCCATTTTCAGATCCTCGGTGGCACAGGCACGACCCTTTGACGAGTATGAGTGGGGTTTGCTGGAGCCGGGACCTTACACAGCGCTGCTTGTTGACCCTGAATCGTCCACAAGCCCGATTTGGGTTTACTTCCGGAAAGCCTGACTGAGCTTGCGACCATAGTTGCGCAGTGGCTTCTCAATGGCGTAATGGGCCGCAGTGGCGAGCAACAACGTGAGTGCAATACACAGCATGACCAGCGCTATACCACCCAGTTCTGGCCAGACGCGGCGTAGCAGCAGGGGCGCAGCGTTGTGAAACAGATAGACGCCGTAACTGAGTTGTCCCATGAACAAGAAACCCGGCGTCAACCAGCGTTTTCCATTCGTCACCGGTTGAGCCTTGACGCTGGTCAGTCCACTGATCAGCAATGCGTAGCCCAACGCAGCACCGACGCCCATGTTGCCGCCAATCCATGGCGGTGGTGTTCTGGCTAAACCATTCAAAGGTGCCACGTAGCTGATGTACAAACATCCCATGCCTGCCAGCACCAGCAAACCACACCCCAGACGCAGCCATCTGGCCCCTGCTCCGCCAGCTCGCTGGACCAGTGCGTAGGCCATGGAACCCCACATGAATTCAATCCACACCCCAGGCAGATGGATGGTGGCAATGGCACGAGCGGTGATGCCTTCATTGGGGCTGCCAGCGGCGACCAACGCCAGGTGCATGACTGCGGCCAGCACGAGCAAGGCGGCGAAACGATAGCGTGCTGATGCAAACCGGATGGCGCTCCAGGCCAGCAGCGGCAGCAGCAGGTAGTACTCGACCTCGGGCGGCAGACTCCAGAAGGCGGAGTTGTAGAAGTAGGCAATTTCTGGCGAAGCCAGCGTATGCCCCATCACCAGGTGAATCCCGAAGTGATCCCAGGCTGAAGGCGCGGGCAGATGCAGGCCAACGTACACCAGCAAGGCGCCAACGTAGAGTGGATAGAGACGAAAGAAGCGCCGGATCAGGTGCGGCACAAGTGGCAAGGGTTTGCCAAGCAGGTAGGGCGCAAAAACATAGCCGCTGAGCACAAAGAACAGATCGACGCCGGTGCTGGCAAAACCCCAGAGCCCGGTCTGCGCGGTCAGCAACTGGATGTAGTGCGTGGCCATCACCATCAGGGCAGCCCAACCACGCAGACCCTCGATGATCGGGTCGTCCTCGCGCGACCCTTGCAAAGTCAGCGTGGGTTCTGGTTGATGTTGCGAAGCCATGGGTGTGAATTGTGGCATCCAAATCCGTACAATCAGCCAGCCCATTCCAGACCTTATGCCAAGTTCGATCGCCATCATTCTGCCCGCCTTCAATGAGGCTGCGACCATTGAAGCGGTCATGCTTGACTTTCACAAGGCCTTGCCACAAGCGCAGATCTACGTTATTGACAACAATTCGACTGACGGCACCGGCAGCATTGCCAGAACCACCTTCAGCAAGATCCCGGTCCAGGGTCAAGTCATCTCCGAGAACCGCCAGGGCAAGGGCCATGCCTTGCGGCGTGCCTTCCAGACGATTGAGGCCGATGTTTATCTGCTGGCCGATGCCGACCTGACCTACCCGGCCGAGCGTGCACGTGAGCTGATAGAGCCGATCCTGCGCGGCGACGCCGACATGGTGGTGGGTGACCGCCACTCAGGCGGGCACTATCTGGAGCAGAACAAGCGCCCCTTGCATGGCTTGGGCAACCGGTTGGTCAACCGGCTGATCAACTATTTCTTTGATGCGAATCTGAAGGACATCATGAGCGGCTACCGGGCCTTCAGCCGCACTTTTGTCAAGACCTGCCCGGTGTTGGCACCTGGCTTTCAGGTGGAGACCGACATCACGCTGCACGCGCTGGACAAGCGCTTTCGGATTCAGGAAATTGCAGTGGAGTATCTGGACCGGCCGAGTGGCAGCGTCTCCAAACTCAACACAGTGACTGACGGCGCACGCGTCTTGTTCACGATCTTCCAGATCCTGCGCTACTACAAGCCTTTCGCTTTTTTTGGTTCCATTGCCTTGTGCGCCATGCTGCTCGGGCTGCTGGCGAGCATTCCGGTTTTTGACGACTGGATTGCCTACCGCTACATTTACCATGTGCCCCTGGCCCTGCTGGCCGCAGCACTGGAACTCGTCGCTGTCATCATGCTGGCGGTGGGACTGATTCTGGACAGCATTGCGCATCAGCAAAAGATGAGTTTCGAATTGTTGCTGTTGTCCAAGAACCATGACTAAGAAAGTCGGGTTGGGGCTTTGGGCCTTGGCCTTTCTGTTGGCGACAGGGCTGTCGTGGTTGATTCCACCGATGCAGTCGCCCGACGAAACCAGCCACGTGGCGCGTGCTTATCTGTTGGCACAAGGACACTGGCTATTGCAGCCTGCCCCCCGCAACATTGCAGCACCGATCGACGCGGAAGTCGCAACTTTTGTCCGACGCCTGGGAGGTCAGGTAGATGCAGGTGGGCTGGTTGACGCCTCACTGCTGCGCTTCATGGCGTCCAACCTGAAGCTGGTGCTGGACGCCAAGCTGCGACTCCCGACTGCCGAACAGGAGCGCCTTGCAGCGTTGCGCTGGTCGGATGCCAGGATTCATTTTTCGATTCCCAGGATGGGCTACTACTTTCCACTTGTGTATGCACCGCAGGCTGCGGGGCTGGCGGCGGGAATGGCACTGGGCTGGAGCGTGGAGCATTCCTACCGTCTGGCGCGCAGCGTCACTTTGCTGGTTTGCTTTGTGCTGCTGGCCCTTGCTTGCCGACTGACACCACCCAATCCGCTGGCACTGGCCACCCTGCTGCTACCGATGAGTTTGTTCCAACTGCTCTCACCCACGCTCGATGGTTTGACGACTTCACTGGGACTGCTGGCGATCAGCCTTTTTTTGCGCAAGACCGCCGCCGGCGGAGCTAATTCATGGCGCTCATCACTCGCGCTGGCCGTCTGCGTGTTCATTCTGGTGACCAGCCGAACCCACTTGCTGCCATTGCTGCTGTTGCCCTTTTTTGTGGCCTGGCGGAGAAAGTCAGCGCGTGATCTTTATCTGGCAAGCATCGTCACCGTGGGCTCCCTGGCCTGGGTGTTCTTTGCACTGCACTCCACCACCGATACGCTGGTCGTGCGAAG
>JBAXFI010000127.1:0-7292 GCA_037139995.1 Comamonadaceae bacterium | reverse complement strand
ACTTTGGTCGTGAGGAGCCCGAGTTCAGCTGGGAGCGTACCGATAGGGCTCAGGCACTGCGCTCGGCGGCGGGGCTGTAGGCAGCCATCCGCATGAAACTGCAGACACAGCGCTGGATCGACCGCTGGCTGGGCCAGTTCCTGTGCGCTGTGGTTTCACTCTGGGTCCGACTGCTTGCATCCAACAAAGCAGCACCGCAGCTGAGTAGCAAGCCCAGTCACATCCTGATCATTCTGCTGTCCGAAATGGGCAGCGTGGTGCTGGCCGGCCCGATGTTCGCCGCCTTGCGCCAGCGCTACCCCAGTGCCACGCTGCATGTGTTGCAGCTGAAGAAAAATCAGGAAGTCTCGCTGCTGCTCGGCCTCGCGCAGCCAGAGCATCTGCATGCGCTCGATGACAGTTCGGGCCTGACACTGCTGCGCGACATCTGGCGCGTCAGTCGATCGCTGCGCCGCTTGCCGCTGGACGCCGTGATTGACTGTGAGCTGTTTTCGCGTATCAGCGCCCTGATGTCCTACCTCAGTGGCGCACCGCTGCGTGTCGGCTTCACGCCGCACACACAAGAGGGTCTGTACCGCGGCAGCTTCATCAACCATGCCATTCCGTACAACCCCTACCAGCACATCAGCAAACAGTTTCTGTCGCTCGCTGACGCACTGGAGTCCACCGGCATGCCGCGCAACAAGGCCGCTGCCATTCGCGAGTTGCCAGTTGACATCGGCTTGACGGTGCCCTTTGGCGCCGAGGAACTAAAGGATTACCGCGACAAGATGCTGGCCGATTTTCCGAGCCTGGACGGGCGCAAGATCGTGCTGCTCTACGCGGGTGGCGGCATCCTGCCCGAACGCGCCTGGCCGGCAAGCCATTACGCCGAGCTGGCAAGCGGCCTGTGCCGCGCCGGGCACAGCGTCGGCCTGATCGGATTGCGCGAGGACGCGCCGCTTGCTGCGGCACTGCAGAGACAAAGCAGCAGCGACTTCTGCGTCGATCTGACCGGCTACACACGCAGCATTCGTGAACTGCTGATGCTGTTCCATGGCGCTGCACTGCTCATCACCAACGACGGCGGACCCGGTCACTTTGCCAGTCTGACTCCAATTCGCACCATGGTATTTTTTGGTCCGGAAACAGGGCGCCTGTACGGACCGCTCGGACCGCGCGCCCAGATCCTTGAATCCGGTCTGGCCTGCTCGCCCTGCCTGTCCGCCTACAACCACCGCGAGACCTTTTGTGATGGTGACAACCAGTGCCTGCGACGCATCACCCCGGCACCGGTACTCGCGCAGGCACTGGCCATTCTGAATCAGACTGGCAGCAGCGTGTGATGGGACAGCGTCTGTTTCAGTTGATCGAATGGCTCAAGGGCTTCAGGTACATCAAGTTCGGACTGGTCGGTGCCAGCGGCACCGTCGTCAACATGCTGATCCTGTATCTGGCGCAGGAATACTTGCTGGCCTTTATTGCACAGCCACGCACCCGACTCTATGCCTCGCTGACGCTGGCCATTGCAGTCGCCACCGTCAACAACTTTACCTGGAACCGGCTTTGGACCTGGGCCGACCGCTTGCGTCAGAACCGGACGTCGCCCGAACCGGGCCAGGCCACCACACCGGCGCACCCGGGCTTGCTGGGCCAGTTCGGGCGCTACACGTTGGCCTCCTGGTTCGGCATCGCCCTGCAATACGGTTTGCCACTATGGCTCTCGCACACCTTGCATTACCTGGTGGCCAATGTGATTGCGATTGTGATTGCCAGCGTCAGCAACTTTCTGGCCAATGACCACTGGACTTTTCGCCGCCGCCCACGCCGCCCATGAACCAGATACCACCAGTTCCCGCGCAACGCTTTGACGCCAGCACCCTGGCCTGGCTGGCGCTGCTGGCGCTGGCGGTCGCGGTCTATGCCTTGGGTTTGGGCGGCCAGTACATACCGAGCAATGGCGACGAACTGGTGTACAGCCATATTGCGCGCTTGACGGCTGCCTCGAAGCAATGGCTGCCTCTGGTGTCTGAACTGGATCACATGCGCAACACCAAGCCGCCCCTGCTGTTCTGGCAGGGCATGCTGGCCAGCGACTGGGGCCGGCACTGGAGTCAGGCGGCATTGCGCGCGCCGAGTCTGCTCTACACCCTGCTGACCACAGGCGCCATCCTCTGGAGCGTGCAAAGAATCACTGGCAATCTGCGCAGCGCCTGCGTTGCTGCCTGCGTTTACCTGGCATTCTTTTGCACCTTCCGTTTTGGTCGCACCTACCTGACCAGCGCGCCCGAAACCTTTTGGCTCAATGTGCCGATGTTCTGGTTGCTGTGGGCACGCCTGCGGCACACACGCTACCTGAGCTTGTGCAACACATCTCGTTGTCATTGCGTCCCCGGATCAGGTCCGGGGTTTCAACATCCGCAATCCATGCCTTTGGACGATGGATGCCGGGTCAAGCCCGGCATGACAGCGGGTGAAGCACGTACCGGCATGGCAGGTGGCGGCATGACAAATGGCGACCTGAGCTGGCTAACCCATGTCGGCTTCGGCGTCGCACTGGGCTTGGGGCTGGCCTATAAATCCTTTGCCCTGATTGCACCGGCAGCAGCAGCCTTGTGGTGTGCGCAGTTACTGAGCGCACCTGTACTGAGTTGGCGTACAGCGACGTCAATCAGTTTCAAAGTCGGCCTGAGCAGCGTCGTGGCGCTGGGCATCTTTGGCCTGTGGTTTGTGCTCGATCCAGACCCATCGGCTGTCTGGCAGGAATTCGTCATCGGCGAAAACGCCGGCAAGCTCTCAAGCGAGCGTGGCTACTGGAAAGTGGCGCTGTTCGGTGGCGGCGTCAGCATCTGGGCACAACTCCTGGCCTATGTTCAAAATGCCGGACTACTGGCCTTTGTCGTGCTCGGTTTGATCGGCCTCGGGCTGCGCTCACTGTTTAGCAAAAAATCCGGCGGGCCTCCAAGCGTTCACATGATCATTCTGCTGAGCTGGCTGGCGGTCTGGCTGCTCGTCTTCACCCTGCCGAGTCAGCGCTCGGCGCGCTACGTCATCCCGGCCATGCCTGCGCTGGCCGTGCTGATTGCACTTTGCTGGCAGCGAATAGGGCGCACCTGGTTTGTCATCTCCTTGCTGCTGTGTGGCTTGCTGATCGTCGCTCTGACTCGCATCGCCTGGGCCGAGCACGGGCTCGGAATTGCCAGCAGCCAGGAACTTGGCTTCGCGCTGCTGGTCGGCCTGGCAGGCTTGCTGTTACTTGGCGGCGGCTTGTTCAAGCCGGCGTGGACCCGAGCCTGCACGGTAGCTATGTGTCTGGCGGTTTACGCCAGCTTTGGCTTCAGTACAGCAAGCCTGAATGGCAGTGCCGGTCAGTACGCTGGCACGGTACAAGCGAAACTTCAAGGCGCCCGGGTTGCGGTTCCGAATGGCTTCAATGGCGAGTTCGAGCGCTTTCAATTCCTGTTGCCAGGCAACACCTTCGTTCCCTACGCACTTGAAGAGCGTTCCACATCCGACTCCGCTGCCAGGCAACTCAGCGTGCTGCTGTCGAGTCACGATGCCGTGATCTGGCTGCAATCGGATCTGTCTGAACTGGCACCATCCTGCGCGCCGGAATGTCGCGTGCTGGGCTGGCGCTGGGACGTGAAGGGCCGGCACCGCGGCGGCGAAATCAATCTCGGCAACGTCTGGTACCCGCAGCGCTGGCTGTTCAGGCGCGAGTGGCTGGTGACGAGCGCCTTGACGTCCAGTAAGGTCGCACCAGGCTAAACAGCCAGCCGAATTGCAGCGCCAGCCACAAGAGTGGATCAAGCAGCGCATCCCACAGATTGCCGGTAGGCGCGCGGGTCAGCACAAAAAGCGCCAGCACCACCAGCAACAAGGCTGACACCGGGAACCCGATCAGCAACCAGAGCAGCATCGCAAGCACCAGCGCCAGCGCAACAGCGCTTGAGCCAAAACCCCAGGCATAAATCGACACCGGAAGCCAGGCCAGTGTGTCAAGCAACAAGACCCAACCCAGTACCGTGCCCAGCACCAGCAAAATTTTCTGCGCCTGCGCATCCGCCGCAACAACCGGCTCGCGTCCGGGGCGCGGCATCAGCCAGCCGACGCAAAGCACCACACTCATCAGGCTCGGACTTTGAAATGCCAGGCCGAGCCAGAATGCAGGCGATGCCGCATTGGGCAAGAGCGTCCACAGCAGGACCAGCAAAGCCAGAACCCCGCGATAGCGTGGCAACAGCCAGTTACAGATCAGCCAAACGCCACTGCCAAGCACGACGGCCCAGCCCAGATGCAGCGACAGCCAGGTGACCATGCTGCCCGGCAACAAGGGGCTACTTGAAAACAGAAGGTTCAAAAATGCGCTGGTATCCATGGACTCTGAACTATTGGCGCAGCGGCGCAGAGGCGGAGAAGCGCTGCCAGGCTATCGCCTGGCGCCGATCGGTGTAGCTTGCCCACAGGCTGTCACCGGCCCAGGCCAGTGCCGGATACGAATATTCATCGTCACCGGCACCACGCGCGAGGGTCTGTGCCAGCACCCAGTTTTGTCCGTCAGTTGAAGCACTCAAGTCCAGCACGCTGCGGCCCCTGGGCAAAGAGTTGTGCGCCAGAAACATGCGTCCTGGCGCCAGTGCCAGTCCGGCCACCGATGAGTTGGGATTGTGCAGAGCCAAATCAGGCAGATCGGTCCAGTTCTGCCCCCCATCCAAAGTCTGCGCCACCGCAACCTTACCCTCCAGACTCTGATTGCGCATCAGCGCCAGCCAGCGTGATTCATCTGTCATCAGCAAGCTTGGTTGCAGCAAATGGTTTCGACTCGAAATCCGCACCATGCCGAGGAAAGCACCGCTGGCATCAAAGCGCAAAGCGACCGGGTACTTGATACCCATTTCAAAATGCACCGGCAACACCATGCCGCCATCCTTCAAGGACAGAGGTGCCGTGCGAACCAGGAAACTCTTGTTCCATAGCCATGACAGGGGCAGGACCCGCTGCACCTCGAACGACAGGGCAGTCAAGTCCTGGCCACTCCTGTTCTGGCGCATATGCACAATGCGCGCTGCTGCCCAGCCACCCAGCCCGGTCGTCACCACAAACAGATGAACCCGGCCTTGCCCATCAAGCCAGGCCACCGGGTTACCGAGTCGGCGCACACCAAAGCCCAGTTGCTCAGCCAGCGTGTGACGGTTCACGACAAAACGGGCAGCGCTCCACTGCTGCGTCGCCCGGTCAAACCCGGACGCCGCAATCTGTACATCCGCTGCACTCTCACGCCGTCCGGAAAACCAGAAAGCCAGCAGAGCCGAGGGATGAGAAGTTGGCATTGCCAGCAGCGCACTGGCGTGAGCGACCGGCGTCCCAAGCGGCACAGGAATGCGTCCTCCCGCACTGGAAATCAGCGATGTCCCCAAGGGTAAAGCGGCACTGGCAGGCCAGACGGCACGCGCCTGATCAGCCAGCGGTGCGCGCGGCAGTCGATCAAGCAACAACAAAAGGCAGAGAATCAGCGCGGCCCAGACCATCCGAAATCGTGCCGGGCGAGCGGACAGGTCAAAGAAATATTGAGACACGGTACCTCATCATAGCGATCAAGTCGCGCAGGTGTCCGTCTGGCGAGTGCCGTGCAGGATAATTCACAACAATCCATGCACCACACCATATTTGACACGCCTGTCATCAACACGCTGCTGCGCATACTGTCAGTTGGTTTTCTCAAACTCAGCGGCTGGAAAATTGAAGGCCAGCTACCGAGCGACGGCAACAAGAGCGTTCTGATCGCTGCCCCGCACACCAGCAACTGGGACCTGCCCTACACGCTGATGGTGGCATTCAGCCTGAGGTTGAACATCTACTGGATGGGCAAGGAACAGATCTTCAAACCACCCTTTCGAGGTCTGATGCGCTGGCTCGGCGGCATACCGGTGAAGCGCGAAAGCGCCAACAATCTGGTGGCGGCATCGATCGCTGCCATCAAGGCAGCTACCGGACCACTGCAACTGGTCGTGCCGCCCGAGGGCACACGCAGCAACACGCGTTACTGGAAAACAGGTTTCTACCATATCGCCGTCGGTGCCCAGGTGCCGATTGTGCTGGCCTACATGGATTACAAAAAGAAAATCAGCGGCCTGGGGCCGGTGTTCCTGCCCACTGGCAACATTGATGCCGACATGCTTGCGATCAAGGCCTTCTACGCCAATTTCACCGGCAAGAACGCGGGTCAGTTTCACGCCGGTTAGATGGCCTCAATGAAACTCCCGGCTCTGCGTGCTCAAGCCGCCCAGCAGCGGTGTCAGATCCTGCAGGCGCCGCGCAATCAGATGGCAGACGGCGCCACCGCTTTCCACATCGCGCTGCCAGACACCGTGCACTGCCAGCAGACGTGACCTGAGCAGTTCGCTGCGCTGCTTTTCCTTCAGCGCCTGCCAGACAATCACATTGACGCTACCCGTTTCGTCCTCCAGTGTGACAAAAGTCACGCCCTTGGCGGTTTGCGGTTGCTGGCGCATCACCACCAGACCGCAAGCAGCCACGCGCCGCCCGTCGGGGAATTCATGCAATTGGGCCGCCGTCAACAACTTCTGCCGGGACAGTTGCCAGCGCAGCAGGGCCAGGGGGTGGCTACGCAAAGTCAGCCCCAGTGCTGCGTAGTCAAAAAACACTTCTTCACCTTCGCTGGCAGCGGGCAGCAGCAAAACTTCTTCTGCCACGGGGGCAGAGCGCAGCAGGCCCGGCGCCGGCTTGAGCGCAGCAGCCTGCCAGACCTGCTGGCGCCGGTGGCCCGACAAACTCAGCAGCGCATCGGCACTGGCGAGTGCCTTGAGATCAGCCTGATCGAGTTCCGCGCGCAAGGCCAGATCTTCGGTGCTGCTGAAAGTGCCCGCACTACGCGCTGCCACGATGCGCTGCGCCGCGGCTTTGACCAAACCGCCGACCATGCGCAGGCCGAGGCGGACGACGGGTTGGGAATGGCTGTCATCCTCGAGCTGAAAGGTGTCGTCCCGGACCTGAAGACTGTCATCCCGGACCTGATCCGGGATCCAGTTCCGCTCAGCTACTGGATTGCGGATCGAGTCCGCAATGACAGCTGGTAGCCCGACAGCTGGTAGCCCGACAGCTGGTAGCCTGACAGCTGGTAGCCTGACAACTGCTTGCTCGACATCTGGCCGCTCCAGCGTGCAGTCCCAATCGCTGCAGGCCACATCGACAGCGCGCACCTGCACACCGTGTCGGCGAGCATCCTGCACCAGTTGCGAGGGGCTGTAAAAACCCATGGGCTGGCTGTTGAGCATGGCCGCCAGATAGCAGGC
>JBAXFI010000126.1:0-7302 GCA_037139995.1 Comamonadaceae bacterium | reverse complement strand
CTGCGCGTCTGAATTGAAGTGTGGGAGAGTTTTTTTCGGAGTCAACACCGGGGAATTTGTGCCGGCAAGCTGCAATATCAACCCCAGACTTTCAAAGTTCACAGTCAAAGTTGAAAATTTGATTGGTAGTCGCAATGTGACTACAATTACAACTTCTGCAGTTTGAAGGAAAGTTGCCATGAGCACCGCTGATACCTACGTTCGCGCCCGAATTGATACGAACACCAAAGAGCGCGCCGCCGAGGCGCTTGAAGCCATGGGCCTGTCCATTTCAGACGCCATTCGCCTGCTGATGCTGCGCATCGCCGATGAGCGACGCCTACCGTTCTCAGTCAAGGCACCCAATGCCACGACCCGCAAGGCCATTGCCGAACTGGAGTCTGGCAAAGGCAAGCGCCTCAACAGTGTGGACGCCCTGATGGCGGAACTGAATGCGGGCGATTGAACGATCAACCGCATTCAAGCGCGATTACAAGCGCGTCAAGGCGACACCCCGCCACGCAAAAGATGCTGAGTTACTGCTTGCCGCGGTGCTGACCTTGCTACTTGAGGATCAAACCCTACCGGAAAGCAACCGAGATCACCTGCTCAGCGGTGATTGGGCCGGCTACCGCGACTGTCACATCAAGCCCGATTTACTACTGATCTACCGCAAACCAGATGCCGATACCTTGCGCCTGGCCCGGCTAGGGTCTCACAGCGACATATTTGGCTGACGTCGCGGACACCAACCACTATGGTGAAGGCGATAAAACCGAAAATTCAGCGGCCGCTCTGGAGTTGGAGGAGGACCCGCATCGCAGCGTAACCGGTCATACAGACCGCGACCGCCGATGGCTCTTGACGACCAGAAGCGGATTTACGGCATTTAGACTTGGTGGTCGACAAGGGGCCAATTGCCGAAGCAGGGGTTTACGATCTGCTTGCTCCAAAACGGCTGTTGGAACCGTGATCGTCCAAGAACTCTTATGTGCAAAACGGCAGTATTTGCATGGAGATCCAGATAGCGCTGCACTCTCGGTCAGGGGGTTGTACGCCCAAACCCACGAGAATTTCAGAATCCCCGGTTTTCTCAGCGTGCCAGCATCTTCTGACGGTCTTGTCGCAGCGCGCCGTCCGGTCCACTATGCCGGCAAAGGGTCTGGCGTGTGACGCCCAACTCCTTGCATGGCTCGCTCACTACAGTTTCCTTTTGACCCATGACCTTTCGCCAGATTGGGCATTCAGCCCATGGCAGTGCCGACGCGCCAGTCATAGAGCAGGATGGCCAATTTTTACCCGGATATTATTGACAGATTGATTTTACCCGGGTATTATTCCCTCATCCAATTCAAGACCGATATAACTGTGATTGATACCGCTACTCCGTCCTATACCAGCTTCAACGGCCACAAGCGCATCGCCTCTGGCAGCTTGCCGGTCAATGCATTGGCGGTGAAACATGCTCTGGCGTCCGGCGTACCCAGTCCGCTGCTGACCTTCTGCGACCAGACTGGTCAAGTTGTCGAAATTGACATTCGAGGAAGCGATGCGGAGATGTTGGCACGTCTGCCTCCAGACGGGTACCAGCTTCAGGGAACCGACTCGGCACTGATTGATTCCGCGGATACTGATGAGCCACGTGGCCGTGGCCGCCCAAAGCTTGGGGTTGTCGCGCGAGAAGTCACGTTACTGCCGCGCCACTGGGATTGGTTGGCTGCACAGCGAGGCGGTGCCTCGGTGACTTTGCGGAAACTGGTTGATGAGGCACGACGGGCAAGCGTGGACCGAGACCGGCAACGCCAAACGAATGAACGTGCGTACCACTTCATGTCCACCATGGCTGGCGATATGGCTGGGTTTGAAGAGGCCTCGCGTGCACTGTTCGCAAACGACGCGGCCAAGTTCCAACACCTGACCGAAGCTTGGCCGGCCGACGTTCGCGATTACCTCAGGCACCTAGCTGACCCACTGGCGCTGACAGTAGTGCCATCGCTTGCACTGTGACTCATTTGGAACAAAAAGGATTGATGATGACAAACAATAAGACGCTGAAACGACAGTATCTGGAAACGAAAACCCGAGCAGGCGTATATACGATCCGTAACCAGATCACGGGCCGAGCGTTGGTTGCGGGAAGTACGAACGTTCAGGGCACACTCAACCGGCATCGTTTTGAACTGCAGCATAGACAGCATCGCAATGCGAGGCTTGCGCAGGACTGGGTCAAGCACGGCGAGACCAACTTTCTCTTCGAGGTGCTCGACATGGTCAAGCCAAGCGAAGACCCTGCGTTCAATGCCACACATGAATTGGAAATGTTAGTTAGCCTGTGGCGCCAGGAAATTCCTTGTGTCGGCGAACTCGGCTACGACGAACCAAGGAGGAATCCTCGATGAACACGAATCTCGGCTTCTGTTTAGCGCTACACCGTGCGCACGCCAGCCTCCAACTCAAGCTTGACGACGAGTTGGGCATACACCATGGCATCAGTTTCAATGATTTTGCGCTACTGAATTTGCTCGCGCAAGCGGACGGTGGTCGGGTAAGCATTCCGGAACTTGTGCGGCCTATGGGGCAGCCCCAATCGTCGGTGCTGCGTCAGTTGATCTTGCTCGAAAAGATCGGCCTCGTAGTGCGCGAAGGTGTGAATGGATTTCGTCAGGCCATGCTTCGCCCAGCCGGGCGTGCGCTAGTGAACGCCGCGCGCGAAACTGCCGATAGCATTTGCACCGAAGCCGTCGAATCAATAGCCCCAGCGGCGGTTGCGACGGTTTCCGCTGCACTGGTAACGCTTGCACGCACGTCAACCTTAGAACTCTCGTGAGCAACGCTATCGCGACGATTTTCTGGGTACGTGGCCACTTGCATAGCCAAGCGGTGCATCCGTTGTGCTGTAGTGAAACCGGCCAAGCGAAATATCGAAGCGTTCCTAAGAGCGCGCGACACAAAAACATTTAAGGACGACACGCCATGCCCAAGATTAAAGCGAACGGAATTGAAATTGAATACGATTGTTTTGGCAGTAGCGAGGCGGAAGCTGTTCTGCTGATTTCCGGTCTGGGTACGCAGATGACTCGCTGGAGCGAACCGTTTTGCCAGATATTGGCAGAGCAAGGCTTCCGCGTGATTCGCTTTGATAATCGCGACGCTGGCCTTTCAACCCACTTCCATAGCGCGTCGATGCCTGATCTCGCTGCCATTTCCGACGCAGTCTCTCGCGGCGAAACGCCCAATGTGCCCTATACGCTGGTTGATATGGCGAACGACGCCGTAGGACTTCTCGATTCGTTGATGATCAAACGAGCGCACGTTGTTGGGAGATCAATGGGCGGCATGATTGCGCAGCTTTTGGCCAGCGAGCATGCTGAACGCGTTCTATCTCTGGTTTCCATTATGTCGAGTACTGGCAATCGTGATCTGCCGCAGGCCAGCCCTGCAGTGATGGCGGCGATGACATCGCCCGCGCCACATCCTTTGAAAGACGAGCAGGGCTATCTCGCACATTGCGTTGCCTTTTCTCAAGTGATTGCCGGGCGAGGCTATCCGTTTGACGAATCCGCCCAACGAAATCAAGCTTTAGCCGATGTTAAACGAGCATACAACCCAAGCGGGTTCTGGCGGCACATCGCCGCCATTGCAGCAACCGGTGACTTAAGATCACGATTAGCCAACATAAGTGCTCCGACGCTTGTGTTGCATGGGTCAGACGACCCACTTGTTTCCCCGGAAGCTGGGAAGGATACGGCGGCCAATATTAAAGGAGCCAAACTACTCATCGTCGAGGGAATGGGCCACGATTTTCCACCATCGCTGTTTGGATTTGTGGCCGCCGTCATTGCAGACAACGCTCGCCGCGTGCGCCAGACCCTTTAACGACATATTAGCCCTGACGGTGCGCTGCGCCAAGACGGTCAAAAGATGCTGGCACGCTGAGAAAACCGGAGGCTTTGAAATTTTCGTGGGTTTGGGCGTATCACCCCGTCAGGGTGCCAACGCGCAAATCTCCAGAACAACTCCACGTAACCATCGATGCGCCGGATCTGCGTGATTCCGGGGATGCCAAAGAAGCGATACGGTGAACTCGGGGGTCGCAAATGGAAGCCTGAAAGTATGCATTCCTGCCCGCAAATTCCCCGTATGGCGCTCCGGGACGCTTGCAATTAAATCCGACGCACGGGCCATCGCCACCGCGGTCGAAAATCCACCGACTATTGTTGCAATCTCTCTTTCGAGACCAAGCGCATGCATTGCTTCATCAATGGGGCCCATTTCGAGACCCTGGCGTGATATGCCAATGTGTCGTTCGGCCGCGTACCGATCAGGATTGATCTCGCCCGTGCTCAGCGTGTGCCCCATGCGCACGACACCGACAAAGCGATCTCTGAACAAGGCTTGGGCACGCAATTCAGGGCCCATCGCGGTCGCAACGACACCCGTTTCCAGATCAATAGTCCCTTCTCGTAACGGCGCACTGTCTTTGTCAAGCTTCTGTACAAAACGCAGTCGTACGCCAGGCGCTTCCAAGCTGGTGCGCGAAATGAGATCTGGTCCGAAATTTTCTGCAAAGCCTTCGCTGGTTCGCAGTGTGAATGTTCGAACCAATTGTGTAAGGTTAGGAATTTCGGCGGGGCGTAAAACCGATTGGGCATCTTGGACCACCTGACTGACTCGCGCGCGAAGCTCAAGCGCTCTCGGAGTTGGAACGAGGCCCCGTCCCGCCCTCACCAGTAGTGGATCCCCCGTTGTTTCTCGCAACCTCGCCAGCGCCCGGCTCATCGCAGATGGGCTAAGTCTCAACCTCTTGGCGGCACGCGTCACGTTGCCCTCCGAAAGGAGTACGTCCAGGGTCACAAGAAGGTTGAGATCGGGTTCGGACATGCATTCACCTTAGCGTATTACGGTCCACATATGGCGTCAAACGCACAAATAAAGTGCAAATGTTGCGCCTTCCGCAAAGACTCACTAATGCCTACGCTTCATGCATGCCCAACTCGGCAACAAAAAGAAAGGAATTCATGTGAAGTCAATCATTGAAAAATCAGACCATTTAGCGACCGTTCAGCATGAGGCACCGCCGGTTCGTTGGGCGCTTATCAGTTTATCGCTGTCCATGTTGTTGTCGTCGCTTGGCACCAGCATTGCCAATGTAGGCCTGCCAACATTGGCGCAGGCATTCAATGCCCCATTTCAACAAGTTCAGTGGGTAGTGCTTGCCTATCTGCTCGCCATCACCACGCTGATCGTCAGCGTGGGGCGCCTTGGTGACATCATCGGCCGGCGTCGTTTGATGTTGGGCGGAATCACCTTGTTTACTCTGGCCTCCGCCCTTTGCAGCATCGCACCTACTCTATGGCTGTTGATTACCGCGCGAGTGGTACAAGGCTTGGGTGCTGCCATCATGATGGTTCTCACCATGGCGATGGTAGGAGAGGCTGTTCCCAAGGAAAAAACAGGTAGCGCCATGGGACTGCTCGGAACCATGTCGGCAGTAGGGACCGCACTCGGTCCCACACTCGGTGGTGTCCTGATTGGTTTGTTCGGTTGGCCCTCCCTATTTTTTATCAACTTGCCATTGGGAGTTTTTACTCTGGTGCTCGCTCACCGGTACCTTCCCAAGGACCACAAGAGCTCACAGGCGACACAAACTAAGTTTGACGTGATGGGGACAGTGTTGCTCGTGCTGACGTTGGCCGCCTATGCACTTGCGATGACGATGGGTCGTGGAAGTTTTGGCCAGATCAACATGACATTGCTCGTACTGGCTCTCTTCGGACTCGGCTTGTTCGTGCTTACCGAGTCGCGCACAGCTGCCCCACTGATTAGGATGACCACGTTCCGGAATCCGGTGCTGAGCGCAGGCTTTGCTATGAGCGCCCTGGTTACTACGGTGGTGATGGCGACATTGGTAGTCGGTCCGTTCTATCTGTCTGGCGCGCTTGGGCTCGACCCAGCCCATGTCGGCATGGTCATGTCATCAGGCCCCATTGTTGCCGCACTCACAGGTGCCCCTGCTGGGCGCCTTGTCGACCGGTTGGGCGCATACCCGATGGGCATTGCCGGACTAATTGGCATGACCATTGGCGCATCCCTACTTACCTTACTTCCATCGGGGTTTGGCATACCCGGATATATCGCACCACTCGCGGTAATCACCGGCGGCTATGCATTGTTCCAGGCCGCTAACAACACTGCAGTGATGACCAATATCCAGCCGGATCAGCGCGGCGCCATATCCGGCATGCTCAACCTGTCGCGAAATCTCGGGCTGATTACCGGTGCATCACTGATGGGCGCCGTGTTCGCCATGGGGTCAGCTACCGCCAATCTATTGACGGCACCTCCGGAGTCCGTTGTGTCTGGCATGCGGGTTACGTTTGCGGTTGCTGCAGGCCTGATCATTCTTGCCATCTCCATCGCATTTGCTGGCCAGTCAATCTCACGCCGAACTCTTCATTGAATCTCGCCATCGACACCAGCGCAATGTCTGCAATAGACATTCAGATGTAGCAAAAATTAACTTTAATCAACGAAGGAAATCACTATGGAACCGCGTCTCAACTTCTACAAATCTGGCCCTGAAGCCATGAAGGCCATGTCTGCCCTCGAGCAGCAGATCGCCCGTTCGGGCCTTGACAAATCTCTTGTCGAATTAGTTCGGCTTCGTGCCTCCCAAATCAATGGCTGTGCATATTGCATTGACGTACATACTTCCGACGCACGCAAAGCAGGGGAAAGTGAACGCCGCCTGTCAGCCGTGGCCGTATGGCGCGAGACGCCCTTCTTCACAGATACCGAGCGCGCAGCCCTTGACTGGACTGAATCCGTAACTTTGGTGGCCACCACGCGCGTGCCGGATGACGTATGGGATCGGGTAAAGCAATATTTCACGTCGGCGGAGTTGGTCGACATAACGCTGTTGGTCAACACCATCAACGCGTGGAATCGATTTGCCATTGCGTTCCGCAAGCTGCCCGTCTAAAGCGAAATCCCTAGCGCCCTCAACGTTGGCTAAGTGACGCTAAGGGCGCAAAATGATCTTTGCAATCTGTTCCGCAACGGAATCTGCTGCCGGGTCATGAGAGTCATTATTGGTAAGTACAGCAATGAATAGGTCCTCTTTTGGAAAGCGCCAAGTGTCAGCACTGAAGCCGCCAATGTCCCCACCGTGCTGCTGTGCGAGGCTGCCGCTGAGTTTGCGCATGAACCAGCCGTAGCCGTAGCCTGTGCGGCGCCCGCCCTTGAGCGTGTGTTCTGCGGTCATCTGGTCCCAGGATTCGCGTCGCAGGAGCATTCCTTTTGTGATGGCGACATTCCAGCGTA
>JBAXFI010000125.1:0-7352 GCA_037139995.1 Comamonadaceae bacterium | reverse complement strand
TCAGGGCTTGCTGGCCGTCGGAAATGGCCATGCGGCCTGCGGGCTCAAAGTCGTCTGAGCAGCAGGGGCGGCCGGGGCAGGCGCTGCCTTGGCAGCGGGTGCCTTCGCGGCTTTCTTCGCAGCCGGCTTCTTGGCTGCTTTCTTGGCGGCTGGCTTCTTGGCAGCAGGTTTTTTCGCTACCGCAGCCTTCTTGGCAGGCGCCTTCTTGGCGGCTGGTTTCTTGGCGGCTACTTTTTTCGCCGGAGCTGCCTTCTTGGCAGCTGGCTTCTTAGCAGCGACCTTTTTCGGAGCAGCTTTCTTTGCCGCTACTTTCTTTGCCGCTACCTTTTTTGCAGGTGCAGCTTTCTTCGCCGGAGCAGCTTTCTTCGCTGCTACTTTTTTCGCTGGTGCCGCTTTCTTTGCCGGTGCAGCTTTCTTTGCCGCTACTTTCTTAGCGGGAGCGGCCTTCTTTGCGGCCGGTTTTTTTGCAGTTGCCATTTATTTCTCCTTGATCAATTTACAAAGAGCACTTCATGCGAGTTGGAGAGCATGAAGCGATTCATGGTGTTGGGATTCATCCCAGCATCATGAACTCGGGTGCACAAACCGTTCCTGGATTTCTCCAGGCACACAACGATTTGTGGAATTCTTGAGACCATATGAAACTCAAATCGACGGGAGTGCATCGCGAGAAACAATTGCTCGCGCGCACATCCTGATTTGTTCGTTCCAGTTCAACATTAACATTTCCAATCGGTCGATTATCAGAGCAGCGAAATGAAATGAAAAGTATTCGTTCACATCACGGCTCCATCGGAGCCCGAAGTGTTGTACGGCAACATCGCCAATCACTTGCCATCAGAAAAACAAGGTCATTGTAAAAGAGAAACACACTATATATGGTGTCCGCACAGATTACAAGCCGCTACCGGTAGTGTCCAGGCTCGAAGCCAAGGTTTTGCGCACCGCGCCTGCAATCACGCTCGTGCACCGACTCGCGACATCTCTCGTTCAGGAAAAAATCGCGAATCCAATCCCAGTCCTTGCTGCAACAAGAGCCAGTCAAAGCCGGCCCCTGGATCGGTCTTTCGAACGGGTGCCACGTGTTCGTGCCCGGCAATCGCAGTGATCGGATAGCGCTGCAAAATGGCCGAGCACAATGCCACCAGCGTTTCATACTGATCGGGTTCAAAGAGACCTCCGTCGATGCCCTCAAGCTCTATCCCGATCGAGTTGTCGTTGCAATTATTGCTTTCGCCATAGCTCGACGCACCGGCATGCCAAGCCCGCTCATCAGCACTCACAAACTGCAGCAATTCGCCATGGCGACGAATATAGAAGTGAGAAGAAACGCGCAGCCCGGCAAGACGCTCGAAATACGGGTGCTGGTCCAGGTCTAGCTGATTGCAAAACAAGCGTCCCACCGCGTCACCACCGTACTCGCCCGGTGGCAGGCTGATGGAATGCAAGACAACAAGATCCACTGCTGTCTGCGCCGGACGAGGCCCAAAATTCGGCGATGCCACTGGCATGGCATGCCGGTACCAACCCTCACTCCAGAGCGTTGATGTCTCAATGCCGTCAGTCCGACTCATCGAACTTTCCACCGTAATTTTGGGCGTCAATGTGCAATCTGGCGATCCGATAACGCATCTGCCGCAAACTCAATCCCAGACGGGTGGCAGCGGCCGTGCGATTGAATCCGGTCTCCCGCAAAGCCTGAATCAGGATCGTTCGCTCTGCGCCGTCGAGGTAGGCTTGCAAGTCGCTCGGCAAGGCTGACGGTTTTCCTTCCAGCGCAGTTACTTCCACCTCACTCGTTGCGACACCCTGCTGTGCCAGCGGCTGGGATGCTGAGGGTTCAAACTGCAACTCATCCTCTTCTCTCAACGCCACCGCCCGATGCAACAAATTCTCCAGTTCCCGCACATTACCAAACAGCGGATCCAGCGCCAATTGCTCCAGCACCGCCACTGGCAACACAGGCACGGCGATATCTGACTCGGAGGCAATCCGGCTCAGCAGGGTTGCGCACAAGGCAGGCAAGTCTTCGCGCCGCTCACGCAATGGAGGAATATGGATCTGAATCACATTCAGCCGGTAATAAAGATCCTGTCGAAAGCGACCTGCCTGCACTTCTGCTGTCAAATCCTTGTGCGTCGCACTGATGATGCGCACGTCCACCGCCTCCTCCTGAGGGGAGCCGATCGGGCGAATGCAACGCTCCTGAATGGCACGCAAAAGTTTGGACTGCATGGCCAGCGGCAAGTCGCCAATTTCATCGAGGAACAAAGTGCCACCGCGAGCCGCCTGAAAGAATCCGTCGCGATCCTGATGGGAACCGGTATAAGCACCCTTCTTGGCGCCAAAGAACTCGGTCTCAAGGAGATTTTCCGGGATTGCACTGCAATTCACGGCGACCCAGGCGCCGCCAGTGCGATGACTGTTGGCATGTATCGCGTTGGCCACCATTTCTTTTCCGGTGCCAGATTCGCCAGTGACCAAAATCGGCGCCATGCTTCGCGCCACCTTGATAATCCTCTCCTTGACCAACCGCATGGCGACTGACTCGCCGACAAGTCGCGCCAACGCTTCCTGCGCATCACTGCCTGACTTCGATGCAGCAAGTGAACCCGTGCTGCTGCGTGTCCTCGCATCCTGCACCGCTGAAGCAATGACCCCTCTGAACTGCTTCAGATCCACTGGCTTGGTCAGGTAGTCGAATGCCCCCGCCTTGAGTGATTCGACCGCATTTTCTGCCGATCCATAAGCCGTAATAACAACACACCGTTCCTTGCGTTGATGTGTCTTGAGATGGCGAATCAGTTCCACACCCAGCCCATCGGGCAAGCGCATATCGGTAATCACGACATCAAAACGACGTTCGTTCAAATGCGCAAACGCCTCAGCCAGGCAGGAGGCCGTAGATATCGAGAAGCCATCACGCACCAAGGTCAACTCGTAAAGTGTCCTCAAGTCCGGCTCATCATCAACCACCAGAATCTGGACATCGTTTGTCGCACTATTTGCAGTCATACGTTCAGGAGTTTCCACGATTTTCATTGACCCGTCGCTCGGATTGGAAGCAGATCACGAATTCGTTTCCGTCGACGTCTGCGTCAGCTACTTTGCGAGATGCTCGCCCATAGGCGATGGAGGCTCCCTGCTCTTCGCACAACTCGCGGCAAATATATAGACCCAAGCCACTGGAGCGACTCTCGGAGGAAAAGAATGGCTCAAACAAATGCCTCTGCACTGACTGATCCAGGGGATGTCCCCCATTCCAGACACGCATAACCGGCTGCCCGGACCTCGAAATACCGGTCGATACCTCGACGGCACCGGGCTGAAACCCGCTATAGCGCAACGCGTTGTCCAGCAAATTCACCAGTATCCGGCGCAGATGCTCCGATTCAAACCTTACTTTGAGATCTCCTTCTGCCAAGTCAAAACGCAAGAGCTGTTCCCGCATATTTTGTTCCTGCCAGTCACCACAGACTCTTGCCACCGCCTCGTTCAAGGCCAGCACATTCGACGCCTTCAAGCGGTCGCGCCGCTGGACTCGGGACACCTCAAGCACATCTTCCACTATCTTTTCCAATCGAGCGGCATTTTGCTGCACCATCTGCGTAAGCTGTTTGTGCCGCGGATTTGCAATATCTTCATCCAGCAGGGCGTTGGCCTGCACGATCGCTGCCAAGGGATTCCGAATTTCGTGCGCAACCGCAGCCGACATACGCCCCATGCTGGCCAGCTTTTCTGTTCGCATCCGGGCTTCCATCTCGCGCTGATCCTGAAGAAACATCACGCATAAGTGCTGCCCATGTTCACCTGGCGTGGCAGTCAGCTGCGTCTGTACCCGAACGCGCAAAGGACCCTGGCCGGCATGGTGAATGATGACACCCGCCTGACGCGCACTGTTTTCAGCAAAGCTCTGCTCCACCAGTTCCACCAACCCTTTCCATCCAGACAAGGCCACCAGGCTGAAAGAATCCACACCCAGGGCACTTTTTACTCCCAGCATCTGCCGCGCCGCCGGGTTGGCTGCTCGCACCGTGCAGCCCTGATCCAGCACCAGAATACCGTCGGTCAGCGATTCAATCACCAACTCGTTGACCTGACGCTGCAAACGCACCGCGAGCTGATTTCGCTGCGCCCGCTGCTCAACGTTGGTCAATCGGGTCGCAATCTGACTTGCCAGGAACGCGATGGCAAAGCAGCCAACGCCAGTCAACGCCGCCTGCAGGAAGTGGGCCGCCGCATCCGTTGGAATTTGTGCCGATACCCAGGCTGCATAGAACAACAACATGAGCGTCACCACCGCCGCGCAGGCCATTGAAAGCAACAAGGACCCCAGCACCGACGCCATCAGAACAGGCAGTGCAAACAAGGGCGTGTAATTGATGGTGCCGCCGTGCGTGACCTGCAGCGCCGCAACGGCCAAAATGTCAACGCCGACGATGATGATCCACTGACTGTCCAAGGTCTTGCTCAGAGGGTGCACGCCAGCTTTCAGCCGGACACCCAGAGCAACAACGCAATAGGCCGAGCAGAACAATACCAAGCTAAGGTCCCGGCCCGCGCCGAGTTCGTAGACCACGCCCTGCATTAGCAGCAGGACCAGCCCCAACATCACCCGAGCAGTCATGAAGCCCCGCCAAAGTCGCTCAAACTCCTGGGGTCGCTCTACCGCCTCAATGCCTTGTTCCAGCAAGAACGGATCAAACCAGGACTTGTCGTCTGGCCGGCGCTGCATTCAAGGTTCCGCCCGTTGGCGGTGATCAGCGCAACAATAAAGTCCTTTTCTTCCCTGCACAGCATCGTCCACGGCAACATGAACCGAGCACAGGGTGCAACTCACCATATCCAGTGGTGGCTGCGCGGGCTGTGGCTTCTCCTCTTTCAGCGCAGCTTTCGCCTCCCGGTTCGAACGCCAAAGCCAGATGCCGAACAGCACAACTGCCAAGACCAGGAGCAGCCTCATGGCGTACGCCCCAGAATAATCTCCATCACAAAACGCGAACCAACATAGGCCAGCAGCAACAGGGCCGATCCCATGTACAAAACGCGCACAGCTCGTTTGCCACGCCAGCCAAAACGCGCGCGCCCAACGAGCAGCACCGCAAAAGTGAGCCACGACAACACCGAAAACGCAGTCTTGTGGTCAAGTTTCAAGCGCGCCCCCGTCCCGTAGAGTTGGCCACCGAAGACGGTCGCCACCAGCAAAGTCGCAGACAGGAGCAAAAACCCGGCCGTCACAAACCTGAAAGTCAGCCGCTCCATGGTCAGCAGTGGCATGCCACTGTGCGGATCGGCTGCCAGACGAAAACGCTCTTCGGCCCGCGTCATGAACCACGCATGAACCACCGCGGCCCCAAACAAACCGTACGATGCAATACCCAGCGCCCAGTGCAAGGGCAACCAGGGCGAGGCTGTCGGGTGCAGCGGGTTGCCCGGAAACAGCACTGCCAGCAAGACAGCAATCGCGCCGAGCATAGACAAGGTCCAGCGCGTCTGCAACAAGGGATAAACATGACTCTCGACTGCGTAGACTGCGGCAATCAGCCAGGCGGTAACCGACAAGGCTGGCGCAAAACCAAAGCGTGGTGCCTGACCGAACAGGCTCACGCTCAGCAAAGCGCCATGCAATAGCCAGGCCATCCAGACAGCCGCTCTCGCCAACGTCGGCCCCAAACGTGCGGCGCCCATGGCTGACACCGAGTAGGCCAACGCAGCGGCCACCGCCAAGATCAAAACGAGCATAGAAGCACTGGCTAAAATCATGCCTACAGTTTAGCGTCTTCATCTTGCCAGCGTCAGTTGGCATCCAACCAAGGTTCCGTTCAACGGAATATCCCCATGGCCTCCGCCCTCAGCGACAAACTCTCCCGCCTCGTCAAAGAAATTCGTGGTCAGGCACGCATCACCGAAAGCAACGTCACCGACATGTTGCGCGAGGTTCGCATGGCCTTGCTGGAAGCCGATGTGGCCCTGCCGGTGGTCCGTGACTTCATCAATCGGGTCAAGGAGAAAGCGCTCGGCCAGGAGGTAATGGGCTCGCTCTCACCGGGGCAAGCACTGGTTGGCATTGTCAGCAAGGAACTGGCCGCCACCATGGGCCAAGGTGTAGCTGACATCAACCTGGCAACGCAACCACCGGCCGTGATCCTGATGGCCGGTCTGCAAGGCGCCGGCAAAACCACCACCACCGCAAAACTGGCCAAGTACCTCATAGAAAAGCGCCGCAAAAAGGTCCTGACCGTTTCCGGTGACGTTTACCGCCCGGCGGCAATCGAACAGCTAAAGTTGGTCACCGCCCAGGCTGGCGCTGAATGGTTCCCCAGCAGCACTGATCAAAAGCCCGTCGCCATTGCGCTGGCCGCGCTGGACTACGCACGCAAACATTTCTTCGACGTCCTGTTGGTCGACACCGCCGGTCGCCTCGCCATTGACGAAGCACTGATGCGTGAGATCAGCGACTTGCACGCAGCGCTCAAACCTGTGGAAACCCTGTTTGTGGTCGACGCGATGCAGGGCCAGGACGCCATTAATACCGCCAAAGCGTTCAAAGAATCGCTGCCCCTGACCGGCATCATCCTGACCAAGCTCGACGGCGACTCACGCGGCGGCGCGGCCCTGTCGGTGCGACAAGTCACCGGCGCACCCATCAAGTTTGCCGGCACCAGCGAAAAGATCGACGGCCTCGAAGTCTTTGATGCCGAACGCCATGCTGGACGCATTCTGGGCATGGGCGACATCCTGGCCCTGGTAGAACAGGTTACTGCTGGCGTCGACGTGGCAGCGGCACAAAAACTGGCCGCAAAAGTAAAAAGCGGCGCCGGGTTTGACCTGAACGACTTTTTGGCCCAGATCCAGCAAATGAAGCAAATGGGTGGTCTGTCGAGCCTGATGGACAAGATGCCAGCGTCCATTGCGGCCAAGGCCGGCCAGATCGACATGGGGCGGGCCGAAAAAGACATCCAGCGCAAGCAGGGCATCATCCACAGCATGACGCCGCTGGAGCGGCGCAAACCCGAACTCATCAAAGCCACCCGCAAACGCCGCATCGCCACCGGCGCCGGCGTCCAGGTTCAAGAAGTCAACCGCATGCTCAAAGAGTTCGAGCAAATGCAGGACATGATGAAGAAGATGAAAGGCTCAGGGATGATGAAAATGATGAAACGCATGGGCGGCATGAAAGGCATGCCGAAGATGCCGTTCTGAGGTATGAAGGAGATTAATTGGGGTCAGACTCCAATTAATCCTGGATTGCGGGTCAAGCCCGCAACGACAACCGGGGCGGCAATGGCCTACTTCTCTGTCATCCCGGACTCGATCCCATAAGCGCTAACTTAGTAATTCACGTCCCGTTT
>JBAXFI010000124.1:0-7433 GCA_037139995.1 Comamonadaceae bacterium | reverse complement strand
CAGTGAAGAACATCCGCGCGGTGCGCAAGCAGCACATGGTGCACAACAGCTATCTGCCCAAAATGGAGATTGATGCCCAGACCTACAGTGTGCGCGCCGACGGCCAGTTGCTCACCTGCGAGGCGGCGACAAGCCTGCCCATGACGCAACGCTACTATTTATTTTGAGCGGTTGGCACGCGGCAGCAGTCAGATGCGAGCCGCTGGGGGCATGCTCTTTGGTGAAACTGGCTCCAGCCTGTCGATGATCTGCTTGCCAAACCGGATGCCCCGGCGCTCGATGCCTGCGTAAAAGCCGTAGGACAAGACCCCGGTGACCGCCACCACGAGAAAGTAGTGGAGCAAGCTTGACCCGTCGCCCGGGGGAAATATCGAGGATATCCCAGACCGCGCGAACAACTCCAGTACCGCAAAGTGCGTCAGGTACATGCTGAAACTGATTCTCCCGATCTGTACCAATGGTTTGTTGACCAGGAACTTCACCGGGTAGATGGACAGTGTCAACGCAAACAGGGCAAATCCAAATCCAACAAAGATGTAATTGCCCATGGGTTTGCTGCCTGCAGGTGCCAGCACCGACAGCGCCGCCATCAGTCCCCATGCCAGCCAGCCCAGCACAACAAAGCGTTTCAGGTTGCCCACATGACTCAGAACGTGGCAAGCCAGCAATCCGCTGGCAAAAACCGGGAGTTGCCCAAGGAAGTTGAGGTAGCTGAATTCGTAGACCAGATGCTGCTGGTCCGGCGGATAAAGCGGCAACAGCCAGCGCAGGGAGGCAGACTCGGCCATCACATTGAGCAGCAAGCTGAGCAACAGGAATGCCAGCAGCGACTTCATCGTTTTCAGGCGAAGCAGAAGAAACGGCAGCACCAGGTAGAAGTTCATTTCGACGGCGACGGACCACCCCCCTGGCACGACCGATGTCAGCGTTTCCGGGTGATACCCGTTAAGAAACAGCGCTGTGAGCGGCAGATACCACCACTCCAGACCGTTGGGAGCCCAATAGCGCGGCGAAAAACCGTACAGGCACAGGTAGAACGCCATCGCCACATAGAACATCGGTGCAATTCGAAAGAAGCGGCGGATGAAAAAGTTGCGAACGGGGAAGGCTTCGAGTGAGGCTCTGAACTGCCAGGAGAGGCACAGCGTCAGTGCGCTGGCGATGTAGAAGAGTTGCACCCCTCGCCCGCCATGGGATGCAAGTCGCTGGAACGCGAGGTTGATCGGCGCTACTTGCTGCGTCGAGTGAACCAGCAGCACGGCCAGGATGGCATAGCCGCGCAACGCATCGATGTAGTCGTATTTGCGGATGTCCTGGGTCACTGCGTCGCCCGGTGTGCCAAGACCTGTCTGGGCAAATTGACGCCCACCGAATTGCCGATTTGCGTGAGTTTGAGTGCCGACATGACCACCCTCGAAGTTATGGCGAATGCTATATTGTCCAGGAATCCTGACTCCAGCAAGCGAATCCAGCATGTCCAGCACCTCCAGACCCGTGACGCGATGGCAGTCAGCCCTGTGCTGCGCCATCCTGTCGATCGGCAGCGCCTGCCACGCGGCTCCGGATGAAGAGCTGCTGGGCAAATCGGCCGGCTACCCGGTGGCACCGAACTTGGCGCAAGCATTCCAGGAGCGCTACCGGGTCGGCTCGTTCAGCGCCATGGACAACCTGTCGCCGCATTGCACGCTGGAACCTGCTGCGCTACCCCTGGCGCTACCCAAGGCGGCCAGCGAGCATGCTTTTCAGTACCGCTTCGATGGCAAAACCTTCACGTTGGACGACTACATGCAACGCCAGCGCGCTACCGCTGTACTGGTGCTCAAGGACGGCGAGATCGTGGCCGAGCGGAACAACTACCAGCGCAAGCCGGAGCAGCGCATGCTGTCCAACTCGATGGCCAAAACCATCGTCGCGCTGGCGTTTGGCAAAGCGCTTGAAGAGGGGCACATCCGATCCCTCGACGATCGTGCCGCCGACTACGAGCCGGGCCTGGCGGGCAGTCTGTATGGCGACACCAAGCTGATCAACCTGTTGCGCATGGCCTCGGGTGCGCAGTTCCTTGAAGACTACTCGGGCCGGGATGATCTGGCACGATTCAATCAGGCGGCAAGAAGACAGGGCAGCGCGGCGGCGGCACAAACCATCACCCAGCGCGCCGCCCCCGAAGGCAGCGTCTTTAACTATGCAAGTGCTGAGACCTTGATGCTGGGTCTGGCCCTGCGCGCCGCCACCGGGCAGAGTTTGTGTCGCTACGTCGGCGAGCGAGTCTGGCAGCCGATGGGAGCCGAGTCGCAGGCCACCTGGCTCATCAACCCGCTGGACCAGACCGAGATGGCGTCGGGCAATTTCAACGCGACGGTCCGGGACTACGCGCGCCTTGGGTGGCTGATGGCCAACGACGGCCAGCGCGACGGGCGAGCGATAGTCTCGCGCGAGCATCTGCTCAACATGACCGATGCCGGCCGGCAACCAGAGGCGTTCCGGCCCGGATACATGCAGAACAAGGGCAGCACTTACATGGGCTATGGTCTGCAAACCTGGCTGCTGCCCGGTAGCACGCGCCGCTTTGCGCTGCTGGGCGTCTATGGCCAGGCCATCATGGTCGATCCTGGGCTTAAACTGGTGCTGGTCCACATGGCTACTGCCAAGGACGCCTCGGGCGACGCCAGTGGCGCCCACATGGGTGCCGAGCGCGACGCGCTGTGGCGCGGAATCGTGGCACGCTACGGTCGCTGGTAGGGTCGCAACATTCACCTCCCCTGAAGTTCCACGAGCATTTACCGACGACACACATCATGATCCAATCATCCAAACTCATTGCGCAAGGCCAGGGCCTGGCCGCCGCGCTGATCAAACGCGCGACGACTGTCGAACTCGACTGGGACGTGCGCCAGAAAAGCCGCTTCGACGCGACCGACTCTGCGGGGCGTCAACTGGGCGTGTTCCTGCCGCGCGGTACGCTGGTACGCGGCGGCGACGTACTGGTGGCCGAGGATGGTTCGCTGGTGCGCGTCATTGCCGCAGCGCAGCCGGTGCTGCGGATCACCGCCTGCGCCGAGCACGGCAGCGCCTTTGACCTGACGCGCGCCGCCTACCATCTGGGTAACCGCCATGTGCCGATTGAGCTGCAGCCAGATCACCTGAAGATCGAGCCCGACCATGTGCTCTCCGAGATGCTGCGCGCCATGCAGTTGACGGTGTCCGAAGAGACGGCATCCTTTGAGCCTGAGGGTGGCGCCTATTCCAGCAACGGCCACAGCCATGAGCTCGCAGCGCCAAAGCCCAAGCCCATCAACATCCCCATCAAGGCCGCTGCACCGCACGTGCATGGACCTGACTGCAAGCACGACCACGGGCACAGCCATTGAGGCGCTGCCTATTGATGTTTCCGGAATTCATGACACGGTCCAATCAGAACTGGTACAGCAGTGTCATTGCGGGCTTGACCCGCAATCCATGGATGCCGGATCAAGTCCGGCATGACAGTGTGGGGCTTGGTCCGCGTCATGATTTATGGAAAACTCATTAACATGACCGATTCGAGTTTTTTGCAGCTGATGTGGCTGGCCTCGCCGGCCCTGCCGATTGGTGGCTTTTCGTACTCGGAGTGCCTGGAGGCGGCGGTGGACAGCGGGCGCGTCACCACGGAACTCCAAGCCGGCGCCTGGCTGGCGGACCAGTTGCACCTGAACCTGGCGCGCGCCGACCTGGCCCTGCTAGCACAGGCCGTACCAGCCTGGCAAACCGGGGACCACAACAGAATCGCCGAGCTCAATGCCTGGGTCCTGCAAACACGCGAGAGCAGCGAGTTGCGCGCTCAGACCGAGCAGATGGGCCGATCCCTGCTGGATTGGCTGCGCAATCACACAACGGCGCCGTTAGCACAGATCGAAACCCTGGCCGCGCTGTCTCCGACCTACCCGCTGGCCTTTGCACTGGCAGCCAGCAGCACCGGCGCACCGCTGCGCGAGTGCCTGCTCAGCTACGCCTTCGGCTGGGCCGAGAACATGGTGCAGGCAGCCATCAAGTCAGTGCCGCTGGGACAGAGCGCGGGGCAGCGTATCCTCTCGGCACTCAGCGCAGAAATCCCTGTGGTCATCGACCACGCCCTGTCACTGGCCGACGATGGGCGCCAAGCCTTCTCTCCAATGCTGGCCATCCTCAGTGCCCAGCATGAAATTCAATACTCCAGACTGTTCAGATCATGACCCTGCACCACATCCAGAACCGCAGCAAGAAGTTGCCACCGTTGCGCGTCGGCATTGGCGGGCCGGTCGGTTCCGGCAAGACCACGTTGCTGGAGATGCTGTGCAAAGCGATGCGCGACAGGTACGACCTGGTGGCCATCACCAACGACATCTACACCAAGGAAGACCAGCGCCTGCTGACCGTCAGCGGCGCGCTTCCAGCAGAGCGCATCATGGGTGTGGAGACCGGCGGCTGCCCGCATACCGCCATCCGCGAGGATGCTTCCATCAACCTCGAAGCGATCGACCGCATGCTGGTCGATTTTCCGGACGCTGACATCGTCTTCATCGAGAGCGGCGGCGACAACCTGGCTGCCACCTTCAGTCCTGAACTCTCCGACCTGACGATTTACGTGATTGACGTTGCCGCTGGTGAAAAAATCCCGCGCAAGGGCGGGCCCGGCATCACCAAGAGCGACCTGCTGGTGATCAACAAGACCGATCTGGCGCCCCATGTGGGCGCCGATCTGACGGTCATGCAGTCCGACACGACGCGCATGCGCACAACGTCCAAGGGACTCAAACCCTTTGTCATGACGAACCTGAAGACGCTGAGCGGACTGGCCGAGGTCGTGGCCTTTATCGAGACCAAAGGCATGCTGCTGCCAGCGGCGGATTGATGATCGCTTAAGGGTTTACGAGGTAGTTGTCCATAGTATTTTGATGCTAATTTCCTCCTTTTTAAAAGGAGGATCCCATGCGTACAAAAAATCTACTCGCCATCACTGCCAGTTCGGCAGCCGTCATTATGGTGGCGTGTGGCGGAGGTGGCAGCAGCACATCAAGCACCACCCCGACGGTCGCAACCACGATCAGTGGTTCTGCTGTCAAGGGTCCGGTTTCTGGTGCGACGGTCACAGTCAAGAATGCGGGCACCGGCGCCGTTCTGGGAACCACAACCACCGGGACCGCAGGCACCTACTCCCTGAGCGTGCCCTTCTCTGGAGATGTGGTCGTAGAAGTCAGCGGTGGCACTTACACCGACGAGGCGACCAACCAGTCCACCACCCTGGCAACCCCGCTTAAAGTGGTCATCACTGCCAATGGCGGTGCCGTCACCGGCGTGGTCACGCCACTGACGACGATGGCCTATACCTACGCCTTTGGCAGCACCGGAACCCCAACCGCGGCGGCGTTCAACACCATGGCCAGCAGCGTTGCAACGCAGTTCAAACTTACTGGCGTCAACCTGGCCACCACCGTTCCGACGGTCAGCGGCACCATGAACGATTACGGCAAAGTGCTGGCCGCGGTATCCAAGTACCTGCAAACCAATTCAGTGACGCTGTCAAGCATGATTGGCAGCGCCTGGACAGCGGATCAATGGTCACAGTTCTCCGGCAAATTTACGACAGCCTACGGCGCAGCGAACCCCGGAAGCACCATCAGCTACACCTTTGACGGCAGCACGCTGGGCGTCAGCGGAACGGGTGTCGGCGGCGGCACCGGCAGCTGCGGCGTGAATGTCAAAGGCACCATCTCTACCGCCGGCATCTCGGTTCCCTTGAATCTGGACTACTGCATCACCGGCGTCGCGACGGGTTCGTGCAGCAGCGGCAACGCATCGCTGTCGCAGGCACTGAGTGGTCAAAGCGGCATGGTGGGTGCGGTCAATCTGGCCTACACCTATTCCGCCACTTGCGTCGCCAACCCGCTTGTGACCATCGCCCTGCATTGAACCGGGGCCTGCCAGTGGCAGTGCACAATGTGCTCAATCAAACCTTGAGCCATGAACGTCACTGCTTGCCCCGCTTGCGCCAATCTTCCCTGGGAACGCGTCACCACCCAACCTAACCAGTTGGGTGAGTCGCCGTTCTGGCACCCGCTGGAACACAAGCTGTACTGGATCGACATCCCGGCCCGCCAGGTCCTGCGCACCGACCTTGCCACCGGCATCGTTGAGACCTGGGACCTGCCCTCCGAGCCGGGCTGCATTGCGCCAGCCGCTGGCGGCGGTCTGGTGCTGGCGCTGCGCCACGGCGTGTTTCGCGCCCGCCAGTGGGGTGGGCCGCTGCAACAGATCGCCACACTCGACTACGACCCGGCGTTCATGCGCGCCAACGACGGCAAGTGCGACGCGCTGGGGCGCTTCTGGATTGGCACCATCGACGAGACCAAATCAGCGCACAACGCCACCCTGTACTGCCTGGACTGCCGCAACGGGCTCGTGCCGCACCCCGAGCGCAAGCTGGAGCACGCCATCACCGCCAACGGTCTGGCCTGGAGCCCGGACGGCGGCACACTGTACTGGAGCGACACGCCCAGCCACGCGGTACGCGCCTGGACCTTTGATGCGCCGCTCGCGACGCTCAGCGCAGAGCGCATTTTCCATCAATTCGCGCCCAAGTCCGCATCGCTCCCCGTTGCCAGTTACGGTGGACGCCCCGATGGTGCTGCGGTCGACGCAGAGGGCAACTATTTTGTGGCGCTGTACGAGGGCCGGCGTGTCTGTCAGCTCGCGCCGGACGGCACTTTGCTGGCCCAGTGGGAAACACCTGCACAATGCCCGACCATGGTCTGCTTTGGCGGTGACGACCTGCGCACGCTCTACCTCACCAGTGCACGCCAGAAACGCAGCACAGAAGAGCTCAAAGCCCTGCCACTGTCGGGCTGCATATTCTCGATGCGCGTCAAGGTCCCCGGACTGCCGGTAAACTTCTTTGCCGACTAATCACCACTTCACGCCATGGATTCAGAGCTTCGCCGGATTACCGAGCGCGTTCGCGCAGCGCTGACGCAAGGCACGGCGCTGCGCGTCCGGGCTGGCGGTTCCAAGGATTTTTATGGCCAGTCCCTGCAGGGGGACGAGCTCGACATCAGCGCCTTGCGCGGCATCATCAGCTACGAACCCAGCGAGTTGGTGGTCACCGTGCGAGCCGGCACCACACTGCAGGAACTGCAGACTGCGCTGGCCGAGAAAGGCCAGCATCTGGCCTTTGAGCCGCCCTGCTTTGGTCCTGCCACTACCTGCGGCGGCATGGTGGCAGCCGGCTTGAGCGGCCCCGCGCGCGCCAGTGCTGGCGCGGTACGCGAATTTGTGCTGGGTGTGACGCTGCTCAATGGCCGCGCCGAGTTGCTGACTTTTGGTGGCCAGGTGATCAAGAACGTTGCCGGCTACGATGTTTCGCGGCTGATGGTGGGTGCCATGGGGACGCTGGGCGTGCTGACGGAAATCTCGCTGAAAGT
>JBAXFI010000123.1:0-7623 GCA_037139995.1 Comamonadaceae bacterium | reverse complement strand
TGCTTGGCGGATCGGCTCATGAGTGGGAAAGGCAGGGGGTGGTCGGGTCTGGCGCGGCGTAGTCACTTCACAAGTCTGGCTCATAGCGTCGTTCCATGTCCTCCTTCGACTCCAGTGGAAACTGGATGCCCGTCTGTTCGCTGATCATTTGCCCGGCAGTGGGCAAGGCAGAGCGGGCCATCCTGGCGGACTCGGACCACAGCTTTGAGCGCAGCAAGGCTTTGGCACAGTGCAAGTAAGCGGCGTTCACCACCACCCGGATCACCGCCGTGGGCGCACGGCGCTCCGTCGTGCATGCAGCGATATCCTCTGGCGCCGTCGACAGCGTGGCTTTGCCGTTGACGCGCAGCGTCTCGTCAAAGCCCGGAATGAGAAACAAAAGACCGACCTTTCCGGTGGCAAGGATGTTTTCCAGCGAGTCAAGCCGGTTGTTCCCCGGCGCATCAGGAATCAACAGCTCAGCGCTGGCTGTGACTTTCACAAACCCAGGAGCGCCGCCTCTTGGCGATGCATCAAGATTGAATGCGGCGTCAGAAGTTGAGAGTACGACAAAGGGCGACAGCGCGATGAAGTTCCTGCAGTGCGCGTCCAGTGCCGAAATCTGCTTTTTCACAGCACGCTCTTGCGGGGGTTTGTAATGGGCGCGGAGTTCGTCAATGGAGCGCAGTTGCATGGGCGGCACCGTGGGTGATTCTTGAGGGGCGTATCGTAATGTATCCAGGGCACATGGCCTCTTGGCTACGCCGAGTAAGCTAATCCCGTCGTCGCCAAGCCAAGCAGGTCAACGCGCGTCTGGTTGGTCGCTGATTCGGCCAGCTGCCACAGGAAATTGCCTTGCGTTGCGAAACTGGTTTCGCTGTCGAGGGCTGCCACCGCGTCGGTCAGCGTCGTCGCATCGGGTGCCAGCCCATTGACGTTGGTCAGCAGATAAGTCGCAATGTCGACATGGGTCGGCTTTGGCTCGCCGGTGAGTGTGTCCCAGATCGGCAGTCTCATGATGGCCCCTGCCAGGGTTTGCAGACGGTAGCCTTGATCAAACAGGCCAATAGCCGCTCCCAGCAAACCCTGTTTGGATAGGTCGAAGACCTGTCTGCCGGGTAGCACCGCGCCAAGCAGCATGACGGTCTGGCCAGACGACTGCGTGGCACCGAGATCGAGCGCGATGCCACCATCCGTGAACCTGAGGCGTTCCACGCCTTGCAGGGTGTCGGTGCCATCCGTTCCGGCGAGTGCCTTGACCGTATAGCCGGTCCCCGTGTGGCTTAGCGTGTAATTGGCCCGACCACTGCTGAATAGCGCGATGTCGATCCCTGCACCGCCGTCAATCGTGTCATTGCCGGCACCTCCAGTGAACGTATCGGATCCACCCAGACCGTTGATGATGTTGTTCAGACTGTTGCCAACGATATCATCCGATGCGGCGCTACCCGACGCGTTTTCAAATTCTCCGTAAAACCAGCGCAGGGAAGCTGGATCGCCACCCGCATTGATCATGGTGTTTGCATCAGCCGTGCTCATGGATACGCCCACCAGGTGGGGTGCGCTGACAATCGATGTTCCCATATGAAGGTAGGCGCCGCTTGCATAGTTCACCAGATCAATGGTGTCATTGCCCCCGACATCGAAATAGGTCCGGTAAGAACCCACTCCGCCACTGCCGCCGGGGGCAATGGTGCTATCGCCAGTTCCGGATGAACCCCCTCCCTCGCCGTAGGCCGCCTGCAAGGCAATCACGTCCAGAATCATCGGTGTTTGAGCAAAGGTATCCGGTGCACTGGCCGGCGTTTGATCGTCATAGGACATGACAGAGAAGTACTCCTTGTTCATGTCCGCCGAGCTATGGATAGGAAAACCGAGCTTGTCGAACCCGACATTCATGGTCGCTGCATAGTCAGCCGTTAGTGTCGCAAGCTCCTCGGCAATCGAACTGTGGGGATGCGACAAACCGATGGAGTGACCTATTTCGTGCATGAGGGTGTGAAACCCGAATGTCGATCCATCCAGTGTGTCATCGTTGGCGAGCCCCGAAGATCCGAAGCCATTTAGATTGAGAACAATATCGCCCCGGCTTTGCGCATAGCCAAAGCTTGTATCCGTATTCAATGCACTTTCACCCGAGAGACGCAAATCCGTACGATAGATCAGGCTGATATTGATATTGGATGCGGCGCCTACAGCCGAAGGCGTAAACCCCGATTCGTTAACGACGGGAGAAAAACCGAGATGGATGAAGTTTGAATAGGTCGACGTGACGAGATTGATGTTGTCCAGTTGAGTCGTCGTCCAGTTGGTATTCCCGGATGCGAGCGAGGTATAGATGTCACTTGATATGAGTGACGGGCTTGCATGGTACTGAGCGGCAGTGAAGGCATCGGAAACCGAAATGCCGACGGTGCCCGCAAACTTGTAGTCTGCGATGCCAAAGGCGTCAAAATTGAACAAGGCCTTTTCGATCAGGCCGGTGGGCGTATGGGGAACGTAAGTGGCCGCATTGACAGCAGCTGGCGTGAAAAACACGACGTCGTCAAAAGTGCTGAGTCCACCGGCATCGGTGACGGTGACACGCACGGTGTAGTCGGGGCTGCCGACCGGCGCGGTTCCGCTGAAAGTGTGGGTCGTGCTATTGAAACTTAGCCACGCTGGTAACGCAGCTCCGCCACTCAGACTGGCGGCATAACTCAGGGTGTTGCGATCCGGATCGGTAAACGTTCCAGACGGCACGCTGTATTGCAGCGATGCGCCCTCGATCCAGTTCTTGTCCACCATCGCAGCGGAGACCACCGGCGCATGATTTCCCAGATCCAGCAGCACCGCGCCATAAGCAAACGAACCAAACAAGGAGTTGGTAATTTCAAGGTAGTACGTCGAATATCCGGCAGACGTAAAGGTGATGCTGTCTGTGAAGGTATCCGGGCCCGTCAGGTCGGCTGGCAGCAGGGTATTGCCCTGTGCATCGGTGATCTTCAGGTCAAAAGCGTAGGCGGACGCGCTCGAAGAAAAGCCGTTGGAAGGATCCGATGTCACGACGACCTGAAATGATCCGATACCCGGCGTCAGCTCGTAGTAGTCCTTGTAGTCGCCCGGGTTAAACGCACCGTGCGAAACCTGATTCAGACTGATCTTGAAAAGAGCTGAACGGGCAGTTGAGTCAACGCTCCCCCGCGACTGCTCGTCGAACAGGTTGCTTGGGTAACTTTGCACATACATTCGTGAATCGCTCGATGGCCCTTGCGGCGCTTGGCTTTCAGGCTTCCTGGGCAACGGCCTGCATGGTGATGGCCACCCCCCCGAGCACCGCATTGCCGGACAGCGGGTCGCGCAGCTGGTCGTCCAGCAGGGCATTCAGGTTGGCACCCGGGCGCTGCGCGGCCAGCTGGAGCCTGGCGCCGGGCAGGTCGTGGCCCCAGCCGTGCGGCAGGCTGACCACACCGGGCATCATTTCGGCGCTGATCTGCACCCGGGCCTGGATGCGGCGCGGGCCGCTGGCGATGTGGGCCATGGCCCCGTCCTGCAGCTTCAAGCGCTGGGCATCAATGGGATGCACCAGCGCGGTACAGCGGAACGGTCCTTTGGCCAGGGTCGGCAGGTTGTGCATCCAGCTGTTGTTGGTGCGCACATCACGCCTGCCAATGATCACCAGATCCGGGGCCGCTCGGGCCAGGTCGGCAGCGGGGCGGGCCAGGTCGGCCAGCAGTGCTGGCGGCGCCAGCTCCACCTTGCCGCTGGGCGTGCGCAGCATCTCTGGAATACGGGCTTGCAACTCACCCAGGTCAATGCCGCCCACACTGTTGGAGGCCATCACCTTGGCCAGTGTCAGGCCCTCGGGCTTGATGCCAAACATGTCGCCATAGGGGCCGGTTCGCAGTGCGACCTCGAGCAGGCGCTGTGGGCCTTTGAGGCCGCTGGTGGCCCGGATGACCGCAGCGGCTTGGGCTCCGGCCAGGCGCTGGGCATCTTCGGCAAACTGGGCGTCGTCCAGCGCGTTGGCGTCGGCCTGCACACCCTCGCCACGGACGATGGCTGCCAGTTTCAACAGGGTCTGCCATTCTTCGGGTGCGCCATCGGCGCGCGCCAGCACGGGTGGACTGTAGCGCGCGTGGTTGCGCCAGGAGAGTTGCGGGAAGGCCAGGTCGTAATGAAAATCTTCCAGTGGCGACAGGCCTGGCAAGATGACGTCGGCGTGGCGCGTGGTCTCATTCAGGTAGATGTCCATGCTGACCATGAAGTCCAGTGTGTCCAGCGCCGCCGCGAGTCGCGGACCGTTCGGGCTGGACAGGACCGGGTTGGTCGCCACGGTGAACAGGACGCGGATTTGTCCTGGCCCGGCGGTTTCAATTTCTTCCGCCATGCAAGTGATGGGCAGCTCGCCAAATACCTCAGGCGCGCCGCTCACGCGGGCAAAGTGACGCCCGGTGGCCACGCCCTTGCCGATGCCGGATTGGCCTGCCGTGTTGGATGCGAAGGCAGCCGACCTGGCAAACATGGCGCCACCGGGCTGATCGAGGTGACCGCTCAGCACATTGAGCACATCCACCAGCCAGCTGGCCAGCGTGCCGTATTCCTGCGTGCAGCTGCCGATGCGGGCGTACACACAAGCCCGCTGCGTGTTGGCAAGTTCGCGCGCCAGCTGGCGAATGGTGTCCGCATCGATGCCGCAGCGCGCCGCCACCGCCTCGGGGGTAAAGGCGGCCACTGCCAGACCGACTTCTTCAACGCCGTTGACCCAGGCCGCAACGCTGCCCAGGCGCACCAACTTTTCAGCAAACAGGGTTTGCACCATGGCGGCCAGCAAATACACGTCAGCGCCGGGTCGGATGAAGTGGTGTGCATCGGCCACCGCGGCGGTTTCGGTGCGGCGCGGGTCGATGACGATGAGCTTGCCACCACGCGCCTGCATGGCCTTGGCCTTGCCTTTGAAATCGGGCACAGTCCACATGCTGCCGTTGCTGGCCAGTGGGTTGGCGCCAATCACCAGCAGCAACTCGGTGCGCGCAATGTCGGGCAGGGCGACGGAGAGCCAGTGGCCAAACATCAAACCGCTGGCGAGTTGTTTGGGCATCTGGTCCAGGGTCGAGGTGGAGAATATGTTCTTGGTGCCCAAGGCACGCGCCAGCTTGCCAAAGTAGCTGAGCAGCCCGATCTTGTGTGCCGATGGATTGCCCACCACCACGGCGCTGGCGTTTTTTCCGTGGGCCGCCAGCAGGGCTGGCAGGCGGCGCTCAATTTCGGCAAAGGCTTCTTCCCACGTAGCCTCTATAAAAGTGCCATTGCGCTTGATCAGCGGGGTGCGCAAGCGGTCCGGGTCTTCGTGCAGATCTTTCAGGGCGACGCCCTTGGGGCAGAGGTAGCCTGCGCTGAACACGTCTTGCGCGTGGCCTTTGATGCTGGTGACCTTGCCGCCCTGCACTTTGATTTCCAGCCCGCAGCAGGCCTCGCACAGGGGGCAGATACGGTGGTGAATGGTCTCAAGCATGGCTGGCCTCGCGAGGATAAGTTGCGTTAGAGCGGCATTTACGCACCCCGGGCGCAACCGTGTCGAGAACGCAGGTGACAGCCGTCTGTTGGCGTCGGCCAACACTCATCCAAAACTCATCCAAAACAGCGGGCTAGCTGTCCGGTGCTGCTAGGACTTCCGGTACGGACCAAATTCACACCAGTATTTCGCATCGCCGCCCGCCTTTTGCTGGAACAGGAATTGCGTCGACAGACAGTTCTGACTGTTGTATTCCCGTCCGTCAGTCGCGTCGAAGGTGGCCACGTGTGTTCGCGCATTCGGGTTCGTGAAATACGAACGATACAGGGTGTAGATTCTTTCGCCCTGCCCGCAACCTGTGAGGAGCAAGCTGGTAGCGACCAAAGCAAGTACTGATTTCATGTTCCGTCCTCCAAAGTCAAGATGAAGACAGCTCAATTCACCATTTCATGATCCGGCGGTGTTTGATGCTGTCGGTACCTAGTTTCGGAGGGTTGAGGTCTTCTGCCAATGTGTTGGAGCTACTCTTTTTCCAGTGCCGCGCTACCCCGTTCTTGCAGGCAAACACTAGTAGGAAACTACCACCTGCCTTGGTGGTCTTCAACTGGCGCACTTTCAATCGAGCGTGATGCCGGCCTTTTCAGCCAGGGCCGCGTAGCGTGTCATTTCCTTGCGGAAATACTGTGCCGCAGCTTCCGGTGTGCTCGGGCTGATGGTGTTGCCCTGCTTGGCCATGGCTTCTTTCACCTCGGCGCTGGCGAAGGCTGTGATGAACGCCGTGTGAAAGCGTTTGATCTGGTCGGGCGGAAACCGCGCCGGTGCCAGCACGGCAAACCAGCCTTCCACCTCGTAGTCGGGCAGGCCCTGCTCCGCGATGGTCGCAATCTCGGGCGCGGCCGGGGAACGGGCCTTGCTGCCCAGTCCGATGGCGCGCAGTGCGCCACTCTTGAGATGGCCCTGAATGGCAGCCAGAGCGACAAAGCCCAGATCGACCTGGCCGCCGATCAGGTCGGTGATCTGCGCACCGGTGCCTTTGTAGGGAATGTGGCGCACGGTGATCTGTGCCTCGTACAGGAACATTTCGGCCGCCAGATGCGTGATGGTGCCGTTGCCGGGCGAGCCGTAGTTGTAGGCGTCGGGCCGCGCCTTGATCAGGGCGATCAGTTCCTTGACCGTCCTGGCATTGACCTTGGCCGGATTGACCACCAGCACGAAGGGCGTGAAGCCCATCACCGAAATCGGCGTGAAGTCGCCCAGTGTGTCGTAGGGGATCTTCTTGTAGACCGCAGGATTGATGACGTGGTTGTTGGACACCATGCCTATGGTCAGTCCGTCAGGCTGGGCCCTGGCCAGAGCGGAAGCGCCGGTAATGCCGCCGGCACCCGGCAGGTTCTCGATCACCACCGATTGACCGCCCAGCGCCTTGATCAGTTGCGGCACAGCAGCGCGCGTGATTGCGTCCACGCCGGAGCCGGCGCTGACCGGCAGGATGATGCGCACCGGTTTGTCACTCTGAGCCCAGAGCGGGGCCACAAGTGCCATCGCGGTGGCGCCGGCAGCCAGGGCCAGTGCTTGGCGTCGAGAAATCGGGTGTTTCATTGCCTGTCTCCGAAAGGGTGTTGTTGAACTGTAGCGAAGAAGCCCGGCGGTGCAAAGTTGAATTTTGGCTGCTCAGCGCGTCACGATAGGAAAGGTGCCGGGTGCCTTGTCGAGCAGGCTGAAAAACTTGCCCAGATCCAGCGTGCTGCCTTCGATCTTTGTGTCCTTGGACAGTAGCAACTCCTTGGCGCCGGCACCACCAGTGACCATCTTCAGGAAGAAGGGTTTGGTCAGTGTCAGCGTGGCGTTTGCATCCTTGGCCGGCGCCGCCTGATGGTGGTGCAGCACGGCGTTTTCCAGCATCAGCACATGGCTCTGCTTGATGTCGGAAAACACCAGGTTGATTTTGAGCCTGCTGTCGCCGGCCTTCTCCGCGTTGAGAGATGCCGCCATCGCTTCCAGAAAACGTTCGATCGGCGTGTGCTCCAGCATCTCGAGAACGGCGTCCCTGGACATGCCCTTTTCCGGCGGGCCCGTGCGCAGTTCCTTGGCACCAACCAGATAGGGGTTGCGCCAGCTTGCTGATTCGGACAGGTAGGCGAGCTGCTCGA
>JBAXFI010000122.1:0-7724 GCA_037139995.1 Comamonadaceae bacterium | reverse complement strand
GCTTGCCGCTGTACCGCTACTTTGGTGGCATGGGCGCCATGCAGTTGCCGGTGCCGATGATGAACGTCGTCAATGGTGGCGCGCATGCCAACAACAATCTGGATTTACAGGAATTCATGATCATTCCGCTGGGAGCACCCAGTTTTCGGGAAGCCTTGCGCTATGGCGCTGAAGTGTTCCATGCACTGAAGAAGATCATCCACGACAAGGGCATGAGCACAGCCGTCGGCGACGAAGGTGGCTTCACACCCAGTGTGGCCAACCATGAAGCTGCGATCCAACTGATCCTCGAAGCGATTGACAAAGCCGGCTTTACCGCAGGCGAACAAATTGCGATCGGCCTGGACTGCGCCGCCAGCGAGTTCTACAAGGACGGCAAATACCATCTGGAAGGTGAAGGACTGGTGCTCAGTTCGCAGGAGTGGACCGACATGCTGGCCACATGGGTGGACAAATACCCCATCATCAGCATTGAGGACGGCATGGCAGAGAACGACTGGGACGGCTGGAAGGTCTTGACCGATCGCCTGGGCAAGCAGGTGCAGATTGTGGGTGACGACCTGTTTGTGACCAACACCAAAATCTTCAAGGAAGGTATCGACAAGGGTATTGCCAACTCCATCCTCATCAAGATCAACCAGATCGGTACGCTGACCGAAACCTTTGCCGCCATCGAGATGGCCAAGCGGGCCGGCTACACCGCCGTGATCAGTCACCGTTCGGGAGAAACCGAAGATTCAACCATCGCCGACATTGCGGTGGGAACCAATGCCGGCCAGATCAAGACCGGCTCGCTCAGCCGCTCGGACCGCATGGCCAAGTACAACCAGTTGCTTCGCATAGAAGAAGATATGGGTGACATTGCAAGCTACCCGGGTCGCTCTGCCTTCTACAACCTGCGCTAAGAACTGCGCACTGCCTCTAGCGACCTCGCATGCGCAAGCACCTGGTCCCGGCTGCTCTGATCGCCCTGCTGCTGATCCTGCAGGGGCAACTGTGGTTTGGCCGTGGCAGCATTCCGGCCGTTGCACGTCTGACCGAGCAACTCCGAAGCCAGAAGCAGCAGAATCAGCAGGCGCAACTTGCCAACGACAGGCTGGCAGCTGAAGTCCGCGACCTCAAGGAGGGCCTGGATATGGTGGAAGAAAAAGCGCGCATGGAACTCGGCATGGTCAGGCCGAACGAGATATTTGTGCAGTTCGCCAGCCCACCAACAGCGCCGGCCAGTCGCTGAACTTTGCGGCCTCAGTGCCGCGCAGCGCCGTCTGCAACCACCTTCACACCAGCACTGAAAATCTGCGCAACGTCAACTGCATCGAAGCGTTCCTGGGCGCCGCAAAATTGGCAGCCGACCTCAATTTCCCCGCGCTCGGTCAGAATGCTTTGCGCCTCTTCCTGGCCCAGTCCGAAAAGCATTTTTTCAACCCGCTCGCGACTGCAGTTGCAGGCAAAGTACGGTAAGGCATCATCGGCGTTGCTGCGCAAGCGTCTGAGTTTTTCCTGCCAGAACAGGCGTCGCAAAACAGTATCAGCGTCAAGCCCCAGCAGTTCATCACGCTGCAAGCTTGAAGCCAGTATGGCGATGCGCCTGTAGTCTTCGTGGCTGTCAATCGGATCTTCCTGACCGGATGAGCTGCCCGCCAGATTGCCAACACCTGCCAGCGGCAGGCGCTGGATCAGCAAGCCCGCCGCGACCTTGTCGTCCGCCGCCAGCACGAGCGTTGTTTCAAGCTGCTCACTTTGCCTCATATAGTGCTCCAGTACCTGACTCAGGCTCTGCATCGGGCTATCGCCATCGAGCGACAGGGGCACGACGCCCTGGCAAGGCTGCTGGCCCGGCAAGCGGTCCTTCGGGTCAAGTGTGATAGCGCACCGGCCCTCATGATTCAAATTCACCAACGCGCTCAAGCTGGTATCGGGCGCAACTTCACCGATGACCGTTGCCGTCGCACGCAAGGCAAAATCAGACTGCGCCTCTGCCACCGCCAGTTTTACCGGGCCATCACCGAACACCTGGAGCACGAGTGCACCATTGAACTTGATGTTCGACTGCATCAAGGTCACCGCCGCCACCATTTCCCCGAGCAGCTTCTGCACCGGCGCCGGGTAGGCACCAGAGCCACTGGCGCGGCGGCGCAGGATTTCCGTCCATGCGTCAGTCAGTCGCACCAGCACACCACGCACTGGCACGCCGTCAAACAGGAACTTGTGAATTTCAGACACTTTTCAGTCCATTACGAAAACGCTTGGCGTTGTCAACATAACCCTGTGCGCCGCGGCGCAAACCTGCTATTCGCTCGGGCGTGAGTTGGCTGACGACTTTGGCCGGACTGCCCAGAATCATGGAGCCAGGGGGAAACTCCTTGCCCTCTGTCACCAGCGCACCCGCTCCCACCAGGCAACCGTCGCCGATCTTTGCGCCATTGAGCACCACGGCACCGATACCGATCAGGCAGCCGTCGCCGATCGTGCAACCATGCAGGACGGCGCAATGGCCGACCGTCACATCCTCGCCCACCGTGAGCGGCTTGCCGACATCCGCATGCAACATACTCATATCCTGAATATTGCTGCGGCGCCCGATGCGGATGGTCTCGGTGTCACCGCGGATCACGACGCCAAACCAGACACTGCTATCCTCAGCGAGTTCCACGTTCCCCATCACCTGGGCGCTGTCTGCAACCCAGGCCGAAGCCGCAATGCGGGGTGTCACACCCTCCAATTCATAAATAGCCATTCTGCTTCCTTCTATCTTTGGTAGCTCTGTTCAACCGCGTGGATGATGCTGTGCGTGCAAGACCTTCAGTCGCTCCAGCGCCACATGGGTATAGATGGTAGTGGTTGAAATATCTGCATGCCCCAGCAGCATCTGCACCGCGCGCAAATCAGCGCCGTGATTGAGCAAGTGGGTCGCAAAAGCATGACGCAATGTGTGCGGTGACAGAGGTGCCGTGATACCTGCCGTGCGGGCATGTTTCTTCACGATCATCCAGAACATGACACGACTCATGGCGCTGCCGGCCTTGCTGCCACGATGAGTGACAAACAAATCCTCGGTCTGTTTTCCAGCCAGCAGCTCCGCACGTGCGCGTTCCAGGTACTGCTTGAGCCAGACACTGGCCACCTCGCCAAAGGGAACCAGCCGCTCCTTGTTGCCTTTGCCAAGCACTCGCAGCACGTTTTCCGACAGGCTGATGTTGAATACTTTGAGCGTGACCAGTTCACTCACGCGCAGTCCGCTGGCATACATCAGCTCCAGCATGGTGCGGTCGCGCACGCCGAGTGCCTGCGCCGTGTCTGGCGCCTGCAACAAGGCTTCGACCTGAGATTCAGTCAGGGTCTTCGGCACGCGCAGCGCCTGTCTGGCAGCCTGCAGCTTGAGCGTCGGGTCGCAGGCAATGATGCGCTCGCGCAAGGCCCAGCGAAAGTAGCGCTTGAACACTGTCAGGCGCCGGTTCGCTGTTGTTGCCTTGCTCGCCTCATGCTGCGCCGAAAAGTAGGCATTCAGATCCGCCTCTGAAGTCTCGGTCAGCCCCAGGCCGTTCCTGTGCAACCAGGCAGCGTACAGGGTCAGGTCGCGGCGGTAGGCTGCCAGCGTGTTTTTTGACAAGCCTTCTTCAAGCCACAAGGCGTCAATAAAGACATCAATGAGCGCCTGAGCGGACATGGGCTAAGCGGTACTTTTCCCTCTCAGTCCAGCTTCAGTTTGGCTGATTCGACCACTTTCTTGTAGACCTCAAACTCGGCCTTGATCTGCGCAGCAAACTGCTCGGGTGTGTTAGCAACAATGATGGAGCCGGTCTCTTCAATACGCTTTTTCACCGCAGGATCCTCCAGCGCCTTGCGCACCCCTGCATTGATCTTGTCAACGATGTCCTTGGGCATCCCCTTGGGCCCATAGATGCCGTAGTAAGCCATGCGGTTGACCGGCTCCAGCCCCACTTCCTTGAAGGTCGGTACGTTGGGCAACTGCGACAGGCGCTGCGGCGCTGCAACCACGATCGCTACCAGGCGATTGGATTGAATGAACGGCAGGGCCGAAGGCAGGTTGTCGAACGTCATGGGTACCTGACCCGCCACGGTATCGTTCAGCGCCGGGCCAGCACCACGGTAGGGGATGTGCGTGATGAACGTACCACTGAGGTTCTTGAACAACTCGGTCTGCAAATGCCCAATGCCACCGGTCCCGGATGAGGAGTAGGAATACTTGCCCGGGTTACGTTTCACCTCCGCCAGGAAACCCTTGTAGTCCTTGGCCGGAAAACTGGGGTGCACCGCAATCACGTTCGGTGTCGCCGCAATGTTGATGATGGGCGTGAAATCGGTCAGCGGGTTGTAGGGCGTGCGCGGGTTGATGGCCGGATTCGCGGCCGTGGTCGAGACCGTGGCCATGCCGAGCGAATACCCGTCTGGCGCTGCCTTGGCGGTTTCGTTGGCGCCAATAATGCCGCCGCCACCCGCCTTGTTCTCGATCACCACGGTCTGACCCAGGGCCTTGCCCAGGGCGTCAGAAATGGTGCGCGCGATGATGTCGGTGGTCCCCCCTGGCGCAAACGGTACCTGCAATTTGATGACTTTGTTGGGATAGCCCTGCGCGGCAGCGCTGCCGGCTACAACGAGCAGGCTTAAGGCAAACAGTGTTCGACGAAACATGATATTCAAAACTCCTCTATTTGAAATGGCATTATCGATCTTTCCATACCGCAAGCTACCTACCTGCGCCAGAAGGCGTGGATGCCGGATCGGGTCCGGCATGACAACTGCGGGACGGGATGTCAACTGCAGGGCAGGATGTCAACTGCGGGGCGTGGATGACAAGCCGATGTTACCCGGGTCGCCTACCGCCCATTCGCTGGTATTCTTGCCTGGTGAATTTCGTCCAACTTCTCTTTCCTGACTTCTCGCTGATTCTGAGCGGCTACCTGGTGTGCCGCTATACAGCCCTGAACCGTACCGTTTGGGAACAGGTGGAGACGCTGGTCTATTTTCTGTTCTTTCCGGTGCTGCTGTTCCACTCCATCATCAAAAGCCCGCTCGATATTGCCGGTGCATCGAGCCTGATCGGCGCCGGCTGGGCGCTGGGTCTGACCGGCATCGCATTGGCATACTCGCTGCCACACTGGCCCCTGCTGGGACGCCACATTCCAGCGCGAGCGCACGCCGCCAGCGCTCAAGTGGGCTTTCGTTTCAATTCTTTCATCGGTCTGGCACTGGCAGAGCGGCTGGCGGGTCCGCAGGGCTTGCTGCTGATTGCCGTGCTCATCGGGGTCTGTGTGCCACTCTTCAACGTCGGCGCCGTCTGGCCAATGGCGCGCCATGCACAACGCGGTTTCCTGCGCGAACTGCTGCGCAACCCCCTGATCATTGGTACGGCATCGGGTCTGGCGGCCAACCTCATGGGTTTTGCGCTGCCGCCCTGGCTGGAGCCCACCATCAGCCGCATTGGCGGTGCCTCGCTGGCACTGGGCTTGATGGCGGCTGGCGCAGGCATGGAGTTTGGCGCTTTGGGTCAGGCCAAGCTCATGGCGCTGGCCCTGCTCGCGATACGTCACTTCCTGCTGCCGCTGGCGGCGCTGGGTTTTTCGTATCTTTTTCATCTCGATCCAGTACAAAGCACGGTTCTGCTGGCTTTTTCGGCCCTGCCCACTGCGTCGAGCTGCTATGTGCTGGCGGCGCGCATGGGCTACGACGGTGCCTACGTCGCAGGTCTGGTGACGCTGTCAACCTTGTTGGGCATGCTCAGCCTGCCTTTCGCCCTGGGCGTATTGAGGACTTTTTAGGGCCTGTTCAGGCGGCAAGCGCCCACTGCACATGCTCGCGCACCAATGCGCTCGGATGCTGTGCGCGCGCGGCCAGCGCGTCGCGCAGTTGCTCATCAGCGCCGGCTCGCAAGGCGTTACCCAGTGCCACGGCAATATTGCGCAGCCAGCGCTCGTGTCCAATGCGCCGGATCGGGCTGCCCTCGGTATGAAGCATGAATTCCTGCTCGGTCCAACCAAACAGGGTGACCAGTTGGCCGCCCGTCAGGCCGGCGCGCTCGTCAAAGTCTGGCAAAGCGCTGCGCTGTGCAAACTTGTTCCAGGGACATACCAGCTGGCAATCATCGCAACCGTAGATGTGATTGCCCAGCAGCGCGCGCAGTTCCAGCGCAATGCTGCCGGTGTGTTCAATCGTGAGGTAAGAAATGCAGCGCCGCGCGTCGAGCCGGTAGGGTGCGATGATCGCTCGCGTCGGGCAGACATCGATGCAGGCCTGGCAGCGGCCGCAATGCTCGGCCACCGGTTCGGTCGGACTTAGTTGCAAGTCCACATAGATCTCACCCAGGAAGAACATGGATCCTGCTTCCCGGTTGAGCAACAAAGTGTGTTTTCCACGCCAACCCTGGCCGCTGCGCGCGGCCAACTCGGCCTCCAACACGGGTGCTGAATCGGTAAAGACGCGATGCCCGAACGGCCCCCATTCGGCAGTCATCCTGGCAGCCAGCAGCTGCAGCCGGTGCCGCAACACCTTGTGATAATCGCGCCCCCGGGCATAGATTGATACCGCACCCTCCTCCCGACGACCCAGGCGCTGCAGCTCGATCTCCTGCCAGTCGCTCGGTGCAGCAGCGCTCAGGTAGTCCATGCGCAGTGTGATCACGCTGACCGTGCCAGGAACCAGTTCGACGGGCCGCGCTCGCTTGAGCCCGTGCTGCGCCATATAACCCATGCCACCATGAAAGCCAGCGGCCAGCCAGGCCGATAATCCTGCTTCCGATGAAGACAAGTCAACACCCGTCACGCCGATTTGGGAGAATCCAAGCTCCCGGGCCCAGTCCCGAATCATGGAAACCGATGGATTGGCGTTGACATGTTGAATGAATTGACTCACCCGCCGATTGTAAAAACTCTGCACTGGTGCGATGAAAGCGCGACGCAGGCTTTTGCCGCGAGACTGGCGGCTCAGGCCATGCTGTGCCAAGCCCTGATTGAACTGCGCGGTGATCTCGGCGCCGGCAAGACCACGCTGGTGCGCCACCTGTTGCGCGCGCTGGGTGTCGAAGGTCGCATCAAGAGCCCGACTTATGCCGTAGTGGAACCGTATGAGCTGTCCCGCTTCAATGCCTGGCATTTTGACTTTTACCGCTTTCAAGATCCGCGCGAAGCAGCCGATGCCGGCCTGCGCGACATCTTTGCCAGCCCGGGTTTGAAGTTGGTTGAGTGGCCGGAGAAGGCCGCCGGCGCGCTGCCGAGTGCTGACCTGGTGATTGAAATCCAGGTCCTTGAAGACGAGTCCAGGCAGGTCAGCCTGCTCGCACAAACAGCCACTGGCCTCGCGTTGCTGCGCGGCAGCGCGTCATGAGACGCCGCATCCTGATGCAGTCGGGCACTCTGGCGCTGCTACTGGGTACGCGCCAACTGGTCTGGGGAGCCACTATTCTGGCGGTACGGATCTGGCCAGCGCCCGATTATTCTCGCGTCACCATCGAGTCCGACACGGCCCTCAAGATCAAGCAATTTTTCGTCCCCAGTCCGCCGCGGCTGGCGGTAGACATAGAGGGCATCGAGCTCAACCCGGCCTTGAAAACACTGGTGGCCAAAGTCCGCGCCGACGACCCCACGATCGCAGGCATCCGGGTAGGGCAAAGCGCTCCCGGTGTGGTGCGCCTGGTACTGGACCTGAAGCAGCCGATCACGCCCCAGGTATTTACCCTGGCACCGGTGGCCGCCTACCAACACCGGCTG
>JBAXFI010000121.1:0-7764 GCA_037139995.1 Comamonadaceae bacterium | reverse complement strand
AATCTCCTGTGGTGCAGCCTCAGCGCCGCCGCGCCGAGCGCACGCCCTTGAGGTCGGCAACGATAGCCAGCACTTTGTGCAGACGTCCCGAGTCCGACACCTCGATCGTGAAAGTCATCCAGGCGGTGCCCTTGATCGACTGCGTCTGCACACCGATCACATTCATCTTTTCCTTGGTGAACACTTCCGAGATGTCGCGCAGCAGGCCTTGCCGGTCCGCTGCCTCAATCGCCACATCGACCGGGTACACGGCGGCCTCCTTGGCCGGAGCCTGCCCCCACTCCACTTCGATGACGCGCTCGCCATTCTTGCTCACCATCTCACGCAGATTGGAGCAATCAGTGCGGTGCACGCTGACGCCCTTGCCACGCGTAACAAAGCCGCAAATCGCATCCGGTGGCGCCGGCTTGCAACACCTGGCCAGTTGCGTCATGAGCGAATCCACGCCCACCACCAACAAGCCGCTCTTACCCCCTGCGGGGGCGCTGCGCGGCTTTTTCAGCAGCATCTGGTCGTCCTCGTCGGGCGTCGGCTCGGGCGGGCGCAACACTGTCTCGATATTGCGCAGTGAGAACTCGTCCTTGCCAACCACCTCGAACAGGTCGTCCGCTGATTTGAACCCCAGTTGCTCCGCCAGGTCGTCAAGTTTGACGGCCGTCTTGCCCAGGCGCTGCAACAGTCGCTCCACCGCCTCGCGTCCCTTGGCCACGGTTTCGTTGAGCGCCAGCGCGTTGAACCAGGCACGTACCTTGGCTTTGGCCCGGTGACTGACCAGATAGCCCAATTCCGGATTGAGCCAGTCGCGTGACGGCCCCCCTTCCTTCACCACCGTCACTTCCACCGTCTGCCCGTTCTTGAGCGGCGTATTCAGTGGCATCATGACGCCGTCCAGCCGGGCACCACGACAACGGTGCCCGAGGGTGGTGTGCACGCTGTAGGCAAAATCGACAGCGGTGGCGCCTTGCGGCAGCTCAACGATCGCAGCGTCAGGTGTCAGCACGTAGATCCGGTCATCAAGCACCCCCTGCCCTGGCGACCCTGACAAGTCCCGCTCCCAGGCCAGCAACTGGCGCAGCACGGCAATCTTGGCGTCGTAAGCGCCGCCGGCCGAAACCCCACCGTAGCCCTTGACGCCGGCTTCCTTGTAGGCCCAATGCGCCGCCACACCCATTTCTGCATGGTCGTGCATGACCTGCGTGCGAATCTGGATCTCGATCGGCCGGCCAGCGCCGTCGCGCACGATGGTGTGCAGGGACTGGTAGCCGTTGGCCTTGGGTCGGGCTATGTAATCGTCAAACTCCTGCGTAAGCTGTGTGAACTGGCTGTGCACCCAGCTGAGGGCGGCGTAACAATCCGGAATGGTGTTGACCACGATGCGCAGCGCCCGGATGTCGTAGACCTGATCAAAGCCCAGCGACTTGCCGCGCATCTTCTTCACGATGCTGTAGATGTGTTTGGGCCGGCCCTGCACCGTCGCAACAATGCCCTGCGCCCTGAGTTCAGCCTCGAGCCGTGAGCGCAAGAACTCCACATGGGTTTCACGTTCCGAGCGCTTTTCATCGAGCAGCAAGGCCACCTGACGGTAGGTGTCGGGCTCCAGAAAGCGAAAAGACAGGTCCTCCATCTCCCACTTGATGTCGCGTATGCCCAGACGGTTGGCCAGTGGCGCAAAGACCTGCAGCGCCTCCAGCGCCATCCCCGGTGGCACCGGCAATTTGGTAGCGGCAAAGTAGCGCAAGGTCTGCAGGCGCGATGCCAGACGCAGCATCACCACCCGCAGATCGCGTGAAAACGCCAGCAACATCTTGCGTACGTTTTCGGTCTGCGCCGCAGCCGTTTGCGCCATCGGTATCGGCGCTGCCGCTCGCGCCGAGGCAAGCTGGCTCAGGCGCGCCTGGCGTTGCACCCGCACCAGCTGCGTGGTTTCCATGGCCAGCGCGGCAAAATTGTCGCCAAAGGCCTTGGCGATGACTTCCTGCGGCTTGTTCAGATGATCGCAGGTGTAGACCAGATAGCTGGCCGTCTGCATCGCCTGCGAGCCGCCGATGCCTTTCAGAATGCCGGCGACAGCATCCGCATGCGCAAGAATGTTCTCGCCGGTGTCGAGTATTTCGCCGGCCAGCAGCGGTTCGGCAAAGGCGCGCGCACGCGCCAGCGCCTGATCCTGTCCATCCAGGCTCTGCGCGGTGGCAGCAAGCACGGTTGCCGAAGACACGCTGTCGGCTGTCAGTCTTTTCATCGCCGATATGCCCTGTGACTATGCAAGCAGGAAGGAGGTCACGGCCTGAACCTGATCGTCTGCCACCAAGGTCGGCGCATGACCGACGCCATCAAACTGCAGCAGCCGCGCCCTTGGGCCACGCTGCGTCATCGCCTGCGCCGTCTCCAGCGTCAGCAGATCCGACTGTGCGCCCCGGATCAACAGCGTCGCCGCCTTGATGTTGTCATACAACTGCCACAGCATGGCCTCGCCCTGCGCCGCGGATTCCGGCGTCACCTGGCGAAACGGCAGCGCAATGGCCGGGTCGTAGCGCAGCGTGAGGTAAGCCGGGCACTCTGGCATGGGTTTGACCATAGGCGCTGACAGCGCCAGCCACTGCGCCGGCGTGTGCGGACCAAAACTGCTGGAGGTCGCCCACAGCGCGTCCGCAGCCTCCTGCAACGAGGCGAACTTCCCGGTTTGCCCCAGGTATTCGCCAATGCGCTGCAGCGCCTGCCACTGCATCACCGGCCCCACATCGTTGAGCACCAGGCGACGAATCGGCACGGGTAGCGGCAAGTCCGGCTGACCGCACAAGATCATGCCCAGGACGCCACCCATGCTGGTACCCACCCAGTCCAGCGTGGTCGGGCGCAAATGCGTCAGCAGGACCAGCATGTCGGCCGCGTAAGCGGGAATCTGATATCCCGTCGGGTCTTGCAGCCAGTCGCTCTGGCCGCGACCGGCAACGTCCGGGCAGATGACCCGAATCGGAGCTGTGGCCTGACGGCACAAAGCCTGCGCCAGGGTATCAAAGTCGCGCCCCTGACGCGTCAGTCCGTGCACACAGACAACGACATGCGAACTCTGCTCGTCACCCCACTGCCAGTAGGCCATGCGGTGCCCGCCCGTCGCATCCGGACACATTAGGTAATTCAGCGTAGCTTCAGTCATGGTGAAATCACTGGTCTCATAATCCCTGCATCGTAATTCAATCGGAGTATCACTATGCTGAAAGGCAAAACCGCACTTGTCACCGGATCCACCAGCGGCATTGGTCTTGGCATCGCCAAGGCCCTGGCCGCGCAGGGCGCCAACATCGTCCTGAACGGCTTTGGTGACGTGCAGGGCCCGACAGCCGAAGTGGCAGCGCTGGGCGTGCAAGTGGCGTACCACGGTGCCGACATGAGCAAACCGGACGAGATCGAAGCCATGATGACGTTTGCTGCCGAGCGTTTTGGCCGGGTCGACATCCTCGTCAACAACGCCGGCATCCAGCACGTGGCTCGCATCGAAAATTTTCCGGTCGAGCGCTGGGACGCCATCATCGCCATCAACCTGAGCAGCGCCTTTCACGCCACGCGATTGGCCCTGCCCGCGATGAAGGCTGGCAATTGGGGGCGCATCATCAACGTGGCGTCGGTGCACGGTCTGGTCGCATCCGCCGAAAAGTCCGCCTACGTCACGGCCAAGCACGGCGTGGTCGGACTGACCAAGGTCACCGCGCTGGAAAACGCCACCACCGGCGTCACCTGCAACGCGATCTGCCCGGGCTGGGTACTCACGGCGCTGGTACAAAAACAGGTGGATGCCAAAGCCGCGGCACTGGGTTTGTCGGATGCCGACGCAACCAAGTTGTTGCTCGGTGAAAAGGAGCCGTCCCAACAATTCACCACGCCAGAAGAACTGGGAGCACTGGCCGTGTTCTTCTGCTCACCCGCCGGTAACAACGTGCGCGGCGTGGCGTGGAACATGGATGGCGGCTGGACCGCGCAATAGCACTTGAGGAGACCCGGCATGTCACAGTTTTCTTTTGAAACAGCGCCCCGAATCCTGTGTGAACAGGGTGGCGCCCATCGACTCGGTGAGCTTGCGACCGGACTGGGTATCTCGCACGTTTTTCTGGTGACAGATGCGGGCCTGGTCAAGGCCGGGATGATTGCCGGCGCCCTGGCCTCGCTGGCCCAGGCCAAGGTTCAGGTAACGGTGTTTTCCGAGGTCCAGGCCGACCCGCCGGAACACGTTGTGGAGGCGGCCGTCGCTGCGGCGCGCAAAGCCGGCGTCGATGGCGTGGTCGGTTTCGGTGGCGGCAGTTCCCTGGACAGCGCCAAGCTGGTGGCGCTGCTGGCACGAACGCCACAGGCGCTGCCCGCTATTTACGGGATCGGTCTGGCGCGGGGTCCGCGTCTGCCGCTGATCCAGGTGCCAACCACCGCCGGCACCGGATCGGAGGTGACGCCGATTTCCATTCTCACCACACCGAGTCACGAAAAAAAGGGGGTGGTCTCCCCCCTGCTCTACCCGGATCTGGCGCTGCTCGACAGCCGTCTGACGCTGGGACTGCCCCCTGCCGTCACCGCCATGACCGGCGTCGACGCCATGGTGCATGCAGTGGAAGCCTTCAGCACACGCTTGAAGAAGAATCCGCTGTCGGACGCGCTGGCGATCAAGGCCCTGCAATTGCTTTACGCCAACCTGAGCTCGGCCGTCAGCAATGGCCAGGATCCGGTGGTGCGCGAGAACATGCTGATCGGCTCCCTCTTTGCCGGCATGGCCTTCGCCAATGCGCCGGTCGCTGCGGTGCACGCGCTGGCTTACCCGCTGGGAGGTCACTACGGTCTGCCTCATGGCCTGTCCAATTCGCTGGTCTTTGTCGCCGTGCTGAAGTTCAATCTGCCGGTGGCACAGGCGCTCTACGCGCAGCTGGGCCGCGCCATCCTGCCACAGCTGGCTGCGGCCAGCGACAGCGAGGCCGCCAGCACTTTTGTTGCGGCCATCAGTGACTGTGTATCTGCCATGCCGTATGCCCAATCACTGCGTGCTGCCGGTGTCAATCAGGAGGACTTGCCGATGCTGGCACAGGACGCGATGAAGATCGGACGCCTGCTGGTCAACAACCCGCGCGATGTCACGCTGGAGGATGCGCTGGCCCTTTACGAAGCCGCTTTCTAGGGCCGCTCCGGCTCGGTCGCGGGTCGCTGCGCTCGCAGTTGCCGCCGCAAGTCGGCGCGCTCCTGTGTGGACAAATGCCGAGGGGGTGCAGCGGCGGCTGCGTTTCGGGTGTTGTCCGGCAATTCCTGCGCACGCTGAGCCTTCAGGGCCTGGCGCAACTCCACACGACGCTGTTCGGTCAAGCCCTGCGATGCAGTGGTTTGTGGGCGCGCAGCCGGTTGCGCCCAGGCACTGCCCAGGATGAGCGGGAACAATAAGAGGAATTGAATGCGTGCCACGGCGCCATTGTTCACCCATTGCTTTGTGCACAGGGGAAAGATTTGTAACAGCTTGTCAATGCCAACCAAAATTTGCACTTTTCACGTTGGCGAGACTGCAAAATCAGCTTTGTTACAAATTCACGGGTGTATTCATGAGCCAACCCTCTGCACGAAACGACAAGATCCTGGTGGTTGACGACGATGCCCGCATCCGCGACCTGCTGCGTCGTTATCTGACGCAGGAAGGCTTTGATGTGGTGCAGGCCGAGGACGGCAAGTCGCTGACCCGTATCCTGCTGCGCGAGACGGTGGACCTCATTGTGCTGGACCTGATGATGCCCGGTGAAGACGGACTGTCAGTTTGTCGTCGCCTGCGTGCAGCCAATGACCGCACACCGATCATCATGTTGACCGCCAAGGGTGAGGACGTGGACCGCATCGTCGGTCTGGAAGTGGGCGCGGACGACTATCTCGGAAAACCGTTCAACCCGCGTGAACTGCTGGCGCGCATACATGCCGTGCTGCGGCGGCGTCCGACGCAGGAGGCACCGGGCTCACCATCAAGTGAAAACGAGATCGTCAGTTTTGGTCCGTTTTCTTTCGATCTGGGTGCGCGCACACTCAGGCGGGGCAACGAAGACCTGCCGCTGACCACCGGTGAATTCGCCATGCTCAAGACGCTGGTACGTCATCCACGCCAGCCACTGTCGCGCGAAAAATTGGCGCAACTGGCGCGCGGCCGCGAGTTTGAACCCTTCGACCGCAGTCTGGATGTGCAGGTTTCGCGCCTGCGCAAACTGGTTGAAATCGACGCCGCCAGCCCGCGCTACATTCAAACCGTCTGGGGCGTTGGCTACGTTTTTGTACCTGACGGCGCCGGGTGAGCCGATTGCGCTCGCCCTGGCGCCTGAGCCTTTTCTGGCGCACCTTCTTTCTGCTGGCCCTGCTGCTGATCGGCAGCATTCTGGCGTGGCTGCAAACGCTGCGTTCACTTGAATTTGAGCCGCGCGCGATCCAGACGGCGCAGCAGATGGCTTCGCTGGTCAATCTGAGCCGCGCGGCCCTGATTCACTCGGACTCGATTGCCCGTGTTTCGCTGATCAAGACCATGACCGAGCAGGAAAGTGTGCGCATCGTGCCACGCGAACCTGGCGACCGCTTCGAACCCTTTGAGCGCGACGCGCTGGGCCAGCGCATTGCCCAGGAACTCAGCGCCAGACTCGGACCGGGCACCGAACTGGCCAACAGCGTGAACGAAGAAGAAGGCTTGTGGGTTGGCTTTGCCATCGATGGCGACAACTACTGGATGCGCACCAATCGGGACCGTTTCAACCGCACGGCGGGTCGCACCTGGATCGTCTGGCTGATCACGGCAGCGGCACTCTCGCTGGCCGGAGCAGCCTTGATTGCGCGACTGATCAACCGGCCCCTGAAGGAACTCTCGTTCGCGGCCAGCCGGGTGCGCGAGGGTGATTTTGACGCCAGTACGCTGGACGAAACGGTGGCCACCAGCGAGATTCGTGCCGTCAATATCGGCTTTAACCGAATGAGCCAGAAGCTGGCGAAGATCGAGCAGGACCGCGCCATCATGCTGGCGGGCATTTCGCACGACCTGCGCACACCGCTGGCACGCCTGCGCCTGGAAACCGAACTCAGCGTGACTGACGATGAAGCGCGGGCCAACATGGCCGCTGACATCACACAACTCGACGCCATCATCGGCAAGTTTCTCGACTACGCGCGTCCCGACAAGGTGCAGTTGACGACGGTGGCGCTGTCGGACGTGTTTGAGACCTGTCTGTTCGGCTATCGAAACCGAACCGATATGCGCATCAATCTGGAGCTGGATGAGGGCTTGCTGGTGCTCGCCGATCCCGTGGAGCTTGCCAGGGTGATCAACAACCTGCTGGAAAATGCAAGTCGCTACGGCAAGTCGGTAGACACCGGTGTGGCGGTACTCGACATCGTGGCCAAAACTCGCGACAAATGGATTCTGATTCGGGTACGCGATCACGGCATCGGCGTCTCCGAGGCACAACTGGCCAACCTGACCAAGCCGTTCTACCGGGGTGAAGCAGCTCGTACCGCAGCCAACGGCGCCGGGCTGGGCCTGGCCATTGTGGAAAAAATCGTCCTGCGCATGGGCGGCACCTTTGTCCTGAGCAACGCCCCGGGCAGCGGTCTGGTCGCCAACATCAAGCTACAGCGCGCCTCGACCGCCTGAACGCTTGGCGGCTGCGGACTTGGCAGCGCCGGCGCGCGGTGGCAGGCCGGTATGTTGGCTCAGGATGCGCCCTTTGACCGGCGCTTTCGCTGGCAGTGCGACAGCGGTCGAATTCTTGCGCCGCGCGC
>JBAXFI010000120.1:0-7859 GCA_037139995.1 Comamonadaceae bacterium | reverse complement strand
AAACGGGACGTGAATTACTAAGTTAGCGCTTATGGGATCGAGTCCGGGATGACAGCTATTGAGTCCGGGATGACAATTGCGGAGCCCGGGATGACAGCTACTGAGTCCGGCACGATAGTGTGTTCCTTTGTGCGCGTCATGATTTATGGGAAGCTCAATAGTCTCATTTTGGCGCGCATCGTGCTTTAACCTGTTAACCTAGCGCTTTTATTCGCAACCTCATCCTGACTGGAGAAACCATGATCCTCAAACAGATCGTCAAGACCTCGCTATTGGCCGTGGCAGCTGCGCTGGCACTCGCTGGCGCTGCCCAGGCACAACAGTACTTCCGCATCGGCACGGGCGGCACCGCCGGCACCTACTACCCGATTGGCGGCATGATTGCCAACGCGGTCTCGGTACCAGGCAAGATCATCGCCACGGCACAGGCCTCCAACGGCTCGCTGGCCAACGTCAACGGCATCGCTGGCGGCTCGATGGAGTCCGGTTTCAGCCAGTCCGACGTCGCGACCTGGGCGCAAAAAGGCACGGGCATCTATGAAGGCAAGCCCAACGTGGCGGGTCTGCGCATGATTGCCAACCTGTACCCTGAAAGCCTGCACATCGTGGTCAAGAAGGGATCCAACATCAAGACTGTGGCCGACCTCAAGGGCAAGCGCGTCGCCCTGGACGAGCCTGGCTCGGGAACGCTGATCAATGCGCGTCTGGTGTTGCTGGCCTATGGCGTGAAAGAGTCTGACATCAAACCCGAGTACATCAAGCCCAATCAGGCTGGCGACAAGATGAAGGACGGTGCTCTTGATGCCTTCTTCTTCACCGGTGGTGCGCCAGCGGGTGCTATCGCCGAACTGGCTTCCAGTGGTGCTGGCATTGAACTGGTGCCTATCGATGGTCCGCAGGCAGATGGCTTGCGCAAGACCAGTGGCTTCTTTGCCGTGGACAATATTCCTGCCGACACCTACAAGGGCGTTGCCGCCGTCAAGACCCTGGCGGTTGGTGCGCAATGGGTGACCAGCGACAAGGCAGATGCCGAAACGGTCTACCAGATCACCAAAGCCCTGTACAGCGACGCCGTGCAGAAGACACTGGCTGCCGGTCACGCCAAGGGCAAGTACATCAACCTGCAAAATGCCGTGCAAGGTGTTGGCATTCCGTTCCACCCGGGCGCTGAAAAGTACTATCGTGAAGCTGGCGTTTTGAAATAAACTCGGTCCCATGATTCGACAGACAACGGGCGGACCTTCCGCCCGTTGTCGTTTCTAAAGCCGTTTCGAGAACACCATGAATACTCCTGCCATCAGCCTGCCCGACGAGAAGAAACTCCAGGAACTGGAAGAAAAGTTTGACCCCGAAATGCGCTTTCGGCCGACCGTGCCGCCAGCCACGCAACTCGTCAAATGGATGCTGATCACGTTGTCTTGTTTTCATTACTACACGGCGGGTTTTGGCCTGTTGCAGGAAATCACGCACCGCGGTGTGCACATGGCGTTTGTTCTGAGCATGATCTTCCTGGTCTTTGCCGGAAGCAAGAAAACAGCTGCGACGGCGCCAAAAAATTCCTGGCTGACGCCCGGTGGTGTTCCGGTCACCGATTGGCTGCTCGGCCTTTGTTGTGCCCTGAGTGTGCTCTACATCCCCTATGTGTTTGACGACCTGGCTTTTCGTATCGGCAACCCCAGCAACTGGGACGTGCTGTTCGGCACGATTCTGTTTGGCACCCTGCTGGAGGCAACGCGGCGCTGCATGGGTTGGCCGCTACCGCTGATCGCGCTGGGCTTTACCGCCTACGCCCTGTTTGGCCCGATCTTCCCGGGGCTGCTGCAGCACGCAGGCGCCAACTGGAGCCTGATGATCAATCACCAGTATCTGACCAGCCAGGGCATTTACGGCGTCGCGGTCGGTGTGGTGGCAACCTACGTCTTTCACTTCGTGCTGTTTGGTGTGCTGGCCACGCGGGTCGGTCTGGGACAACTGTTTCTGGACATCGCCGCCAGCATTGCCGGGCGCTACGCAGGCGGTCCGGCCAAGGTCAGTGTCTTTGGTTCAGCGATGTTCGGCATGCTCAGTGGCTCCTCCGTGGCCAATGCGGTGACGGTGGGTTCGCTCACGATTCCGGCCATGATCCGCGTCGGTTACCAGCGACACTTTGCCGCTGCGGTTGAGGCGGCCTCTTCCACCGGTGGTCAGATCACACCACCGGTGCTGGGCGCGGCCGCCTTCCTGATGATCGAATTTCTGAACCTGCCCTACCAGACCATCATCGCAGCGGCCGTGGTACCTGCCTTCATGCACTTTTTCGGCGTCTTCATGCAGGTTCACTTCGAGGCCAAACGCTACGGTCTGCGTGGCCTGACCGAAGAGGAAATGCCCAAGCTCAAGGCCTCGCTGAAAATGCGCTGGCCGACCCTGATTCCGCTGTTCCTGTTGATCAGTATTCTGGCCTCCGGTCGCACACCGTACCTGGCCGCTTTTGTCGGCATCAGTTCCTGCGCCATCGTCGGCCTGTCCACCGCCACGCAGGGCAACACCGTCAAGAACTGGGCCATGATGCTGGGTTTGCATGGTTTGCTGGTGGCGATTGCCTTTGGCGACTACGGCGAACACAACGCGCAGATCAAGCTTGCACTTTTTGCCGTGGCGGTGCTGACCGAAATCACGGTCTCCAGGCTCGCCGGGATCACCGGTCGGCTCAACCATGCGGCGCTGGTCGAAGCGTTCGAGACGGGCGCCAAGTACGCGCTGGCGGTGGGAGCCGCGGCGGCGACGGTCGGCATCGTGATCGGTGTCGTGACATTGACTGGCGTTGGTTTCAAGATCAGCTTCATCATCACCAGTGCCGCGCAAAGCATGGCTAGCGGCCTGGCCTGGGTCATTCCCGCTGCCATGGCGAGCCCGCAGTCACTGACCCTGCTGTGCGCCCTGATCATGACCGGCGTCGTCTGTATCCTGATGGGTTGCGGTATCCCCACTACCGCCAACTACATCATCATGGTGTCGGTCGCAGCGCCAACACTGGTTCAACTCGGTGTGGAGCCGCTGGTGGCGCATTTCTTCGTCTTCTACTACGGTGTGCTGGCCGATATCACGCCGCCGGTGGCACTCGCCGCGTACGCAGCGGCCGGCATGGCTGGCAGTGACCCGTTCAAGACCGGCAACACGGCCTTCCGCCTGGGCATGGCCAAGGCCTTGGTTCCGTTCGTCTTTGTCTTCTCACCGTCGCTGCTGCTGGTCGCCAAGGGCTTCACCTGGTACGACTTTGTGGTCACCTTCACCGGTTGCGTGCTCGGTATCACGATGCTGGCCGCCGCGCTGTCCAAGTACTTCCTGGTGGAAATGAAGCGCTGGGAACAATACCTGTGCTTCGCCGCCGCACTGTTGCTGATCGCACCGGGTCTGACGCCAACGCTGATTGGCGCGGCACTGGCCATTCCGATGCTGCTAAGACACGTCAGGGCTTTGCGCCTGGTGCCAAAGTTGGCCGTCCACTGATCGACTCCGCGACCACTTCTCTCCCCACTCACTCTCCCCCGCCTCTCTCCCGCCCCGTCGGGCGGAAGAGAGGAGCCAACAGCCCCATTTGGCCGCGTGCGAAAGCACTGCAGTGCATCTCGATTGACAGCGCGAGGACTCGGGGTTTTGCCAAATTGGCGTCTGGCCGTATAAACTTTTATGCCGTTGAATGGCTGTCATTGCGGACCTGATCCGCAATCCAGTCGCGGCGTAGTACTGGATGCCGGATCGAGTCCGGCATGACAGCAACGACCCATGCTGCCTGCCCACGACGCTGTGGCGCCCTCGGCATTGACCCGACTGGCCCGACAGATGTCGTGGATTTCGGAGCCCTCGGCATCAGCAGAAGCCCCAGCGCACTCGGCGCCGCTGGCGATGCGATACTCTCGCGGTCACACCCCAACAGCCCGCCCTACTGCAAGGTCCACTCACCATGAACGCTATTTTTCGCAGCCTCGTCGGCACAGCCATTTCACTCACCCTCCTTGGCAGCGTGCTGGCTGCTGATGGCGCCAAGCCAACAACGCAAAACCGCTCCGAGATCGCAGCTGAATTCCGCTGGGACTTCAGCCCCATCTATGCCAGCTGGGACGCCTGGGAAGCGGGCATGCAGGATATCGACGGCCGCATTGACGCCTTCGTCAAACTCAAGGGTACGCTCAAGAACGGACCGGACGCGGTCCTGAAGGCGTATCAGGCTTTCGACGACATCGGCAAACTGCAGTACAAGGTCTATGGCTACACCGCTCTGCAGCGCGACATCGACACGCGCAATCAGGACGTCTCGGGCCGGTTCCAGCGTGTCATGGCCCTGTTCGCGAAACTCGGTACTGCGACCTCCTGGTTCACGCCGGAACTGCTGAGCGTGGCGCAGCCGACCATGGAGCAGTGGATTGCCGCCACGCCAGCGCTGCAAGCCTACAGTTTCACGATTCTGGACAACTACCGCCAGCAAAAACATGTGCTGGACGAATCGGGCGAGCGCCTGCTGTCCTACGCCGCGCGCTTCAGCGCCACGCCCAAGGCAACCTTTCAGGAACTCTCAACCTCGGACATCAAGTTCCCGCTGGTCACACTCTCTGACGGCAAGGAGATCAAACTCTCGCCCGGCACCTACCAGTCGGTGCTGGCCACCAACTACAAGCAGGCGGACCGCGCCAAGGCTTTCGAGGCCTATCTGAAGACCTATGCAGCGACCACCAACACCTACGCCGCCATCTACAACGGTGTGTTGCAGCACGACTGGTTCGGCGCCCAGGCGAGAAATTTTCCCAGCACGCTCGAAGCAGCGCTGGACGGCAACGCAATCCCGGTCTCGGTAGTGACGAATCTGGTCGATACCGTGCGCCAGGGCACGGCGCCGCTGCAACGTTACGCGAAGCTGCGCAAGAAGCTGCTCGGGCTGGACAACTACCACCTGTATGACGGTGCGATCCCGATCTACAAGACTGACAAGACCTATCCCTATGTCGAATCGCGCGACCAGGTACTGGCCTCGGTGGCTCCGCTGGGTGCGGATTACGTGGCGAAGTACCGCAAGTTCATGGCCGGCAAGCAGGTCGACGTCTATGAAACCGAGGGCAAGCGCAGCGGTGCCTACGTCAGCGGTATTTACGGCGTCGGCCCCTACATGCTGCTCAATCACAATGACACGCAGGACGCGCTGTTCACGCTGGCGCACGAAGGCGGGCACGCCATGCACACGCTGCTCTCGCATGAAACGCAACCCTTCGTGATGGCCGACTACACCATCTTCGTGGCGGAAGTTGCATCCACCACCAACGAGCGCTTTCTCCTGAACCGTCTGTTGCAGGCAACGACAGATCCAAAGGAGCGCTTCTTGCTGCTGCAACACGCGGTCGACTCCATCGTCGGCACCTTCTACACTCAGGTACTGTTTGCCGACTTCGAGCTGCAAGCCCACAAGCTGGTGGAACAGGGCAAGCCGATCACCTCCGACGTCCTGAACGGCATTTACCTGAAGCTGCTGCAGGACTACTACGGCGATGCGGTGACGGTCGACGACCTGTACAAATACACCTGGTCGCGCATTCCCCACTTCTTCAACTCGCCGTATTACGTCTATCAGTATGCCACCTGCTTTGCCTCCTCGGCCAAGCTGTTCAAGGACATGACGACCGGCTCGGATGCATCCCGCGCCGCCGCCACCGAGCGTTACCTGACCCTGCTCAAGAGCGGTGGCAACGACCACCCGATGCAGCAACTGCAAAAAGCGGGTGTTGACTTGTCCAAACGGGAAACCGTGCAGGCGATGGTGGAACAGATGGAAGAACTGGTCGCACAAATGGAAGTCGAAGCGGCCAAAATTCGCTGAACCCGATGCGCTACCATGCGACCGAAGTGAAGGAGACATCATGCCCGTGATCACCAACATTGAAGACCTGCGGATCATGGCTGAAAAGCGCGTACCGCGCATGTTCTACGACTACGCCGACTCCGGCTCCTGGACCGAGGGCACCTACCGCTCCAACGAGACCGATTTCCAGAAAATCAAATTGCGCCAGCGCGTGGCGATCAATATGGACGGTCGCAGCACGGCCAGCACCATGGTCGGGCAGAAAGTGGCGATGCCAGTAGCACTGGCACCAGTCGGTCTGACCGGCATGCAGCACGCCGACGGCGAGATTCTGGCAGCGCGTGCGGCCAAGGCCTTTGGTGTGCCTTTCACGCTCTCCACCATGAGCATCTGCTCGATTGAAGACGTTGCCCAGGGCACCGGCAATCACCCGTTCTGGTTCCAGGTCTATGTGATCAAGGACCGCGGTTTCATCGAGCGCCTGATCGAGCGCGCGCGCGCCGCCAACTGCTCGGCCCTGGTGCTGACGCTGGATCTGCAGATCATCGGTCAGCGCCACAAGGACCTCAAGAACGGCCTGAGCGCGCCGCCCAAAATGACGCTGCCCAACATCCTCAACATGATGACCAAGCCGCGCTGGGGGCTGGGCATGCTCGGCACCAAGCGGCGCGTTTTTGGCAACATCGTCGGCCACGTTACTGGCGTCGAGGACATGGGTTCACTCTCGCAGTGGACGGCCAGCCAGTTTGATCCAACGCTGAACTGGAACGACGTCGAATGGATCAAGAAACGCTGGGGCGGCAAACTGATTCTCAAAGGCATTCAGGACGTGGAAGACGCCAGGCTCGCCGTCAGTTCCGGTGCCGATGCGCTGATCGTTTCCAACCATGGCGGACGCCAGTTGGACGGCGCTGAATCGAGCATCCGTGCCCTGCCGGCCATCGTGGACGCCGTCGGCAAGGAGATCGAAGTGCATATGGATGGTGGTATCCGCAGCGGTCAGGACGTGCTCAAGGCGCGCGCGCTGGGAGCGCGTGGCACCTACATCGGACGCGCCTACATCTACGGCCTGGGCGCCATGGGTGAGGTCGGCGTCGCCAAGTCACTGGAAATCATCCGCAAGGAACTCGACACCACCATGGCGCTGTGCGGTCGCACGGATATCGACACGATCGATAAGTCGATTTTGCTGCCGGGAACTTATCCAGCTTAAATCGTCTGTCTTTGCAAAAATGATGACGAGCCAAACTCCGCTCACCATGCCGGGTGGATCAGGCCGCTGTGGCACTCAACTCCGCGGCTGTCCGCCGTCCTAAGGACTCCCCCTTTATGCCGCTGCGCTGAGTGCCCCATCAGCCTGATCTTGCGCACGGGCTTGTCATTGCGGGCGCCGGCTGTCATTGCGGGCGCCGGCTGTCATTGCGGGCCTGACCCGCAATCCAGTGGCGGCGTGGCACTGGATCCCGGATGTTGAAACCCCGGACCTGATCCGGGGCCGGGATGACAAGCCGTAAGTCCGGGATGACAAGACCAAAGGTCGCAGGACATTCGCGGAGTCAGCCACGGTAGCACCCCTCGACCCACACGCGCCAGAACGTCAATAGCTAGCTGATCAGACCCGTTGTCTTGTCGATCTCGATGGCCTGGTCCAGCGCTTCGAGCAGCGCTTTTCGAACCTTCAGTTTGGTTTTGGCGTGGGCTTTCAGATTGATCGTCTTCAACTGCTGGGCCATCGCACGGGCCGCGCTCATCAGTTCCTCTGGCGCCACCACCGCGTCAAGAAACCCGGCTTCCAGGGCGCTTTGCGGGTTGAACATTTCGGCGTTGATCACGGAGCGCTGAAACACCGCCTTGCTCAGGCGATCGCGCGCCGTCTCGATGCCTACCCAGTGCATCGTCAACCCGATCTTGACTTCATTCAGACCGATCGTGAAATTTCCCTCGACGCCGATGCGGTAATCGGCCGACAGCAGCAGGAAAGCGCCCTTGGCCACGGCGTGCCCGGGGCAGGCCACGATGATCGGATAGGGAT
>JBAXFI010000119.1:0-7881 GCA_037139995.1 Comamonadaceae bacterium | reverse complement strand
CAAGCCAGTGCACTGGAGCAGATAGCAGCCTCCATGGAGGAGTTGGAAGCGACCGTCAAACAAAACGCCGAGAGTGCGCGCCAGGCCAATCAGCTTGCGCTGAGTGCCTCTGGCGTTGCCGTACGAGGCGGGGAAGTCGTCGCTCAGGTGGTGGACACCATGAAGGGAATCAATGAGTCCTCGCACACCATATCGGAGATCATCAGCGTCATCGACGGCATCGCCTTTCAGACCAACATCCTGGCGCTGAATGCGGCCGTAGAAGCAGCGCGCGCCGGCGAGCAGGGGCGCGGCTTTGCCGTCGTTGCCACAGAGGTCCGCTCGCTGGCTGGCCGCTCAGCGAGTGCTGCCAAGGAAATCAGGTCGCACATCAGTGCCAGCGTGGAGCGCGTTGATCAGGGCAATGCGCTGGTGAGCCAGGCTGGCAACACCATGCAGGAGGTGGTCACCAGCATCCGGCGGGTGACCGACCTGATGGGTGAAATCAGTGTTGCCAGTGGTGAGCAAAGTGCTGGCGTTTCACAGGTAGTCGAAGCCCTGTCCCAGTTGGACCAGGGTACCCAGGAAAATGCAGCCTTGGTCGAAAAGATGGCCGCTGCTGCGGCCGGCCTGGAGTCTCAATCGAAGGAACTGGTTCAAGCAGTGGCGGTGTTCAAGCTTGGCGGCGCTGCAGGCGGCAACATATGAGTATCAGCCCCAATACGGTTCACTTTGTCATTCTGGATTGCGGATCGAGTCCGCAATGACAGCCAAGGGTGGCAATGACAGCTGGTGCGCCCAATGACAGCTGTCATCCCGGACTTGGCAGCTGTCAACCCGGACTTAGCAGCTGTCAACCCGGACTCAGCAGCTGTCATCCCGGACCCGATCCGGGATCCATTGCCGCGCCACCACTGGATTGCGGGTGCTGAAACCCCGGACCCCGGATCGAGCCCGGGGCAAGCTCTGATCCGGGGACGCAATGACATTAAGTGAACAATATTGGTATTAGTCCCAACAGCGGCTGCCGGGCAGGTGTCTCACCCGTAAGAAAGGAATCCATGCGATGATTTTTTTGAGTTGGCGCGACGAATACCTGGTTGGCATTGCCCAGATCGACGCAGCGCCACGGTGGATTCCGAAACGCTGCGCTTTCTCAAGGATTGGCTGGTCGAGCACATCGTCAAGGACGACACGGCCATCGGCGATTTCATGAAGCGCCAGGCTGCGCAGCGCGATAAGGACACGGCGCTCCCGTAGTGAACTTTCAAACCGCCTAGCGGCAAGTCATAATTTCGACTTATCGTGCCAAAAACACGAGCAGTCGGATTGTTTTACCGAAGGAATTGACATCAGCTCGAGCAAGTTTCAGCAGCGGCATTCACTCAAGACCAGGGTGACGCTTCTCACGCTCGTCATCTTTGTGATCAGCATCTGGTCGCTGGCGCTCTACGGCCGCAAGATCCTGCGTGAGGAGATGCAAGATCTGCTGGGCGAGCAACAGACTTCTACCGCCACCCTGGTAGCCACAGAATTCCATCACGAATTAGGTGACCGCCTTGAGGCGCTTGAGATGATCGCGGCCGCAATCGATCCGGCAGCCATCCAGAATCCGCTTGCCTTGCAGAAAATTCTGGAAGGTCACCCGGTATTTCAAGTCGCATTCAATGGCGGCACATTTGTCACCGGGCTTGATGGTGTGGCAATTGCTTCGGTCCCGCCTTCTGTCGGGCGAGCCCGTGTCAGCTACATCGACAGGGACTACATTGTTGAAGCGATCCGTCGGGGCAAACCCACAATCGGCCGACCGGTCATCGGCAAGAAACTGCAAGCCCCCATTATTGGAATGGCAGCACCCGTTCGGGATACGCAGGGCCAGGTCATCGGGACCATCGCGGGAATTACCAACCTGGGACAGGCAAATTTTCTGGAAGAATTGATGGAAATCGGTTACGGAAAGACCGGCGGCTATACGCTGTTCGCGCCGCAACACCGGGTGATCGTCGCCGCCACCGACAAAAGTCGCGCCATGGAGTCCATGCCGGCCCCTGGAGTCGACCCGATGATGGATCATTTTCTTGGGGGCGACACCAGGACAGTCGTTGGCACCAACCCCCAGGGCGTCGAGGTATTGACTTCGGCCGCACGAATCGGGGCGGCTGGCTGGCTCTTGGTGGTCTCACTGCCCACTGAGGAGGCCTTCGCTCCGATCCGCTCGATCCAGCGCCGCGTCCTGTTGGCCGCCTTGTTGCTGACCCTGTTCGCTGGTGGCCTGACCTGGTGGCTGGTTAAACGCCTGCTCGCGCCCATGGTTGCGGCATCGAAAAGCTTGACTGCCGCAGCGGAACAGGATCAGGCATGGCAGCCCTTGCCCATCGCCAGACAAGACGAAGTCGGTCTATTGATCGGGGGCTTCAATAGTCTCGTCGAGGAACTCGCGCAACGCCAGGAAGGGTTGAAGCAGAGCGAGGAACGCTACCGCACGCTGACTGAATGGACACCGGAGTCGCTGGTTGTTCACGATGGCAAGAAACTCCTTTACGTCAATCCGGCCGCAATCAATATGTTTGGGGCAAAGTCAGCCGAGGAACTGATGGCGCAACCCTTATTTGACCTGGTCCACCCGGATTTCAGGGAGATTTCCCGGGCCCGCGTCAGCGCCAGCGTTGAGCAAGGAACTGCCTTGCCGATGATTGAGGGGAAATTTCTCAAACTGGATGGAACAACCATCATCGTCGAGCTGCGCAGCACGTCCATTGCCTACGATGGTGCGGCGGCTATTCAGGTTGCGTTGCGCGACATTACCGTGCGCAAGCAGTTTGAGGATGCACTTCAGGAGAGTCAGGAAAAAATCAATCTGATACTGAACTCCACAGGCGAGGCCATCTACGGCATCGACATGGACGGCAAATGCACCTTCAGCAACAAAGCCTGCCTGCGTCTGCTTGGATACAAGAATGCGGATGAACTCCTTGGCAAGAATGTGCATTGGCAAATTCACGCAAAGCAATCGGATGGGACACGCTTGCCGATTGAAGACTACCGTATCTTTGAGGCCATCAAGCATGGACAGGGAACGCACGTTGACGATGAAGAGGTTTGGCGCAGCGACGGCACCTCATTTCCGGCTGAGTACTGGTCGTATCCACAATTCCACAACGGGACCGTGGTGGGCGCTGTCGTTACCTTTGTCGACATCACGCAACGCAGAAAGGACGAGGAAATCGTGCGCCAATTGGCCTACTACGATGCGCTTACCGGTCTGGCCAACCGGTTGCTGCTAAAAGACCGCCTGGTCCAGGCTATGTTGACTGGCAAGCGCAAGGGTAGATACAGTGCTGTGCTGTTCATGGACCTGGACAACTTCAAGCCGGTTAACGACAAGTACGGGCATGGAGCGGGTGATCTGCTGTTGGTTGAAGCGGCGAAGCGACTCAAGAGCTGTGTGCGGGAAATTGACACGGTGGCAAGATTTGGCGGGGACGAGTTTGTGGTCCTGCTGGATGACCTGTCTCCTGAGAAATTGCAAGCCCAAGGTCAAGCCAGTTCGCTGGCGCAGAAGATTCGCAGCTTGCTGGCGGATCCCTATGTCATAACCCTGAACTCTGATGCGACACGCCCGGAACAAACCATTGAGCACCGCTGCACCGCAAGCATTGGCATTACGCTATTCCTTGGCATGGAGGACTCGGCGGACGAGGTCCTGAAGCGCGCTGACGTTGCGATGTACGAGGCCAAAGGGGCCGGGCGCAACTCGGTTCGGTTCTATGAGGACGACGCGCAGGGGTTTTCACAGGGGTGACCGCTATAATCGCGGCTCATTTCGACGCCCAGAAACCAGAGAACTCCATGAGCGACAACCACCATGCACCTGTTGACGATGAGGGCCACACCGGCCCCATCAAGAACCCCAGGCAGTTGATGCTTGCCGTTTTCTGCGCTTTTGTGATTCCGATATTCGTCATTGTCGGCATAGTGCAGTATGTGACTTCGGGTGACACATCCGCCAACAGCCCGCTGTACTCGGAAACAGCCGTCATGGCCCGCATTCAAAAGGTAGGGCGCATCGAGTTGGGCGGCGGCAGCCGCACACTCAAGAGCGGCGAAGAGGTCTTCAAGGCCCAGTGCACGACCTGCCACACCGCCGGTCTGGTCGGTGCGCCCAAGTTTGGCGACGTCGCCGCCTGGGCACCGCGCATCAAGACCGGCTTTGAGGCCTTGCTGAACTCGGCCCTCAAGGGCAAGAATGCCATGGCTCCTCAGGCAGGCGGCGCTTTTGACGCGCTGGAGATTGGCCGCGCTGTTGCGTACATGGCCAACGCGGCTGGTGCCAAGTTCGAAGAGCCCCAAGCGCCCGCTGCTGCGGCAGCGGCGCCAGCGGCATCGGCCGTCAAGTAGCTTTCAGTTGCCGGGCCTGCGGGCTGAGCACGTAGCCAAAGCGCGCCGGCAAATCGGCGCACAGCGCTTGCTCGGGTAGCCACAGGCCGCGTTCGACGGCATTCGCCGCGTGACCCATGTCCATGCTATGGACGAGTCCGAAGCCGATGTCGGTTTGCAGGTACAGGCGGCCCTGTTCGTCCAGCACCGCACCCTGCGCCCGAGCGGCCTCGCCGGTGTGACTGTGCAGCGTCAAGTCAGCGTCAAGGTGCCAGATGAAGGGGCTGATTTCGAGTTCCACATAGACCCGTTGCGGACCATTCTGGAAAAACCACTGACCGCAGGCATCATGCTCGTAGTTGCGACCGATGAATTCGATCAGCCGGCTGTGTTCAAGGCGGTCGCCCTTGCTCTGCGCCAATCCGGCAGAGAACGGCCCCCGCGCCTGCGCACTGTCATCGCGCAGGTACCAGTTGCCTCGTGCATCGAGGCCGAGCCAGCCGTAACAGGCAGGAACCTTGGGCCATTTGGCGAGCGCCTGCTTGACGATTTCATCCATGCCTTTGACACCGCCTGGCCTGAGTGCGAGTGAGGCAGCGCATCCCTAGTGCAGAACGTGCGGCACCGGCATGATTTCCTGCGCCTCCTGATCAGTAGCGGGACTGGCATGGTGCGCCACCAGGCGCCAGCCCTGCGCCGTTTTATGATAAACATTGGTGGCTACCACATAGACCTGGCGCGGGCCTTCTTCGGTCAGCACTTCGATGCGTTCGCGCAGATTGTGCACACTGCTCACGAGCGACTCGACCTTGCGCAGCGCTTCCGGCCAGGCACGAATACTTCCCTTGGAAAACATGGCTTCAAAAGCGGAGCGTATGGCCGCCACTCCGATCAGGCGCGGGCCGCTCGGATGCACGCAAACCAGATCGTCTTCATCGGCCCAGCAGGCCATGAGCTTTTCCAGGTCGGCGTTCTGCAGCGCTTCGTAAAACGCCGCCTCAATGTCATCGGCTGACCCACCCATGGTCGCAGCGTGCTTCTTTGTTTTTGGCATAACCCGATTTTGCCGTGATTTGGGGCTAACCGCTGCCGCCTGGTTTGTGCTACTGTTATGGCTCACTTACGGGAGTTCTTCTTATGACACGCTGGTTCTTGATCCTCCTCAGCGCTGCCGCCCTGACGGGTTGTGGCTACAACGATTTTCAACGCCTGGACGAGCAGACCACCTCGGCCTGGAGCGAAGTTCTCAACCAGTACCAGCGCCGCGCTGACCTGGTTCCCAATATCGTGGCCACCGTCAAGGGCGAAGCCGCCTTCGAGCAGGAGACCCTGACCAAGGTGGTGGAGGCGCGCGCCAAGGCAACTTCGATTCAGGTGACACCGGAAACGCTGAACAACCCGCAGGCTTTCCAGAAATTCCAGGCCGCCCAGGGTGAGCTGGGATCAGCGCTGAGCCGTTTGATGGTGGTGTCGGAGCGTTACCCGAGCCTGAAGGCCAACGAGGGTTTCAAGGATTTGCGGGTGCAGCTTGAGGGCACCGAAAACCGTGTGACGGTAGCGCGCAACCGCTACATTCAGGCGGTGCAAGCCTACAACGTGCTGGCACGCAGTTTTCCCAGCAATCTGACTGCCATGGTGTTCAGCTACCAGCCCAAACCGAGCTTCACCGTTCAGAACGAGGCTGCCATTTCAACTTCGCCGGTGGTTGATTTCAGCAAGAAATGACGCCGCCAAAACGCCAGTCCGCTGGGCTGGCGAAGTGGATCAGGATGCTGCTGGCCTTGTGTGCTGGCCTGCTGCTCATGCACCCGCTGACGCAGGCGCAGCAGGCAATACCGGCGCTCACAGCTCATGTGATGGACCACTCAGCGACGCTGGACGCGGCGCAGTTGGCGCAACTGGAAGCCAAGCTCGCTGCGTTTGAACAAAGCCGTGGTGCGCAAATTGTCCTGCTGCTCGTGCCCACCACCCAGCCGGAAGACATTGCCAGTTACAGCCAGCGCGTGGCCGACAGCTGGAAGGTTGGACGCAAGGGCATTGGCGATGGGCTGCTGCTGGTCGTCGCCAAGAGCGACCGCAAAGTCCGGATTGAAGTGGCCAAGGCGCTGGAGGGCGCCATACCCGACCTGGCATCCAAGCGCGTCATCGACGAGGCGGTCACACCACGTTTCAGGCAGGGCGACTTTGCCGGTGGACTTGATGCGGCCAGTGAGCAGATCATGGCGCTGATCCGTGCCGAGGCCCTGCCAGAGCCAGCCGGGGCCTCGGTGCTCAAAGGCGTACGGCTCGGATTTGACTGGATCGATCTGGCGGTCTTCATCTTCTTCGCCGTTCCGGTGGTGGCTGGCCTTGCACGCCGAGTCATGGGAACCCGGCTGGGCTCGTTGGTGACGGGCGGTGCCGTCGGGGTGATTGCGCTTTTGATTACCTCCAGCCTTGTCATTGCCGGTCTGGCGGCGCTGGCGGCCATGTTGTTTGCACTGCTTTCGAGCGCGGCGCGCGGCCTTTCAGGCCTCGCATGGGGTTCCGGGCATCATGGCGGTTGGGGCGGTGGCGGCGGCGGTGGCTTCGGCTCAGGTTCTGGTGGCGGCTTTAGCTCCGGTGGCGGTGGTGATTTTGGGGGCGGCGGCGCCTCGGGAGACTGGTGATGAACAGCCGTTTTCGACGCTTGGTGAAGCATCTCTGGCTCGACCAGGCCGACACCCGCCGTGCCATCGGGCTGGCCGCGCTGCAGCGCCTGAGAGACGCGGTGACCACGAGTGAGCGGCGACACTCGGGTGAAATCCGGATTTTTGTCGAGGCCGGGCTGCCTCTGGCCTATGTTCTGCGCAAGTCAGCAAGCTCCCAACTTGTCCGCCAGCGCGCGCTGGCCCTGTTTGGTGAACTGCGGGTCTGGGACACGGCCGGCAACAATGGTGTGCTGATCTACCTCCTGCTGGCCGAACGAAAGATTGAAATTGTGGCCGATCGGGGGCTCAACGACCTGGTCGATGCCAAGACCTGGCAGTCCCTGGTCGCGCGCATGAGCGGCGCTTTTGCGAGCGGTCAGTTTGAAGAGGGCCTGGCGCAAGCGCTGGCCGGAGTTTCGTCACTGCTGGAGCAACACTTTGCGCTGGCCAGCGCACAGAGCAACCGCAACGAGCTGCCCGATACACCGGTGCTTGGCTGAGCCTACTTCTTCTGACGGTATCTGCGCAGTGCCGCGATCTGGGCCAGCATGATGCTCAGCTCGGATGTGGCTTTGGCCAGATCGATGTCGCTCTTGGCGTTCTTCATGGCTTCTTCAGCGGCCGCCTTGGCTTGGTTGGCCTTCTCGTCATCCAGATCCTTGCCGCGGATGGCGGTGTCAGACAACACGGTTACGCAATGAGGCTGCACTTCGAGAATGCCGCCGGCGACGAAGATGAACTCCTCGCTGCCGTCGGCCTGTTCAATGCGCACGGAGCCAGCCTTGATGCGGGTGATCAAGGGCGTGTGGCGCGGGTAAATGCCAAGCTCACCCGCTTCGCCGGGCAAGGCAACAAA
>JBAXFI010000118.1:0-7940 GCA_037139995.1 Comamonadaceae bacterium | reverse complement strand
CCCAGCGCCAGCCCCAAGAGTTGTGTGTACAGCAAGGTGCCAATGGATGGATCGGCAGTGTCTGCCTGAGCGCCATCAAGGCGCAGATGGCAATGTGGGCAGGCGGTGCACATCACCTCGGCACCACTGGACAGGGCATCGGCAATCTTGGCGCGTGTCATGTGTTCGGACAGCGCCGCGTTGGCCTCATGCAGCGGGTCGCCGCAGCAGTCGAGTTTGCGCGGCCAGTCAACCGGTGTTGCACCGGTCAGGCGGATCAGGTCCTCGAAGATCGTCGGCGCCAGCGCGTTGTCAAAGCGTGCCACCTTGCTCGGGCGCAGCGTGTGGCAGCCATACTGCGCGGCGACACGCAGACCGGTGCGCGGCTCGCGCACCGCGCTAGAGAGCGCGTCCACGCCGATCACGCGCGCCAGCAGCGCCAGCACGTGCTCGACCTCGGCTGCGCCCGACCAGGCCAGACCCTCGGCAGCCAGCGCCTCGTTGATGCGCGAGCGCAGTGCGGCGTCCTCATTCAAAAAAGTGATCGCATGGCGCAGCGTGCCGAAGCAGCAGGCGCAGGGCGTCAGCAGGTTCAGGCCGGCGCGCTCGGCCAGCGCCAGGTTGCGGGCGGCGGCCAGTACGAAGGCGTCGCGGCTGAGGTCGCGCGCCGGGTAGCCGCAGCAGTTGAATTCCAGATCAAGCAGCGTCACGCCCAGGTGCTGCAGCACCGCGCGGGTTGACGCAGCGTAGGCCGGCAACCGGGACGGAATCTTGCAGCCCAGGAACAGCGCGTAGTTCATGAAAGTTCCTTGTGGCGGCGGACTGCGCCCAGGCGTTGCACGGCCAGCGCGCGCAACTCAAGCATGATGTCGGCCACGCGCAGGCCTTCGGGGCAATGCTCCTGGCACTGGTAACAGCTGGCGCAACTCCAGACCATGCTGGAGCCCAGGGTGAGGTCGCGCATACCCAGGCGCAGCAGGTTCATCACCTTCTGTGGTGTCAGATCAACGGCGAAGGCGGGGTCGGTGCTGTGCGCCACCACCGGGCAGACGTTGCTGCAGGTCTGGCATTGCACGCAGCGCGAAAAGCTGCTGCGATCGGCGGAGAGCGGCGCCTCACGAGCATCCGGGTCGAACATGCGCTGTGGTGCGACATCGCTCTGCAAGGCCTCGGCCCAGCCCAGTGCCGAACGTGTCTTCACCCACTGCGCCGGCGCCGGCAGGCCCGCGCCAGCCAGATCGCCGCGAGTGGCCTGCCACAGGTCTTGCAAATCGAGCCCCACCGGGCAGGCGTTGCTGCAACGTCCGCAGTCGGTGCAAAGGAAAGCGCCTTCGGCAACGCGCAAGCTCATCTCCCGGGCGCCGGTAGCGACGAGCTTGTGCGAGGGCAGCAGATAGCGGTTGTCCAGATAGCGTGCCAGCGGGGCCACCGCGCAGTGCGCGTCGCAGATGCCGCAAGCCACACAGGCGTGCATTGCCAGTGCACGCTGCGTTGCACGGCCAGCGCTGGAGTACGCTTCATGCGGCGTCGCGCCACTGGCGAGCAGACTGATCGGCGCGGCGACCGCGTGGAAGAAGCGGGTGAAGGCCAGCGTCGCCAGGCCAAGAAAGCAGGCGAACACATGAAGATATAGAAGCCAGGTATGCGCCTTCACGTCCTCCAGAGCGCGCGCCAGCGGCGCCAGCAAACGCGACACCGGGTAAGAGACAAAGGCGGACGCGGCCCTGGCATGGCAGGTTTCGCAATCTGCCTCATGCATGGCGCGGCCTTGCCGCAGCAGCTCGGGTGCGATTGGCTCTTTCAGATCGTCAAAGGCTACACCAAACTCGCTGGCCCACAAAGCACGCAGTGGTTTGAGCGCAGCCGGATCGGCACTGCCGTTGAACTCTTTGGCCATGCGGTAAAAAGCCTGCGGTGAGACGATCTTGTTCGCTTCAAGCAGGAAACCCGTCAGCAGAACAAAGCCCAGCAAGGCGACAAAGGCCGCCGCCATAGGTGGGCGCGCCGGTGCGAAGCGCGTGCGCCGGCGCCGCAGTCCAAACAGGAACATGGCCATTCCCAGCAGCACCATGGCGCCGAACAGATTGCGCAGAAACAGGTAAGGATTTCTGGTGGACTCGTAACCCGGGAACAGCTTCACGGTCACAACGGCCGCCAGCGCGTGCATCAGCAGCAAGAGCATGAAGCCGGCAGCCATGAGCCAGTGCGCCAGCCAGCGCGACTTCTCAATGCGGTAGAGCCGGCGCTGCAACAGCACGTCGAACAACAAGGCAGCCAGGACCTGAACCAGGCGCCGCGTGAACAGTGCGCTCGCAAGGCCGCGCAGCAAAGCGTGCCAGCGCTGCGCCAGCGTCACCGCCTGCGCGTCCGGCCCGATGCGCAAGCGGTACCAGCCCGCCATGCGCCAAAGCAGCCCCAGCGCGCACAGCAGCAGCGATGCATACAGAGCGGCATGAAAGAGTGCGCGTGACATGATGCTAGCTGGAGATTGGCTTCGTCATTGCGAGCGCAGCGTGGCAATCCATGACTTCTGACTGCATGGATTGCGGGTCGGGGCCCGCAATGACAAATCCGTTGTCATCGCCGACCCCGCAGTTGGCGTCCCGGACCCCGCCACTGTCATCCCGGACCCCGCAGCTGCCATCCGGGACCCCGCAGCCGTCATCCGGGACCCCGCAGCTGTCATCCGGGACTCCGCAGTTGTCATCCCGGACTTGATCCGGGATCCAGCGCTGCGCCACCACTGGATTGCGGGTCAAGCCCGCAATGACAAATCGACTGTCATGTCGGACCTGATCCGGGGACGCGATGACATCCACGGCCGCCCAGGCCGTTGCAATCGCCAGGCCCGAGCCGCACTTTTCGCGCATCCAGTCCTGCTCTGCCAGGATCGAGCCGATCGCGAACAGTTTCTCCCAGGCTGGCTTGCCGTTCCCGGCTAGCGGCCGCCATGCATCGTCCGTGCGCAGGCCGGCGCGGTTGATGGCGTGGCCCGCCGGAGCCAGAAAGTCACGCTGGTGCCAGTCCTCGCGCGCAGCCGGTTGCTGCACGGGCAAGCCCAGCAGGCTCTCGCGTACGCATTGCCGATCAGCCGTCAGTCCGCGACCGCTGAAGCGCCCTGTAGCCAGCACGACCGCCCCAGCCTTGATACGCTCGCCCGCCGGAGCCCCTTCAAGTTCCAGCGTGGCAGTGCTGCCATCGAATGTCAGCGCACGCACGCTGCAGAGCTGGCGTCGCGTCACGCCACGCGCCGAGACCGCCGCTTCCAGCGCGCCCAGCAGGCGCAGCCCTGGCACCGAGGTCGGCATGGTCGGGATTTCGAACACGGGCAAGCCCAGACCAGCCTCGAAGGCCGCATGCACCTCGCTCGAACGCCCCAGACCCAATAACGCCGGCAGGCCGACTGCGCGCGCGTCGCCCAGCAGCGGCTTGATCAGTCCAATCGTCCGCTCGCGTGTCTCCCGGTCTTCCAGGGCACGCGCAAGATGGGCGGCGTAGAGTTCCGGCACGGCTTCGAAGCCAGGAAACTCAATGCGCTGATGGCGCAGCGCCGGCCAAGGGTCGGCGAGCGTCTGGACGATCTGTCGCCCGCTGAACTCACGCAGGCCGCGAAAATCCACCAGCAGGCAGGGCAGGCGCCGCTCCAGCGCGTCCACGCCGGCCACCATGGTCAGCGGCACACCGAAACTGGTCTTGACAGTGCCAATGGATGTGATCACGTGGCTGTTGCGCTGGCCCAGCGGGGCGTAGCGCATGCCCGCGCCAGCCAGTGCCGCAACAAAGGTCCCGAACGCCGTGCGGATAGCGCCCGGATCGATCCGCGCCAGTGGATGCCCTGGCTGCTCGCGCGCCAGCGCTGCCAGGGCCTCAAAAGGCGACTTCCACTGCCGATGCTGCGCCACCGGATGCACCGCCAGAAAGTCCAGCAGGCCGCTGGCAAACAGAATGCCGCCACCACTGCCCACTTGAATGCACGACAAGCCCCGCTCTGCCGCGAACAGCGCCGCCGCCATGCCCGCCATGCCGGCGCCGATCACGGCGACGTCGTAAGTCCTGGCTGTCTCCAAGCTCACGATCTGACCTCGCGCGCAACATTGGCCAGCAGCGCCGCCTGATGCAACTCTTCGCCGAACAGCCCGCAGTGCAGCGCTTCGGCAAGTTCGGCCTGGGCCAGCTGCTCGCCCCACAGGACGGGCTGCTGGCCACGCCAGCGCTCACTGAAGAAATCAACCATCTCGGCGAGTCCCCGCTGCGCCTGGAAGTCACCCGTCTGATAAAGATGGGCCGCCGTGCGCAAGCCGCAGAAAGCACCTTGACAGGCGCCTTTTCCGACACGGCTGCGCAAGCCGATGTCGGTCAGGGTCGGCTTGTCGCCGACCGCACGCAGCGCAGCGTAAATGGCATCGACGGCGCTACCCTGCACCATTTCGCATTCGCACAGCAGCGTATCGTCCGCTTGATGGGAACGCACCCACTCGCGTGCCGAGTGTCCGGGCTCGGTCCATACACTCTCGGCTGCCTGCGGCAGCAGGGTGGTGGCAGTGATGCAGGGCCGCGTCACGCCCAGACGACGGCACACCAGGTCGGCAGCGCGTTCGGCCATCAAGCGGCAGGTGGTGAGCTTGCCGCCGGTGAGGGTGGCGAAATTGTCCAGGCCGTGCTCCTCGTGGTCGAACAGGGCGAAGCCGCGCGAGACCGTGCGGCTGTCCGCACCCGCCGCGCCCAGCAGCGGACGCACGCCGGCGTAGGCGCGGATGAAGCGCGTGCTCGCCAGCATGGGCAGCATGGGCGAGGCCTCAGCGATGATCAGATCGGCCTCTGCGGTGCTAGCGCGAATGTCTTCCAGTGTTTCCACCTGCATGGATGTCGTGCCGACGATGGAGACGGTGCCGCCCGGCATCATGATGTCGCCATTGCCGGGCCGGCGCAGGCGGTTCACAACGCGGTTGGCCAGCCGTGTGTGCGTGACCAGCAGCGTTCCCTTGGAATAAGTCATCGCAATCGACGCCCCCGCCAGCAGCGCCACTTCGCGTGCCCAGGCGCCAGCAGCATTAACCACTTGCGCGGCTTCAATTCGCAACTCCGGCCCACCCGCCAGAGGCTGCACCCGAACCGCGCCAATGCATCGCCCCTCGCGCTCAAAGCCGACCACGCGCGTGCGCCGCAGCAAGCGCGCGCCCAGGCTGCGCGCTTGCGCCATGCTTTCCAGCGAGAGCCGGAACGGGTCTATCGCCGCATCGCTCACCTCAAACACCGCGATCGTGTGCTCCGAGAGCGCCGGCTCCGTCTGGCGTGCCAGTGCCACGTCCACGGCGCGCGCACTGATGCCGGAGCGAGCGCAGTACGCCGGGAAGTCGGCGATGTAGCGCTCGTCGTCGCCTTGCACGGCGACGAAATAGCCACCGGTGTCCTGAATCGTCTGCGCCGCCACCCGCTTGAGAATGTCGCCCTCGGCGCGGCACTCCATCGCCGCGCCAGAGTCGCCGGCAACGTAGCGCGCGCCGCTGTGCAGCAGACCATGGTTGCGCCCCGAAGCGCCAGCGTTGATGTCGTCCTTCTCGACCAGGATGCAGTCGACGCCGCGCAGCGCGAGGTCGCGCGCCAGCGCCGTACCAGTGACGCCGCCGCCAATGATCAGGACCTGGGTCTGCAGACGTGAGTCCCCCGGTGACACAGCGCTGTTGAAATCGTTCACCGTCGCAGCATAGACCTGCTTGATGAAAACCCGGTTGCGCCACCGTGCAAAATATGTGCTTAATCAAACTTTGCGCAGATTGACATTTTTTTGACGTCTTTTCGTCATAATCTGGCGCTATGCTTAACCTTTTACTCGAAGGAGATCCTATGAATTTCAAGATTGCGGCCGTTGCCCTCGCAGCGGCCTGTTCCGTATCCGCTCAGGCCCAGACCGAAATTCAGTGGTGGCACTCGATGACCGCCGTCAACGGCGAGTGGGTCAACGACCTGGCCAAGGACTTCAATGCCAGCCAGAAGGACTACAAGATTATCCCCACCTTCAAGGGCACCTACGACGAGTCCATGACCGCTGCGATCGCCGCCTTCCGTGCCGGCAACGCCCCCAACATCCTGCAGGTGTTTGAAGTGGGAACCGCCACCATGATGGCCAGCAAAGGTGCCATCGTGCCCGTTGGCAAGGTGATGACGGACGCTGGTTACAAGTTCGATCCGACGGTCTATGTCTCTGCCGTTGCCGGCTATTACACCGCGCCGAACGGCCAGATGCTGAGCTTCCCGTTCAACAGCTCGACCACCATTTTCTACTTCAACAAGGACGCATTCAAGGCGGCCGGCATCGACACCAACAAGGCACCCACCACCTGGCCCGAAGTGGCGCTGGCTGCTGCCAAGCTCAAGGCCAGCGGCCACAAGTGCCCGCTGACCATCGCCTGGCAAGGCTGGACCCAGTTGGAGAGCTTCTCCGCCTGGCACAACGTCGAATTTGCCAGCAAGTCCAACGGCCTGGCCGGCATGGATGCGCGCCTGAAAGTGGACTCGCCGCTGCATGTGCGCCACATTGAAAACCTTGCCAACATGGCCAAACAGGGCCTGTTCATTTACAAGGGCCGCGCCAATGTGCCCGAAGCCAGTTTTGTCTCGGGCGAATGCGCCATGATCACGACCTCGGCCGGCTTCTACGGCAACGTCGCCAAGAACGCCAAGTTTGATTACGCCCTGGCCACCCTGCCCTTTTACCCGGATGTGCCCGGTGCACCGCAGAACACGGTCATCGGCGGCGCCAGCCTGTGGGTGATGGCCGGCAAGAAGCCAGCTGAATACAAGGGTGTGGCAAGCTTCTTCAACTTCATCTCGCGCCCGGAAGTGCAGTCGGCCAGCCACAAGCGTACCGGCTACCTGCCCATCACCACTGCGGCTTACCAGTTGACTGAGAAGTCCGGTTTCTACAAGGAAAAACCCGGTACCGACATCGCGGTGACACAGATGATCCGCAAGGTGACCGACAAGAGCCGTGGCATCCGCCTGGGCAACTACGTGCAGGTGCGCCAGGTGGAAGATGAAGAACTGGAGATGGTCTGGAGCGGCAAGAAGTCGCCCACGGAAGCACTGCAGGCGATTGTGAAGCGCGGCAATGAGTACCTGGAGCGCTTCGAGAAAGCCAACAAGTAAGTGGAAAAACGCGTCCAATTCCGGTCACCCTGGCTGCCATGGCTTTTGCTGGCACCCCAGGTGACCGTTATTGGCGTCTTCTTTTTCTGGCCGGCAGCGCAGGCACTGCTGCAGTCGTTTCAGTCACAGGACGCTTTTGGTATTTCGACCCAGTGGGTCGGCATGGAAAACTTCAATCGCCTGTGGAATGATGCCAGCTACCTGGCATCGTTCAAGACCACGGCAACCTTCTCCCTGCTGGTCGCTGTTCTGGGCATCAGCCTGTCCCTGACCCTGGCGGTTTTTGCCGACCACGTCATCAGGGGAGCGATGTTCTACAAGACCATGCTGATCGTTCCGTATGCGGTGGCGCCGGCGGTGGCCGGTGTGCTCTGGATCTTCATGTTCTCGCCCTCGCTGGGCGTGGTGTCCTTTGCTTTGGGTAAATTGGGCATCAACTGGAACCACCTGCTCAACGAGGGTCACGCCATGACCCTGATCGTGATGGCGGCCGTCTGGAAGCAGATTTCCTACAACTTCCTGTTCTTTCTGGCCGGATTGCAGTCGATTCCAAAGTCACTGATTGAGGCCGCGGCGATTGATGGTGCCAAGCCCTGGCGGCGCTTCTTGACGATCCAGCTGCCTCTGCTGTCTCCGACCAGTTTCTTCCTGCTCGTCATCAACATGGTGTACGCCTTCTTCGACACCTTTGCCATTGTGGACGCCACCACGCACGGCGGCCCCGGGCAGGCGACATCGATTCTGGTCTACAAGGTTTATTACGACGGCTTCAAGGCGATGGACATGGGCGGCTCGGCCGCGCAGTCGGTGGTACT
>JBAXFI010000117.1:0-7946 GCA_037139995.1 Comamonadaceae bacterium | reverse complement strand
GCAGGGCTTGATGTCGTTCAATCAGGGATTGGTCTCCGGCATCAAGTAGGCAAGGCCAGCCATGCCGTCTTTCCAGTCCCGGCTGCTTTGTCAATGTAACATTTACCGATGTGCAGCCACTACCAGGCCCTCAAGGAACAGGACAAGTACTTTCGGTACTTCGGCGTCGAACCGCCTGCCGACCCCGGCAAGCACGATCTGTGGCCAGGCTATCTGGGAGCCTTCATTAGGCGCCACCCGAACGCTGAAGTGGGTGATGAGGCCGTAGCGCCGCGCGAAGCCATGGCGGGCTTGTTTGGCCTGGTGCCCCACTGGTCACAGGACACCAAGATTACCCGGCACACCTTCAATGCGCGCAGCGAGACCGTGGCAAAGAAGCCGAGTTTCAGGGAAGCCTGGAAACGCGCCCAGCACTGCATCGTCCCGGCAGAGGCCCTCTTTGAGCCCGACTGGCGCAGCGGCAAGTCAGTATCGACCCGGATTGTTCGTGCAGACGGCGAACCGCTGGGCATCGCGGGGCTGTGGTCGTCCTGGAGGTCACCGAAGGGAGAGCTCGTTCACAGCTACACCATGCTCACTGTCAATGCCGATGATCACAGCTTGATGCGGATGTTCCACAAGCCGACCGACGAGAAGCGCATGGTGGTGATCCTGCCGACAAATCGATACCAGGATTGGCTGCAAGCGCCTGCCGAGCACAGCATGGAGTTCCTACGGCCCTTCCCTGCCGACGCATTGCACGCCGATGAATCGCTGTACAAAAACCCCATCGACCAGCAGATGTTCTAACTCGTTGAATTCATTGGGTTTTTCCGCTGGTATCGGTTGACGCTGTACAAAGTTGATGTACTCAGCCTGCGTTTTGACGGCTCAAAAGCATCGACCCTTTGCCCAATTGCACAGCCAAGTTATTGAAAAATAATAGTTTTTTTGAAAGACGCTGATCTGGCACGCGCTATGCGTAGGTAAAGTCATCTGAATCGCAAATCCAACCGGAGAAAATCATGACAAACGCCAACATCACCCGCACAGAAGCAGTTGCAAACGAAAACACAGCAAAGAACGTCGCACTCTTCATGGCAGCTCCTTTCATCGGCCTGGTCTACGCAGTCTTGCTGCCCTTCGTCGGTATCGCGATGCTGCTGGTCACTGGTACCAAGGCCCTGGTTGCCGCCGGTGCGCTGGCTTATGCAGGTCGCCTCGTGAAGAATGTGGCCCTGTTCGTCGCAGCCCCCTTCATCGGTTTGGTCTACGCGGTGACTTTCCCCTTCGTCGGGATCGCCATGCTGCTCTGGACCGCAGTTGAAGCACTCACCGCCACCATGGCCAAGATCGAAGTGCCGGCGCTCGCGAGAATGACCCCGGCCTACGCTGCCTGATCCCTCCAACCCCCAAGCACAGCGCCCTGTCAGTTGACAGGGCGTTTTCTTTTGTCCTGACGGTCATCCTGGAGTCCGAACCGATAGCCTTACGACGCTGTGATCAGATCGGTGCTGCACCACAGGATGACAGCACCCGCGCAAGGGCACTTGGGGCTATGATTTTGCTCTGCCCAGCGCTAAGGCCCCACCATGCAATCTCTTCGATCACGTCTGCTGTACCACCTGGTCAAGTACCAGTTGGCCAAACTGGCACGTCTTAATTTGCCCTTGCCACAGTACCGACTGGCGCGCGAAGCGGCGGCGCAGCGGCTGTTCCGGATGCCATCCGATGTGGCGGTGCAACAGGCACAGCTTGGCGGCTGTCGCGGCGAGTGGCTGCGCCCCGAGGTGCTGCACGGCCCGGGCATCGTCCTTTACCTGCATGGTGGCGCGTACACGGGTGGCTCGTGCGTTACGCACCGCGCCCTGGCCGCCAGTCTGGCCAGCGCTTCCAAACACAGTATCTTCCACCCTGGCTACCGCCTGGCGCCGGAGCATCCGTTCCCGGCGGCACTCGACGATGCACTTGCGACTTACATGGCGCTGCGCGCTGCTCATCCCGACGTGCCGATTGCCGTCTCCGGAGATTCTGCCGGTGCCGGTCTGGCGGTGGCACTGGCAGTGCATCTGCGCGATCAGGCCGCGACCCCGCCTGTTGCAATGGCACTGATGTCGCCATGGACCGACCTGGCCTTGACCCATGACACGCATCTCAGCAAGGCAGCGGTGGACCCGTATTTTCCAACAAGGGAGCGGCTGCGGGTCGCAGCGCTGCACTACGCAGGTGAGACCGAGTTGCACCATCCGCTGGTATCACCACACTATGCGGAGCTGGGAAACTTGCCGGCGACGCTGATCCATGTCGGCACTCGGGAGGCGCTGCTTGACGACTCCCTGCAGCTGTGCCAGCGCATGAACGCGCAGGGGTCCAGGGCTGAGGTCAAGGTGTTTCCCGGCATGTGGCACGTCTGGCAAACGCTGCACGGCAGAATGCGCGAGGCTGACCAGTCGGTCCAGGGTCTGGGCGCCTTTCTCAGTGCTCATTTGCGCGGCGCAGCCTGAACTGCCCGCAAGAGGAGACAATGCCTCCTTTTGAGAATTTACTAGATGAGTCTGCAAACCTGGTGGCTGTTCGTACTGATGACATTTTTTGTGGCAGCAACACCAGGCCCCAACATGCTGCTGGTAATGAGCAACAGTGCACGTTTCGGTCTGCGCGCGGCAGTCGCCACCATGGCCGGTTGCTTGACGGCCTTGCTGACGATGATGAGTATTTCCGCTGCCGGCTTGGGCGCTTTGCTGCATACCTTTCCAACGGTATTTGACGCGCTGCGTTTGGCGGGAGCCGCCTACCTGGCCTATCTGGGGGTACAGAACTGGCGCTCACCGATTCCGCAGGACGCGAAGGAAGCGCCTCGGCCAGCCACTTTGGCAGCAAGACCGGCGCTGCTATTTCGGCAGGGTCTGCTGGTAGCCGCGAGCAATCCCAAGGCACTGCTTTTTGCCGCCGCCTTTTTTCCGCAGTTTATCCAAGCGCAGCTGGCCACCCTGCCGCAGTTGACCATCTTGCTGGCGACGTTTACCGTGATTGAAATTGCCTGGTATTTTGTCTATGCCCTCAGCGGCAAGCGCCTGTCTGGCTACTTGCAAAGCGCGACCGTCACGCGCGCCTTCAATCGGCTGACAGGTGGCATCTTCATCGGCTTTGCCGCATTGATGGCAACGGCGCACGAATGATCGATGGCGTCTAGGCAAGTTCCAGCTTTGTCACTTTCAACACATCACCGGCTTTGGTGCCTGTGAGTTTGACGGAAACGCCAAGCTTCAGGTCGGTCAATTTTCCATTGCTGACCGCGCTGAGACCGGACGCATCGCAGGGCTGACCCCGCACCACAAAGTTGGCCAGGCTGGTGAACTCCTGAATACGGCCACTGATTTCCACCGTTTCAATTTCCTGCACGTTCTGGACTTTAACTTTGGTCGCCTTGAGCACTCCTGATTGCCAGACGCCACTGACTTCAACCCGGCTACCGGCAGCGACACGCGCGCTCGCCGGGTCGAACACGGCCTGACTGGCATCCACCACAACAGTGCCCAGGTTGAAGCGACTGCTTGCAGCCACACTGGTCACCCAGCCTTCAATTTCCGCCTCACCCTGCTGCGCATTGGTCGCAGGAGCAGATGGATACTGAACACTTTGCAGCGCCAGACTGCCATCGATGGCGGACAGGGTTCCGCGTACGCGCACCAGGTCACCCGCGGCCAGTGCACGCGCTGCGTCGCCGCTGAGAAGCAAGCCGTTGACACTGCGCTGCGAGTTGACGACGCTGACCAGGCCCGTGCAGACCACGGCGGTAGCAGACACCATGGCAACGCGCGTCGCGCTCCAGCTACGAGCATCCGCGCCGGTCTGCAAGCCCCAAACAGCAACACGTTGACCCGGGAGAACCGGCAGCACTGCGCTGTAGCCCTCAAAAACCGTGTTCAAGTCGGTCAGCACCGTCATACCCGCCAGCGTGAACTGGCCGCTGCCGCCTGGCGTGGCGCGCCCGGCGCTGACCAGGCCCTGCGCAATGGACCAGACTTCAATGCTGTTGGCGGTTCCCAGACTGGCGTCGGAACCCCGCTGACCCTGAACGCTCGCCACCATGCCCAGTCGCAAATCAGACGAGGTAGCGCTCTGCCCGTCGAGCAGTACAGCGGCCAGCGTGTCGTCAAACTTGATCGCGTTGATGATGACGCTGCCAAAGCCTGAAATCGCACCCTGCGCAAAAACTCCGGTACCCCCGGTTCCGGGCAAGCCTGCCAGACCGGTCGTTCCGCCACCGCCGCAGCCAGCCGTCACGGCAGACGCCGCCAGTACCATCCAACGACGCCGCGTCAGTTGCGCATGTGCCTTCTCAGACTTGCTCATGATGCATTTTTCCTCTTGATTTTTTTCGTTGTTGCGCTGCTGGCGCTCCCGGATTCGACTGGCGCTTGCTGCGCGTCGTGAAAGTAAACACCAAAGCGAACGCGATGCCGCGCCCCTTTGGTGTTTTGACTGCGCTCTTCGGCGACGGTTGCGGTTTGCAAAAACTGTTGCAGGGCGCTGGCCCACAGGCGCCGCGCCTGCTGCTGCAACTGCTGCGCCTGCGCGGCCGACAAATCCTGCGAAAACGCGCTCTGGTCGAGCAACGCCGGACTTTGACGACCCGGCTTCAGGTTGTGCACCGCAGCGCTCAGGTGGTCACTGACGTTGGCCGCGAGAAAGTGAAAGGATTCGCGCAGTCCTTCTTGCGGCACAAAGGCCGTGGACTTGAGCGCCACATAGCCGTCTTCTCGCAGGTCGACCACACCGAGGCGCTCGAGTTCATCAAGGACGGCCCGGGCACCAACGTCACGGCTGACCTCGGCTACCAGCGTCGTGAAGTCAAATTCACCCTCAATGCCCCTACCGGGCGTACGCGCCAGCGCCCTGGCAGTCTGGTCTGCATTCAAGTACCGTGGTTCGCTGATCCAGCGTGCTACCACCGATGCGGCAACCGGCATCATCGGGCTGACGCCCTCGGCTGCAACAGGCTGCGCACGCAGTCTTCTCACATCCTTGCGATGAACCCCTGTCAGCAAGGCAATGCGCGTATCGGAGCTGCCCTTGTCGGCCAGGCCATAGGCCGCCACAGCCTCCTGCACCAAAGCCGTCTTCAGCAACTCAATCAGCGATGGCAACTGCAGACCGTGATCGATCATCAGGCGGGCCAGTGGTTGCAACACGAGCGCAATGGCCTGCGCCGCCAGTGCGGGCTCGGGCAAGCCAGCCGCCTTCGGCAAGCGTGAACTGGCTGCGGGTCGAGTGAGCTGGGTCATTGTGGGTTGATCTATCAATTTAGGCGTCATTTTATCGGGAATTTTTCCCATTCAGTATTCGACGCAGTCATGGGATGGAAACGGGATAATCGCCCTATTCAGGTTTTTGGGCGAAAAATGTCTCTCCTCTGCTCCAGCCGGTCGAAACTTCTTTGTTCAGGAATCGCACTTACTATTGCCTGGGCCTGCCACGGATCAGCACTGGCGATCGAGCGAAGCGACATCCTGCTCGACCTTGTCAATCACTGCGTCGATCCGGCGCAGGCTAACTATTGCACGCAATGCCGTGCCCCAAGAAACGACGCCGCCTGCGGCGCGCCACTGGATTGCAAGAAGAACACCGAAGTCTGGGCGCTCAACGCCAGTTACACGGCGATTCGTGACATCAAGATGTGCGGCTGCCCAAGCAGTTTTGTGCACGGCCTGGCGTTGCCCATCAGTACCGTGCGGGGCGTTGAAGACCCGAGGCGGCCCGACGGCATCTGGCAATTTGCCTGGGATGTGGCGATCAACCGCATCGAGACGGAGGCGCTTGCTCTGGTGGTCAATCCACAGTTCCACCGCAGCCAGAACCAGTTGCACGTTCACCTGCTGCGACTGAGCAGGGATGGGCGTGGACAGCTTGCAAAACACCTGCCGAGTTACGTCAGCAGTCTGGATCAGGTTTGGACCAGCGCTGCCCAGAGTGCCGCTGCCAAGGGTCTGACCGACTACGGTGTGCTGGTGGCACAGCGCGGACCCAAGGACTACCTGGTGGTGGTCACCGCAGAAAGTCCGGAAGACGCGTTTACCGAATGGCGCTGTAAATAATCTGTCCGACTGGCAAGAGACAGCGAGCCTCAGCCCGCCAGACCCGCGAATATATTTTGCACATCGTCGTGTGCGTCGATGGCAGCCAGGAAGGTTTCAACTTCCTCGAGTTGCTCAGCGCTCAAAGCAGCCGGATTGACCGGGTTCTTCGGCTTGTAGCCGAGCTTGGCGGACATCACTCGGAAACCGTGAGCCGGGAGCGCCCGGCTCACCAGATCCAGATCGGCGGGATCGGTGAGGAAAGTGGTTGAACCCTCTTCATCGCCAAGTTCCAGGTCCTGCGCTCCGGCTTCGATGGCCGCGAGTTCCGCATCGGCACCGGCGACGACCGGTTCGGCTTCTATCATGCCAACATGGTCGAAGTCCCACGCAACTGAACCCGAAGTTCCGAGTTGCCCTTTGCGAAACAGCACGCGCATTTCAGGGGCGGTGCGGTTCACGTTGTCGGTCAGACATTCGACCATCAAGGGCACGCGGTGCGGCGCAAAGCCTTCGTAGATGACATGCTCAAAATTGACCGTCTCACCGGTCAGACCAGCGCCCTTCTTGATGGCTCGGTCCAGCGTCTCCTTGGGCATGGATACCTTGCGCGCCTGCTCCACGATCAGGCGCAGGCGCGCGTTCGACGCAGGGTCGGCCCCGCTGCGCGCCGCAATCATGATGTCTTTGGCCAATCTTCCAAACAGCCGGCCTTTGGCGTTTGCCGCCAGTTCCTTACCTTTTGCTTTCCACTGTGCGCCCATGTCGGTTCTTCCTTGTTGTGATGGCGCGCCGTTGCGCCAAGGCTCCCGGGTTATACACCCATCGCGGAACGGCCAGCGCTGGCGACCCGGCGCAGCCGGGGATTGGGTTGATAATTGCCCATGCCCCTGGAGTAGCCATGCCGATTTATGAATACGCCTGCAGTGCGTGCGGTCACAAATTTGAAGCCCTCGTGCGATCGGGCACTGAACCTCAGTGCCCCGCGTGCAAGTCGTCTGAACTTGACAAGTTGTTGTCGGTCTTTGCGACCACGACAACGCATACCGCGCCGGCCATGCCAAGCCCCTGCGCGTCTTGCAGCCATGCCGGTGGACCGGGTGGCTGTGGCATGAACTGAGCTGTATGCGTCTGGGCGCGCTCAGCCACCGGCGCGCTTCACGACGTAGCCCTGATCTGTCAGCATCCTGATAACACGGTCGCGGTGATCGCCCTGCACTTCGACCACACCGTCTTTGACAGTACCACCGCTGCCACAGGAAGTCCGGAGTTGTTTACCCAAGGCAGCGATGGCTGCATCGTCAAGCGCCAGCCCACGCAGCACGGTGACGCCTTTGCCGGCACGGCCCTTGGTCTCCAAAGACACCCGCAGCACGCCATCCGTGACCGGTCGCGCGATCGCAGCACTGCAGCGACAACTCGCAAGGGCCTGACGACACTTGGGGCACGTGCGACCGACTTCGGTCGAGTAGACCAGGCCACCCTGGGGTGACTTCGACTTCATCGGGTGGGTGGTCCCTGGTCCTTGTCCTTGGGGCCCCGGTGAGCCTCTCTCGGCTCCTGCGTGCGCTGCGCCGGACGCTGCTCACGCTGTGGCGGTGCGATTGGTGGTGCTCCATGCGGCTTGGCCTCTGGTGGCTCGACGTGCTGGGCTGGCCGCTGGCCAGGAGGCGCACGATGTTCTGGCGGCACTGTCGGGTGACCCGGGTGTCCACGATGTTCCGGTGTCGCTGGTCGTTGCGCTGGCGGGGCATGGGGCGGTGGTGGCGGTCGGTTAATCCAGCGCTGTCGCTGCGCGTACCAGGGCCGGCCAACATAGTGCTGATCCCAGTAACTGGCAACACTGTAGGCAAGGATGCCGATACCGATCATGGCACCGTAGCTGATGAC
>JBAXFI010000116.1:0-8030 GCA_037139995.1 Comamonadaceae bacterium | reverse complement strand
TTGACAAAAGGCCCCTTGATGTTCAACGGCGCCTGCGACTTGCCCTTGCCGCAGGTCGGAAATTCGCTACCCCAGCGCTCTGGTCCCATGGTGCCTTCATAACCCCAGTGGGGACCCGCGTGGGCGCTGGCCGCACCCTTGTCGTGAGCATTCCCAGGCCCGCCACCCGGAGCCTGATGCCCATCACCAGCGCCTGCCTCTTGCGCGTTAGGGGGCTGAAGCGCGCACTCGGACATCACCTTGACATTTCCACCCGCCGCAGCAAGCCCGATCTGCGCCGCGCAAATGGTGTTTTTGCGACCATTCCAGTCGGCCATTTGAAGTGCTTTCTGGAACGCCTCGGTCACACTCGGATCGTCACCGCCCTTGGTCAGCATGCGCAGTGCGCCCAAGCCCAACTGGCGCTCTACCGAGAGGCCCTTTTGCAACTTGTAAAACAACTCGACATCCTGCAGCAGGGGTCCATTGGCCAGCGCGGCCTTGACTGCATCGAGCTGCAGAGCCTTGCTTCTGAGTTCCACCAGTTCCTCGCTCATCAAGTCCAGCGCGAGATCGCCGACCTCCGCTTCTTCCACGGATTCCTGGAGCAGATGCTCTGTCGCCTTGACTTTGGTCTCCAGCGCGGCAACGTTGCTGTTGGCCAGATTTCCCTTTTGCAGGTTAAGCCAGCCAAACGCACCTGCGGCGACCAAAGCCAGAATCAACAAAATTTCTGCAATCGTTCTTTTCATATCTACTTTCTGCACGGCCACGGCGTCGGAGCGGCCATGCCTCTTGGTTGAAAATTCGACAGCAAGCCGGCAAACTTGAGCGCCAGCTTGAAACCAGTGGCTGCGAGCACCATGATCAGCGATCACCCCGGAAGGAAATTCCGCTACCTGCACTGTCTACAGCGATCAGATCCAGGCGCCAACTCTTGCCGGCCAGGGGCGACCTGGACAGGAAGGCAACACCACTGAGGTCGACACCGGTCAGGCGATCCTTGCTGCGCAGACAGATTCCGCCCAGGCCCTTGACCGGAATATTCAGCGTCACCTTGAACAGGTTGACGCCAGACAGTGGTGCCAGTGTCAAACTCGACAGATCGCAATAGCTCAAGGCAGACACGCTGCTGACACTTCCGTTGGAGGAGAACTGCAATGAAGACAGGTTCGACGTGTCGCCGTCATACCAACTGCCTTGCCAGCCTGGCGTGCCCTGCAAGTCGGCGTAGCTCGCCGCCTTGCCCGGGTTGTAGTTGGTCGGCGCCAGTGCGGCTACAGAAAAACTCAGGGAGTCGCTCAGCGCCGATGTGATTCCAGTGAGGTTCACGCTGTAGCCCTGCAATGTGGCCGCAGAGATGCTGGCGGTGCCGCTCAAAGGCAGCGCGCTCTTGGCAATCTGGAAAGCGCGCACACTTGAAATGGCTGCCCTGCCATCAACGCCCAGGCTCAGCTTGCCGGAGAAAATGTCGGGGTTACCGTAGGCCAGTCTTTCAAAATACAGTGCATACCAATCGAGCTCTGGCGTGATCACGCTGAGAAACTCCTTGTTTTCCAGGGTCACGCTGTAAACACCTTGCAACACTGTGCCGGAACTTGGCGCAATGCCAGCACCGCTGGGCGCAGCACCGTCTGACACCGCGCCACCGCAAGCCGCCAGTGTCAAAGCAAGCCATAGGGGCAGACCGCGCCCCATGAATTGTTGAATCGTCACACAGACTCCTTTAGGGCCGAACCCAGCCGACCTGCAACCAATGACAGTAGTCTGGTTTGAAAGGCCAGGCAATATGGCTAACCATCGTGCCCTTGCGAAAAACACTGGACGTCAGGTGGTCCAACCACTCTCCTGTCGCGCCCAATTGGCCCAGCCAGGCCTGATCAGCAGCAGCGCTATCGGCACTGCCCTGCAGGCGTCGCTGCATCGCTGGTACTCTGGCACCGCGGCGCTGGCGACCGACAGGTCCCGAATAAGCCTCATGCAAGGCACCCCAGTCGCGCCCACGCAGGCTGCGCACAACCCGGCCAATCTTCCGGCTCGCCTGCTGCGTATCCCTGCAATGGAAACGGTACTGGCCCAGCACATTGTCAAAAAATACGCAGGCCCTCGGCTCTGAACGCAACAGGCGATCAAGACAATCCAGTGCGTCACCCGTCCGACAGACCAGTTCGCTGCCGCTGGCCTTCAGAGCTGCGGCGTGACGCCAGCGAAACAAGGGTGCAGCCAGCGGATCAATGTCCCAGGTTGTCACTTTGGAAAAGCGCTGCAACCAGTTTGACGGCATCATCCAACCGGCACTGGCACCAATCAGCAGCAGTTCTGAGGCGCTTGGCTCAAGCTGCTCCAGGCTGGTCGAAATCTGCTCGCAGGTGGGGCGCCACAGCGCCTGCGAGCGCCAGGCCCGCCAATGCCATTGCAAGCCACCCGAGGGATTCATGCCAGACCAATCCGATTGAACTGGCTGACCCCCAACTCGTCCATGCTGCGCTGCTCGCGCCTGCGCATCCGCCCTTCAAAGGCCAAGACTTCCTTCTCATCGAGCGTCTGCATCTTCAAGCGCTCGATCTCCGCCCCGGCCTGTTGCTGACGCAAGCTCGCCAGAGCCGCCTTGGCCTTTTCAATGTCCTGCGCAACGCGCTGCGACAAGGTCGCCAATTGCGCCATAAACTGGCGCTGGTTCATGGCGTCCTGCATGCCGTGACTCAGCTGCGCCGCGTTGGCACCCTGCAGGCGGTACTCCTCGTACAAGAACTCCAAACGCTGCTGGCTGGCCTCAAGCGTTTCCAGCAACTGGTTGGCGCGACCAGTATCAGCCTGGATCTGCGCCAGCCTTCGTTCTGCCTTGCCAGCCATGATGGACCAACACTGACGTGCTTTCATATGCGTTCTTTCATCTTTTTCAAGTCTGCAGCAAATGCGAGAGTTCCAGCCGCGCGGTCATCTCGTCAACACCCACATGCATATCCTGGCGCAGAAAATCTTCCATCGCCTGACGCAATTCGATGGCCTGATCGATCTCAGGATTGGATCCACGCTGATACGCCCCAACCTGAATCAGGTCACTGTTCTGCTGGTACAGCGACCACAGACGGCGAAACCGGTTAGCCTCTTTCAGGTCAGCCGGCGCCAGCAGGTTCTGCATCACGCGCGAAATCGAACCAATCAGGTCGATTGCCGGAAAATGTGCGGCATCGGCCAACTTGCGCGACAGCATCACCTGCCCGTCCAGCGAGGCCCGCGCAATATCAACAATCGGATCACTGGCATCGTCACCTTCCGCCAGCACGGTGTAGATGGCCGTAATCGAACCGTGCCCGTGACGCCCGACACCACAGCGCTCGATCAGACTTGGCAGCAGGGCAAAGACCGACGGCGGATAGCCCTTGGCAGTAGGCGGCTCGCCAATCGCCAGACCAATCTCTCGCTGTGCGTGGGCCACCCGCGTCAGACTGTCCACCAGCAACAAAACATCCAAGCCCTGGTCACGAAAGTACTCTGCCACCACGTGCGCGAGGTGCGCCGCCTTCAGTCGCAAGACCGGGGATACATTGGCTGGTGCTGCCACCACGACCGACTTGGCCAGACCTTCGACACCGAGTGACTCGGTGATGAAAGCCTTGACCTCACGGCCGCGCTCGCCGACCAGCCCAATCACCACCACATCGGCCTTGGTAAAGCGCGTCACCATACCCAGCAGCACGCTCTTGCCAACGCCCGAGCCCGCCACCAGTCCAACCCGCTGACCACGACCGAGCGTCAGCAAACCATTGATCGCCTTCACGCCGACATCAAGAATCCGGTCAATCGGACCCCGTTCCATCGGGTTCAAGGGCAGACCGCTGAAGCCCAGCCGGGTACTGCACAGCGGCTTGGGCCTGCCATCCAGTGGTTCGCCTCGTCCGTCAATCACGCGCCCGAGCAACTCGGGCCCCAGACTGGCCTGGCCGGACTCGGCCAGAACCCGCACCACGGCGCCGGGCCCAATGCCTGCCGGCTCGGAAAACGGCATCAAATACAGCGTCTTGTCGCTAAACCCCACAACCTCGGCTTCGATGCGCCGGCCATGCTGTCCTAAGACCTCACAGCATGACCCAATCGGCGCCATGACGCCGCGCGCCTCCAGGCGCAAACCAACCAGTCTGACCAGCGTTCCGCTGCGTACCGGCACGCTCGTTCGCAAGTGCGCCACCGAGCGCTCCACCTCGAGCGCGAAGTCGAGCTCAGACATCATCCTCGTCCGGTGTGGCTTCATCCTCAAAAAATGAGGGATCAACGGCTGGCGCAACAGGGGTCGCCGCCGCCATGCGTGGCAGTGCATCTTCCACGCCCAGAGCACCGGAGCGCTGGGTTGCAAGTGGCTCGGGCGCAAACGCCGAGTTTGATTTCCAGCGTGCCTGATCGACACCCAGTGCTTTTGCAAGTTCTGCCAGGCGGTGCTCGATCAAGTCTTGCACCAGGGAATCGTTGGCGCTGGCGCGGGCGCTGCCCGGCAGCAGAGACGCATCGGCTTTGAGCTTGATAGGCGCGCCGCGGTTCAGGCCGAGTCGTTCGCGCAATGCCTCCAGCAACGCCAGATCGCTTGGATGAAGCTCAACAAGAACCATCGATTCATCGTGTGACGACAACTCGTCGACGCAGCGCTGCACCAGCCTCTCGATGGCCTTGCCATCCAGACTCAGTTCAGCCAGCACCAGTTGCTCAGCCAAATGCACAGCCAGGCGCTTGAGCGGCTCAAAAAACTGCTGCGGACTGCGCTTGAGTTGATCAAGTGCGGTCTCCAGAGCCCCAAGCATCGACTGGTCCTGTGCCTGCAGACTCCGCAACTCCTGCTCCATCGCCTCTCGCATGTTGATCTGCGTATCGGCAACACCCTGGGCATAGGCCTGGGCACGAACACTTTCCAGCAACTCCGAACTCGCCAGCGGCTCGGCTGGCCCGCTCAGCTCAGCAACCTCATCGTCGGGCAAGGCGAGCGCCAGTGCCGCAGCATCTGCGCCGGCGACTTCGAACTGTTGCGCCGCCGGATCGTTGGCGCTTGAGACATCAGGCACCTCCTTTAGCGCGAACACCCTGGCTGATGAGCGCGACCACGACTGCGCCACAAAGCCCTTTGTCAATGCCGATGAACGCGCCAACTCTGACGCTTGCCAGACACGCGCTGGCCGCACCTTGGTCACCCGCGTCGAGGCAGTCTCAGACATAGTCGGCGCCACCACCCAAGACCAGATCGCCCGAGTCCGCCAGCTTGCGTGCGATGCGCATGATGGTCTTTTGCGCCACCTCCACGTCGGCCAGACGCATGGGGCCCTTGGCTTCCATGTCGTCCTTGAACATACCGCGGGCGCGCTCCGACATATTGCCAAGGAACTTCTCCTTGACCTCTTCATTGGCACCCTTGAGCGCACTCATCATCAGGTCGGGCTCCACATTGCGCATCAGCACCTGGATTCCCTTGTTGTCAACGCCCGTCAGATTCTCGAAAGTGAACATATTGTCCTGAATCTTCTGTGTCAGGTCGGCGTCCATTTCTCCGAGTTTCTTCATGACAGCCGATTCCAGTTCGGCCTTGGTCAGGTTCATGATCTTGGCGGCAGCCTTGATGCCGCCAAAGCTCGATGACTTGGCCGAAGAATTGTTGGAGAACTGCTTCTTCATGATGGACTCGAGCTCTTCCATCGCCGAGGGCTGAACCGTCTCCAGGTTGGCCACACGCTGCATCACTTCGGCGCGCGAGTCCGGCGGCAGGAAGATCAGCACATCGGCCGCAACCTCATGCTCCAGCACCGACAGAATAATGGCAACCACCTGGGGATGCTCGTCCTGAATCATGTCGGCAATCGAGCGTGCATCCATCCAGCTCAGAATTTCCAGGCCCTTGCTGCCATGGCCGGGCGTGATGCGACCCAGCACCGAGGCGGCCTTGTCGTCACCGAGCGCGCGCCTGAAAACTTTTTCCACATAGTCTGTCGTACCCAGACCCAGATTGGTCTGGCGTTTGATGGTCGCAACAAACTCATCCAGTACCGCATTCACCGCTTCTTGCGACAAGTCAGAGACCGCCACCATCGAAGCGCCCAAAGCCTGCACTTCCTTCGGATTGAGGTAGCGAATAATGTCCGACGCCTGCTGCTCGCCAAGCAAGAGCATGAGCACGGCAGCACGCTCGGTGGTCGACATCGCGGCCAGTTCCTTGGCCGGGTCGATCTCGATCAATTCCATTTTTTCGGCGTCTGCCATGCTGTTACTCCAATCGGTTCAGGCCAGCTTGATCATGCCCTTGAGCACATTGGCAACGCGCGCCGAGTCCTCGGCAACAATCATGCGGACCAGCGCGACCTTGTCATCGTAGGTGTTGGCGGTGTCGAGCATCTCCATCGAAATATTCGACTTCTTGGGCTTGAGCTTGGCCTTCATCTGCTCCAGCGTTTCCGCCGGTTCACCCTCGGCACCAGCCTGACCCGCTGCACCAGCAACGCCAGCGGCACCACTAGCCGACCCGTCGCCCAGCGCCAAGGCCTGCGCACTCGCAATCTGCAGGCTGGCAGCCTCTTGCGCGGCAACCTTGTCGCGGTTCATCATGTGCGACACCACCGGGCGCACAACCACCAGCAGGAAAGCCACAAACACCAGACCCAGAACCGCGCTCTTGATGCCATTGACCAGCGCCTCGTCCTTGTACCAGGGCTGACTCAGGTCCACCACCGGCTCTGCTTCAAAGCGTGCCTGCACCACGGTGACTACGTCTTCGCGCTCTTCGTTGTAGCCCACGACACCCTGAACCAGTTCCTGCATTCTTGTAATCTCTTCGGGCGTGAATGGGTTGGGTTTGGGCTCCACCGCCTCACCCTTGTCGTTCTTGGGTTGCTGCAGCGGCGCGCGCTCATTGACGACCACCGCTACGCTCAGGCGCTCAATGGCGCCAGTGGCGCTCTTGGTATGACGCACCGATCGATCCAACTCGTAATTGCGGGTACTGCGGGCCGCAACGGTAGAGCGGTCTTCTGCGGCCTTGGTCGGATTGGCAGCCGTGTTGAGTGATGTCGTTGGCGACGCCGGCGCCGTATTGGACAGCGTGCCCGGTACGCCAGAGGCTTCCTTGTTGGTGTTGCGGTCTTCACTGACGACCTCAGACCGGGTCTTGGGGCCCTTGTCACTGCGATCAAAATCCTCCACCGTGGTTTCGGTCTGGCTGAAATCAAGCGTCAGGTTGACCTGCGAGCGCACGTTGGCATCGCCCACAATGGGCGCCAGGATCTGGATGATGCGCTGGCGGTAAAGGTCTTCCATATTCTGTTTATGTTTGGTCTGGCCCGCGCTCATGCCAATCGCCCCGTCGGAGGCGGTCTCGGTAATCATCTTGCCGTTGTTGTCGACCACGGTCACGTTTTCCGGGGTCAGCATAGGCACACTCGAAGCCACCAGGTGAATCAAGGCCTGCACCTGCGACGGGCTCACCATGCGTCCGGCAAAGGGGGTCACCACCACCGAGGCCTTGGGTGGTGTGCGGTCACGCACAAAGACCGAGGGCTTGCTGACAGCCAGATGAACGCGCGCCGACTGAATCGAGTCAATCTGTGTGATGCTGCGCGCCAGTTCCTGCTCCATCGCCGCGTTGTAACGCACCTGTTCCATAAACTGACTGGTCGTCATGGCCGACTGGTCTTTGAGCGAATCAAGGCCGGACTGCGCTGTCTTGGGCAAGCCCTTGGAGGCCAGGTACAGCCGAGCTTCGTGGTAGCGACTGGCTGGCACCGTAATCTGCCCGTTGGAGGTATCAATCACCGGCTTGAACTCGCCCGCCTTGAGCACCTCATAAGCAGCCTGTTGATCGGCCTCGGTAACGCCCGAGAGCACCGAACGGTAGGTCGGTGCATTCATCAGTGTGTACACCAGAGCGAACGCCAGCAGGGCCAGCGCAACCACCATCATCGGCAGCGATTTTTTGACCACCGGTTGATTCAGCATCTGCTTGACGGCACCCAATGGCCCGGGCGCCGGCAGCGCCAATGCGCCGCCTTGTGCCTGCGCAAAGTCAAGGGATGCAGACATCG
>JBAXFI010000115.1:0-8037 GCA_037139995.1 Comamonadaceae bacterium | reverse complement strand
CTCAATAACTCAATGGCGTCGAGATCGTTGGTGGCTTTCATCTCTGCAGTAGTTAGTCACGAAGGGCGTTCTGATGGAGCCTATCTTACGTGGAACATAAGCCGATACGGTCTGCATTTGCAGACCCCTCATTAGCAGGGCTGTTGGTTCTCCCTTGCCTGCAGTAACTTCGCCCCTGCGATTCTCCCTATTAACAAGACTTCAAAGGCCACGCCATGAGCACTCCAGAGACAACCCCATTTGACCAGTTAGCACTTTTCAGCGGTTCGCCGCAACACGACAATTTTTGCAGATTCAAGGACATGGTCCCGACCAGCAAGATGGCTGCGTCAACCAAGCCTTTCACCTTTCCCACAGGCCAGGCGATGGTCTTGCCAGCTGCTTACGAGTTTGAGGGAAAAACCCGGTCTACAGAGGAATTCTTTGCTGCAACGGATACCACGGCCTTGCTGGTCTTGAAGGACGGCGCTGTGCGCTACGAGCGCTATGCCCTGACGGGTGGGGCGGACGTGCACTGGATTTCGTGGTCGGTCTCGAAAAGCTTTATTTCCGCGCTGGTCGGCATCGCCGTCGGCGAAGGTCATATTCGCAGCATTGAGGATGCGATCAGCGACTATATTCCGGTGCCGCCCGGTTCTGCCTACTTTGGGGTCAGCATCAAAAACGTGTTGCAGATGTCGTCTGGCGCTCGTTGGAACGAAGATTACTCGGATCCAAACTGCGATGTTTTCCGCTTGGCAGCAGCCATGGGGGGTGCCATGTCGCTGGAAGAATTTGTTGCCGGAATGGCACCCGAAAGCAAGCCAGGTACGGTCTGCCGCTACAACTCCGGTGAAACTCAGGCATTGGGCTCCTTGCTGGTTCACGCAACAAAGCGTTCCTTGAGTGACTACATGCAAGAGAAACTATTTGAACCCCTTGGAATGAATATGCCGGGCTACTGGCTGATCGACAAGACCGGAATGGAAATGGCCTTTGCCGGTCTCAATCTTGTCGCAAGAGACTTCATCAAGCTGGGCGAGCTGTACCGTAACGGTGGTGTTTGGGAAGGCAAGCAGGTTGTCCCCGAGGCCTGGGTGAAGGCGTCCGTCACGCCCGATGCGCCTCATTTGATGCCGGGCAAACCATTGCTGAACGACCACGCGCTGCCCTTTGGCTATGGCTACCAATGGTGGATTCCAGAGGGTCCACGTGGCGAGTTCGTTGCACTTGGAATTTACAACCAGCTGGTTTATGCGGATCGGTCGTGTGGCGTTGTTATCTATAAACAGTCATCCAACAGGGCTTACGGCACCAGCAAAGATGAGGCCACCAATCGGGATGTCGAATCGGTAGAATTCCTGAGAGCGATCGCACGCCAGTTTGATTGAGGCGAGCGACTGGCAGATGCATTCTTCACTTACCGCTTCATAGGAACAAACCATGCTTCAACCCGGACTGATGATGGAGCGTCCCTTATTGATTTCAAGTGTGATCGAACACGCTGCGGCTCAATTTGGTGACGTTGAGGTGGTGTCCCGTGAAACCCACGGGCCACTGTTCCGCTACGCCTACGCGCAGTGCGCTGCCCGATCCCGTCGACTTGCCAACGCGCTTGCATCGCTGGGTTTGAAACAAGGCGACGTGGTCGGCTCGATTGCCTGGAATAACCACCGCCATCTGGAAGCCTACTTTGCGGTGTCGGGCAGCGGCATGGTCATGCACACCTGCAACCCGCGCCTGCAGGCGCAGCAGCTCATCTACATCATCAACCACGCCGAAGACGTTGCCATGCTGTTTGACAGCACGTTTGCGCCCTTGATCAAGGGCATCGCAGCGCATTGCCCGAAGGTGAAGCACTGGATCTGCCTGAGCGATGCCGCCAATCTGCCAGCCGTCGAGGGTGTCAGCACAGTGTGCTACGAGGCCCTGATTGCCCCGCACAGCGAGCAGTTTGACTGGCCCGAGTTTGACGAGCGCAGTGGCGCCGCACTTTGCTACACCTCCGGCACCACGGGCAACCCGAAGGGTGCGCTGTACTCGCACCGTGCCATCGTCATCAACGCCCTGTCGTGTTGTCTGCCGGGCATCCTGTCGCTCTCACCGAGCGACACGATATTGCCGGTGGTGCCGATGTTCCACATCAACGCCTGGTGCATTCCCTACGCCGCGCCGATCGGCGGTGCGCGCCTGGTGCTGCCCGGGCCGCGCCTGGACGGCGCCAGCCTGTATGAACTGATGGAAGGCGAACGCGTGACCGTCAGCGCCGGCGTGCCCACCATCTGGCTGGCGCTGATGCAGCACGTGGAGGAGCATGGCCTGCGCTTCTCGACGATGCAGCGCACCGGCGTCGGCGGATCCGCCATGCCAGCGGCCCTGATCGCCAAGTTTGTTGACAACTACGGTGTTGAAGTGCGCCACGGCTGGGGCATGACCGAGACCACGGCGGTGGCTACCATGAGTTGCCTGTCACCGAAAAACCGCGAACTGTCGGTCAGCGAACAGCACGCGGTGATTGCGCGCCAGGGCAAGTCGGTGTTTGGCACCGAGATCAAGGTGGTTGATGAACAGGGCGCCACGCTGCCACGCGATGGTGTCTCGCAAGGCGAGTTGACGGTGCGCGGGCAGTGGATCGTGCGCAGCTACTACAAGGCTGACACATCACCGTTGGTTGACGGCTGGTTCCCGACCGGCGACATCGCCACCATCGATGCCCACGGTGTGATGCAGATCCGCGATCGCGCCAAAGACGTGATCAAGACCGGCGGCGAATGGATCAGCTCGATCGACCTTGAAAACGCGGCCGTCGGTCACCCGGCGGTGGCCATGGCGGCGGTGATCGGCGTCAAGCACCCGAAGTGGGATGAGCGACCTCTGCTCTTCATCGTGCGCAAGCCCGGCAAAACGGTCGAACGCGAAGAGATCCTGGCCTTCCTGACCGAGCGCGTCGCCAAGTGGTGGGTACCCGACGACGTCATCTTTCTCGACGCGCTGCCGGTTGGCGGCACCGGCAAGGTGCAAAAGGGTGATCTGCGCAAGAAGTACGGCGGCGTCTTCAGCTAACGCTTTGAGCCGACCCTTCGGCAAACAGTCCCGCACCTGCTTGTCATTGCGGCCCTGTATGGTCATTGCGGGCCCTGTACGGTCATTGCGCCCTGTATTGTCATTGCGGGCCACGACCCGCAATCCAGTAGTGGCGCCGCGCTGGATCCCGGATCAGAGCTTGCCTCGGGCTCGATCCGGGGTCCGGGATGACAACTGCGACCGCCGGAATGACAGCTTGTGCCTTTGTACGCGCCATGATTTATGGATTGCCGCGTCGCCGCGCTCCTGGCAATGACGGCCAGGTGGCTTCTACAATGCCAGTTCTCAGTCGGCATAGCGTGCCGACGGTAGACAGGCATTGCACATGACCCCACTCCACATATCAACCGCTTTCGATTCCGGCGCCATCGAGGTGCTGAGCCTGACCGACGCTGCCGACATCCAGCTCAACATCCGGCGCGACAACGCCAGCGAGTTTGCGCAGTGGTTTCACTTCTGCCTCCAGGGCGCCGCCGGTCTGGCGGTGACCTTGAAGTTTCTCAACGCTGGCGTCAGCGCCTACCCCAAGGGCTGGGACGGCTACCGCGTGGTGGCCAGTTACGACCGGCTCCACTGGTTTCGTATCGCCACGCGCTTTGATGGCAAGCTGATGCAAGCCGACATCACCCCTGAGACGAACAGCGTTTACTTCGCCTACTTCGAGCCCTACTCGCACGAGCGTCATCTGGACCTGATTGGTTCGGCGGCGGCCTCCGAGCAGGTGCAGGTGCAACATCTGGGGCAGACGCTGGACGGGCGCGATATGACCCTGTTGCGCATCACCGATGAAGCCAGCACCGTGCCAGATGTGCAGAAGAAAAAGATCTGGCTGATTGCACGCCAGCATCCGGGCGAGTCCATGGCCGAGTGGTTTGTCGAAGGCTTTCTGGAACGATTGCTCGACGGTGGCGACCCGGTGTCGCGCGCGCTGCTGGGCAAGTGCGTCTTCCACGTGGTGCCGAACATGAACCCGGACGGCGCTGTGCGCGGCAATCTGCGCACCAACGCCGCTGGCGCCAATCTGAACCGCGAGTGGCAAGACCCCAGCGTAGCGAAGTCGCCCGAAGTCTTCTGGGTGCGCCAGAAAATGCTGGAGCTTGGCGTCGATCTGAACCTGGACGCCCATGGCGACGAGGGCTTGCCCTACAACTTCTGCGTTGGCACCGAGGGCAGGCCGGGCTACTCGGCGCGCATGGCAGCGCTGGAGACGAGTTTCAAGAATGCCTGGCTGCAAACCTGCCCGGATTTTCAGACGACGCAGGGTTACGCAAAGATTCAGCCGGGGCAGGGCAATATGACGCTCGCCACCAACTGGGTCGGACAGAATTTTGACTGCCTGGCTTTCACCATCGAAATGCCGTTCAAGGACAACGCCGATCTGCCCGATGTGCTGACCGGCTGGAGCGGCGAGCGCTCGCGCAAGCTTGGTGCCGGCGTGCTGCTGCCGATTCTGGCGGTGCTTGACCAACTGCGGAACACGCCATGACAGATTCCAGCAAGCCAGCTACCTTTCGTCGCGCCGCCCCACCGGTGCCTCGCACAGCGATTCCTGCCGGGCAGAGCAACACCGCTGCCATTGGACCGAACGGTACCCTGCGGCTTAACAAGCGCATGGCCGAACTCGGCCTGGCCTCACGGCGCGAAGCCGATGTGTGGATTGGCAAGGGCTGGGTCAAGGTCGATGGCAAGGTGGCCGAAATGGGCATGCAGGTGCGCCCAGACGCGCGCATTGAAATTGCCAAACAGGCCCAGGGCGAACAGGCCAATCAGGTGACGATTCTGCTGAACAAGCCGATGGGCATCGTCAGCGGTCAGGCCGAAGACGGCCACCAGCCAGCCATCACGCTGATCCAGCCGCAAAACCGCTGGGCGGAAGACAATGCACGCTTCTTTTTTCACCCACGGCAGTTGCAGAGCCTGGTGCCGGCCGGCCGGCTTGACATTGACTCGATTGGCCTCTTGGTGCTGACGCAGGACGGCCGTGTGGCGCGCCAACTGATCGGTGAAGACTCCGAGATGGAAAAGGAATACCTGGTGCGCGTCAGCTACACCGGTTTCAATGAGCCCGATGGTGAGCCGGGCCGTTTGTTGCAGATCAACGAGGGAGATCCGGTGACGACCAATGTGCAGGCCATCTTTCCAGCAGAAGGGCTGGCCAGATTGCGCCACGGCCTGAGCCTGGATGGCCAGGTTTTGAAACCGGCCAAAATAGCGTGGCAGAACCCGGAGCAACTGCGCGTTGTGCTGACCGAAGGCAAGAAGCGCCAGATTCGCCGCATGTGCGAGCTGGTCGGGCTGAAAGTGGTGGGCCTCAAGCGCGTGCGCATAGGCAATGTGATGCTGGGTAATTTGCCGCTGGGGCAGTGGCGCTATCTTGCGCCACATGAGAAGTTCTAAACACCTGTTACTTTGGAGATCATGATGTTTGCTTTGAAACAACTAGCCACCTGCCTCCTGCTGACCAGCGCCAGCATGGTGTTTGCCCAGAGCTCCGCACCAGGTACGGTGAACGCCATCTGCAGCACCGATCAGCCCTGGTGCGAACTCGCGGCCAGGGAGTTCACGCGTGCCACCGGCATCAAGGTGTTGCAGGCCCACAAGGCTACCGGTGAGGCGGCGGCGCAGCTGCGCGCGGAGGCAGCGAACCCCAAGACCGACATCTGGTGGGGTGGCACCGGCGACCCCTTCTTGCAGGCGGCCGAGCAGGGGCTGCTCGAACCCTATCGCCCGATTTACCTGAACGACTTTCACAGCTGGAGCGTGCGCCAGTACGCCATGACGCAGAACATGGTGGGCGGCTTTTATACCTCGGCCATCGGCTTTGGCTGGAACACCGAGTTGCTGAAGAAGAAGAAGCTGCCCGAGCCCAAGTGCTGGTCGGACCTGCTCAAGCCCGAGTACAAGGGCGACATCGAGATTTCGCACCCGGCCTCCAGTGGCACGGCCTACACGATTCTGGCCGGTCTGGTGCAGTTGATGGGCGAGGAGCCGGCCTTCGACTACATGAAAAAACTGCACAAGAACATCAGCAACTACACGCGCAGCGGCCAGGCACAGGCACCCAATGTGGCCAAGGGTGAAGTCGCCATTGGTGTGAGTTTCATCTTCGGTTTTGACGCCTGGCGCCACAACAAGTACCCGGTCAAGACGGCGGCGCCCTGCGAGGGCACCAGCTACGAAGTCGGCGGAATTGCCATGGTCAAAGGCCAGCGCAACCGGGAAGCGGCCAAGCGCTACTACGACTGGCTGATGAGTCCTGTAGGACAAGCCACCGGTGGCCAGGCCAACAGCTTGCAGGTGCCGGCCAACAAGACTTTTCGGCTTGACCCACGGATCCCGCTGCTCGACGATGTGCGCCTGATCAAGTACGACTTCGAGAAGTACGGCAAGGCGACTGAGCGGCGCCGTCTGCTGGAGCGCTGGACCAAAGAGGTGGAGGCGTTGCCGCGTTAGGCTGGCGCACAGGCATGAAGCATTTGCGTGCGACGGATCTCCGGGCTATTGTGCAGCTGGCAACCCAGGCTACCGCCGGTGTGGCGCGTATTGCCGAGGGCGTGCACCAGTCGGTCTGGAGCAGCATGGGTGTGCCGGGAGGCAAGGCCGCGGGCACAACGCGCGGCTTGACCGGTCGAATTTACCAAAGTGTGCAGGGCGTCACCCAATGGGTTGGCAAGGGGCTGGACGCGGCCTTGGCCAGTTTGCAGCCTCTGTTGGAGCGAGTTGACGCAGAGGCGCCCGAAACGCCCGAGCGCGAAGCCGTACTGGCTGCGCTCAATGGTGTGATGGGGGATCGCTTGCTGGCCAGCCAGAACCCGCTGGCCACACCGATGACGCTGCGCTGCCGGGGTCAGGCGCTCGAAATCGGCAAGCCGCTCACCCTGCCACAGGCCACCGGCAAAGTGCTGTTGTTGATTCACGGTCTGTGCATGAACGATTTGCAGTGGTGCTCCGGGCAACCGGGTCAGATCGTCGATCATGGCGCCGCGTTGGCGGAACAGCTTGGCTACACGCCGGTCTATCTGCGTTACAACACCGGACTGCACGTATCGATCAACGCGCGGGAACTTTCGCGGCAACTGGAGCAACTGCTCGAGCGCTGGCCAGATGCCGTGCAGGAACTCACGGTGCTGGCTCACAGCATGGGCGGCTTGTTGATACGCGGTGCCTGCCAATGCGCCAGGCAGGAAAACTTGCGCTGGCCCGAGCAGCTGAAGAACATTGTTTTTCTTGGCACGCCGCATCATGGCGCGCCACTGGAGCGCGCCGGTAACTGGGTCGATGTCCTGCTGGGCAGCACGCCCTACAGCCGGCCTTTTGCGCGGCTGGCGCAGTTGCGCAGTGCCGGTATCACCGATCTGCGTTACGGCCATCTGCTCGACGCCGACTGGCAGGGCCACGAGCGCTTTCAAAGGCGGCCCGATCGGCGTCAAATCCTGGCGCTGCCCGACGGCGTGAACTGCTACGCCATGGTCGCCACGCTGGCGCCCAAACGCGGCCTGCTGGCCGACCGTCTGACCGGCGACGGTCTGGTGCCGCTGCGCAGTGGCTTGGGTCAACACGATGATCCAAGGCGCAGTCTGGCATTCGCAGCCAACCGGCAATCGATTCTCTACCGCACCAACCACATGCAATTGCTCAGCAGCCCGGCGGTGACGCAGCAGTTGCTGCAGTGGCTGTCATCCCGGACGCCTCAGTTGTCATCCCGGACCCCGGATCGAGCCCGGGGCAAGCTCTGATCCGGGATCCAGTGCCACGCCACTACTGGATTGCGGGTCAGGCCCGCAATGACAATGTCATCCCGGGCTAGCCATTTGTCATCCCGGACTTGATCCGGGATCCAGTGCCACGCCACTACTGGATTGCGGGTCAGGCCCGCAATGACAATGTCATCCCGGGCTAGCCATTTGTCATCCCGGACTTGATCCGGGATCCAGTGCCACGCCACTACTGGATTGCGGGTCAGGCCCGCAATGA
>JBAXFI010000114.1:0-8097 GCA_037139995.1 Comamonadaceae bacterium | reverse complement strand
GCGATGGTCTCATTGCCGCTGCGCAACTGGGCAAAGCGCTGCGCAAAGGCCTGCGGCACAAAAGCATAGGGTGTGACTTCAGCCAGGTGGCTTCCGGCCACTACCAGCTTGAGTCGAAAACGCGCTTCGCCTCGTTTTTCGGTTCGGTGCTCGTAGACAAAGCTGTGGTCAATGCGCCCGCCGGGACGGGTGACTTTCGATGCGCTTTGCGCAGCGTAGGCGGTCCACAGCGCATCGCCCAACAGGCTGCGGGCGCCGCTCTCGGCAAGTGTGCGCGCCGCGTCCTCGCTCAGCGCCGCACCCGGCGCCTTCTCCGGCACCTTGCGTGTGAATCCGTAGGCACGGCCATCGGGCGTGAAGCGCACACTCAGTTCATCCTCCTGCGACTCGGAAAAAAGCCGCACCGTCCAGTGGTAGGGCGCCACAAAGCGTTGGCCCAGCAAGGCGCTGAAGGCGTCCATGCCGCCGCCCTCGAGTTCGATGTAGTTTTGCAGGTTAAGGTCATGATCAAAGCGTGCCACCCTGCGCGTCGTTACGAGTTCCGCAAAGCGCTGCGTTTGCAATGCCTCAGCGGCGGCCAGCGCCTGGCCCGGCGACATGCTCACATCTAACTGGAGTAGCGGCATGGCGCGAGGGAACAACCACAGGGCCGTGCCGGCCGAGGCGATCGCCAGCGCCAGCAGCATGGCCCAGAATGCTTTGTGGCTTGTGAGGGTCATAGCGGGTATTCTTTCAAAATTCGTTCATTCTTGTTCTCCCCTTGACGGCGCGCGGCCGAAATTGACTCATCCCTAGTCGTCCCGCTACTCAACATCGAAATCGGGAAATTCGCGGTTACAGCAGCGTCGGCTTCGCGAATATGGATGAAGCGATTCTGATGGCACGCTGAACTCTTGCCTATCCCCCAAATGGGGGATGCCGCGCAAGACAGCTCAAGCTGCACACGCGCATCGGGTTTCGCGCCATCCCCGACGCGCTCTTGAAGGTCCGCTTTGGAACATAGTCACCGGCTGAGACACACGGTTGACATTCAAATTCCCGAACTGCTTGTTCCAGACCGGTCATCCACGGACACGGTCCTGGAAGCCGATGCGGTCGTTCAGATTACCGACAAAGCCTCCGGCCGCCCAACGACTGTGAGGTACCTCAATACACGATCGCGCGCGAACACCCTTTCGCACCCGATTGGTAGTCCGAATTTGAACCAAGTTGGCTTGCCTTGACTTAGGACAGCAATTCTGCAACAAATCACGGTAACACCCCGCTTCGATTTGACTACAGATTCAGTTTTTCGCCGATAGGCCGAAAGACAGGTACAGGCCAATTCATTTCTGCGACGCGGGCATCCCTGAGTTGCTTGATGGCATTTCGGTCAATTGACGAGGCTCGCTCCTATCCGTACTGATTGTGAGGAATATTCATGAAGACAAAAGAAGTTTCCGCCGAAGATGCCGTCGCTCTTGTCCACGACAACCATGTTCTCGTATGCTCCGGGTTTGGTACCGTAGGGGTGCCAGATGCGCTGCTGCAGGCTTTGGCGCAAAGTCATGCCAAAACGGCACATCCGTCGGGACTGACGCTCATTTTTGGTGGTGGCCCCGGTGACGCAAACGACAAGGGTGTGAACCGCCTAGCGCGCGATGTGCTGGTGCGTCGTGCCATTGGCGGGCACTGGGGTATGGTGCCACGCCTGGCGGAGCTGGCGATAGCCGGGAAGATGGAGGCCTACAATTTCCCCTTGGGTGTCATCTCGCACCTTTACCGCGACATCGCGGCAGGCTTGCCGGGTAACGTTTCGCGTGTTGGCTTGGGAACTTTTGTCGACCCACGCCAGCAGGGTGCAAAAATCAATGCCCAGACCAGGGAAGACCTGGTGGAAGTAGTAACGCTGGGCGGCGAAGAGCTGCTGTTTTACCGTGTCCCGAAACCCCATGTGGCGTTCATCCGGGCCTCGGTTGCCGACACCGATGGCAATCTCTCCATGGAGCGCGAGGCATTGACGCAAGACACCTTGGCCATCGCCATGGCTGTCAAAAACTCTGGGGGCTTGGTGATTGCGCAAGTGGAGTTCATGACGGAGGCCGGAAGCATGAACCCGCGCCAGGTCAAGGTGCCCGGCATGTTGGTGGATTGCGTTGTTGTATCCCCCCCCGAACTGCACATGCAAACCTTCGGGACCGCCTACCACCCGGCCCTAACCGGGGCCATGCGGCGACCGCTCGATGCCCTTGCCCCTTTGCGAATGGACGAGCGCAAGGTGATCGCCCGCCGGGCCGCGTTCGAGCTGATGCCCAATGCGGTTGTTAATCTCGGAATTGGCATGCCCGAAGGCGTGGCCGGTGTTGCCAATGAAGAGAGGCTGCTGGCTTACATGACCCTCACGGCGGAATCCGGCGTGATTGGTGGCATCCCAGGCAGTGCCATGGATTTTGGCACTGCCGTCAATGCTACGGCCATGCTCGACACGAACCAGCAATTCGATTTTTACGATGGTGGTGGCTTGGACCTGGCCATCCTGGGTCTGGCCGAATGTGACTCGCGTGGCAATATCAACGTCAGCCGGTTCGGCCCCAAGTTGGCGGGTGCAGGCGGCTTCATCAACATCTCTCAAAACAGCCGCACCGTGCTGTTCGTGGGGACGTTTACCGCTGGTGGTCTCAAGGTTGAGATTGACAAGGGTGCGCTGCGGATCGTGTCGGAGGGGAAGCACCGCAAATTTGTGGATACGCTGGAGCAGGTGACATTCAGCGGCGAGTACGCCGCCAAGGCCGGCAAGCGAGTGCTCTACATTACCGAGCGCTGTGTCTTCGGCTTGACCGCCCAAGGACTCGAACTGCTGGAGATTGCCCCAGGCGTAGACCTGGAGCGTGACATCCTGGCGCACATGGCTTTTCGCCCCATCGTCAGGCGGCCGCAGCCGATGGCCGCTTGCATCTTCCGTGACGAACCGATGGGACTCAAGGACAGCCTGTTGGCCATTACCTTGATTGACCGCATCTCCTGGCAGCCTTTGCGCAATCGCCTGTTTCTCAACTTCCAGGGCCTCAAATTGGTCACGCCCAAGGACGCTGCGGATGTACAACACGCCGTGGAAACGCGCTGCAAGGAAATTGGCCACCGCGTGAATGTGGTCGTGAACTACGACGGTTTCGAAATTCTTGAGCCGGCGCTCGAGACCTATGCCAAGGTAGTGGAATACATGACCACACACTACTATGACCGCACCACGCGATACAGCACCAGTGCATTCCTGCTTAATAAGTTGGGGCCTGCGATTTATGCGCGGGGCCTGGCGACACACATTTACGAAACACGGGAAGAAGCAGAAGCTGCCCTCTGAAATGGTGCAAGCTTCGGTGTCAGACAGTGCGAGAACTTTCATGGAGACCCAGTCCAAAGGCCCCGTACCCATCGTCTTTGATGAACGTCTCGGCTTTGGTGACGCGCCCAAACATGTCGACTAACTCCAACACTGAAGCCCCGCGCTCCCTCGAGGCTGGCCATCTGCTTGAAATGCTGACGGGATTGAACGCGCGAATTGCCCGCCTGGCCATCGCCCTGCACATGCCCCTCAATACAGACGCGGATATTCAGGAAGCGATCCACACCACGGATCCGCAACCCCCGGACGGCGTTGAGCGACGTGGCAGTTCGGAACGCCGCTGCGCGACCCGCGCCGCCTCCAACCCTGAACGCCGCGCGACCTTGCAGCGCTGCGAGTTGCGGGGATTGTTGGTCATGCGCTTTGGCACTGAAATCAAGCTGGTCGAACTGATAGGAGCGGCGCCATTGCGTTAGATCATCGGGTCAGTGGCTAGCTCCCTGGAGCGTCAGGGGTTTTTGCCTGATTCGCGAGCTTCGCTGGTCAATCGCGACTTTCGAGTTTGCCTGGCTGCAAGCGCCTGCTTCCCTTCAACTCAAGTACTGTATATAATTACAGTATGAAGACCGAAATTCAATATAGATGGCGCATCCTGTGGTCAGGGCATTGGGCAACAACTGGCCACCACTGCACCGAAGAACAAATCCGCAAAGAACACCCAGAAGCGGTACGCATTGACGATTCGCGCCGAGAGTTAAAAGTTGCTGAAACTTTCGATGAGCGAAAAAATGTCATGTTCCCTGTGTGTGCATTCATGAAGCAATCAGCAAGGGAGAGCAAGTGAGTCCTGTTGCGAAATCATGGGCTTCAACGCCAAGCGCCACTGCGCATTGGTGGCGCAATGTCAAACCTGCACTCGCCAGTTGGGCTTTGCTTGTATGGCGCTGGCTTTGAGGGATTGTTAGCGGAGCATACGCGCTGGCAGGAACAGGATGCACCAACCGACCAGGGACAGAAGTATTGTCACCGGCTTATGAACGATGTGCCACGACGTTGACCGTTTCCAGCGTCACGACGGTCGAAACTTGGCCGCTGCTTGCATAACCTTCCTGAGCCACCGAATTGAACGTGGACAGCATGGCGCCATTGATGGCAAGGGTCATCAGGACTGCGATCAAAAGTCCGGTAAAACGGGTTGTGCGACTTGTGTTCATTGATTCTCTCCAGTTTCAGGCCACAGCGGCCGGTTGAAGAGAATGTATTGGCGTTAGATTTCGATTGCACGTCCATTGCGACGGACTGCGCGAGGGTGAGATGGATGCAGCAGATTCGGCGACAGACCGGCCGTCGGCACAGTTTGTCACCGCACCTTTTGTCAACGAAGGCTGGCGAGTGCGTTCGCGGTTTTGGCTTCCTTCCCGCAGGATGCAGTCGAGTGGCTTCCAGGTCAACTTTCTGAATACGAACACCGATCTCATCGCGCTGGCGCCCAGTGCTTGAGCACGACCCAGGCAGTTGGCTGCCGCTATCCCTGATGATGGGTATGTTCATGATCAAGTACCTGGTTGGGCCGTCAGCGCCATGCAGCGGGCGCTGGTCCACGACGCCAGCTTCAGTCTGTCTTTTGCTGCTCTGTACGGGGCTTTCGCTGACATCTTTCTGGCGCGCGCCGCTCGTCTGTGGCGGCTGACTTTGCTGCAAGAGCACGCTGGCACCGCCACGCTGGCCGCCTGAACCATGCCCCTGACACGCTTGAGCAACGCTATGATGTCTGCACCAACATCGTTTCCTGAAAGTGGTGACTCCCATGCGCACTGCCGGCCTTGCCATTGCCTGTCTCCTGACTGCCTTCATCCTGACTTCACCCGCTGGCGCACAGACGCCTTGGAACGCTGAGCGTGGTCTGGTGCTGGTGGGCAAGGTAGTTACCTTGAACGACGCTGGCGACGTATTGCCCAACGCCCGGGTCTGGCTCGCTGGCGGCAAGATCATGGCGCTGGCACGCGCCGGCGAGGCGCTGCCCGATGCTGCCAAGGATGCCCCGGTGATCGACAGCAAGGGCGCGATCTACCCCGGCATCATCGATCTGCACAACCACCCGGAGTACGCCATCTACCCGCTGCTGCCGATTGCCCGCAAGTACCGGGATCGTTACGAGTGGCGCTGGTATGACGACGTCTACAACAAGCGCATTACATTCCCGCAGGAAGTGCTGACACGAGCCTACTACCTCGACCTCGGTATCGAGATCGGTCGCTACGGCGAGTACAAGGCGCTGGCAGGTGGCACCACTTCCCTGCAGGGCGGCCGGACCAACCTGGCTTATTCCAAGGAGGAGTGCCTGGTCCGCAACATCGAGAATTCGCCAGTGGAGTCGCGCGTGGCAGCCAGCCGTGTCGATATGGGCCGCAGCTCCAAGGAGTGGAGTGCCATGCAGACCGAGCGCAGCAAAGGGCCGCTGGTAGTGCACCTGGCCGAAGGACCTTCGCCGCGCATGGCCACCGAGTTCTACGCCATCAAGGACAGCAATCTGCTCGGGCCAGAACTGATCGCCATCCACGGTGTCGGGCTGACCGAGCCGCAACTCAAGGAAATGGCCGCAGTGGGCGCCAAGTTGGTGTGGTCGCCGCTGTCGAACTTCATGCTCTACGGCCAGACGGCCAATATCGATGCCGCGCGACGCGCCGGTGTCGCCATCAGCCTGGCACCCGACTGGGGGCCGTCGGGCAGCAAGTCGAGCCTGGGCGAGCTCAAAGTGGCCGACCTGCACAACAAGCACGCGCTGCATGGCGCCCTCTCGGACCGGGACCTGGTTGAAATGGTGACGCGCAAGCCGGCCGATGCCATGGGCTGGAGCAAACGCCTGGGTCAGATCACTGAAGGCTATCTTGCCGATGTGCTGGTGATCGATGACCGGCAGGCTGATCCTTATCGCAACCTGATCCAGGCGATTGAAGAAAACATCCAGTTGGTGGCGGTGCGGGGTGAGCCCCTGTACGGCGACCTCGCGCTGCTCAAGGCAGCGCGCGGCGGGGTCGACGACATCGAGACCACATCCACCTTCAAGGGTAAGCGCAGCAAGGCCATGACGCCCAACTGCCCGGCCACCAGCCTGCCGCCTATGAGCATCGCCGAGACCATGAGCCGCATCCAGCAAGGACTGAAGTTGGATCCGGCGCAACTGGCGACCAAACTCAGCCAGGAACAGATGGCGAAAGATTTTGCCCAGTGCGGACTGGAGCCACCCAAGACCAGCCCGACAGCAGCCGATGCCAGGCGATTGCTGTCCTGCCGCTTCAAACTGCCGTTCGAGAAGACACGGCTGAACAGTTTGACCACGAGTGATGATCCGGATTTTTTCTCACGTCTGATGAGGAACCCGAATCTGCCCAAGTACCTGCAAGCGCTGCCAGCGTACTACCGGCAATGACCAGGATCAGCTTTGGCCTGCTGGCCGCTTTGCTGGCTGCGGCAGCGCAGGCTGCCGAAGTGAAGTTGCGGATTCTGGAGACGACGGACCTGCACATGAACATGCTCAGTTACGACTACTACCAGGATCAGGCTACGGACCAGTATGGTCTGGCGCGCACCCTGAGCCTGATCAAGGCCGCCCGCGCCGAGGCACCCAACAGCCTGCTGTTTGACAACGGTGACCTGCTGCAGGGCAACCCGCTGGGCGACTGGGTGGCCCGTGTCAAACCCCTGCAGGAGGGGCAGGTGCATCCAGCCTACAAGGTGATGAACACCATGGCCTATGACGCGGCCAATGTCGGCAACCATGAGTTCAACTACGGGCTGGCCTTTCTGCGCCGCTCCCTGGCCGGCGCCAACTTCCCCTACGTCAACGCCAACGTCTACATCGATGACAAGGACAAGGACTCAGCACAGGCCAGGCACGCGTTCACGCCCTATGTGCTGCTGGAGCGGGCGCTCAAGGACGATCAGGGCCAGAAGCACGCCATCAAGGTCGGCGTGATCGGCTTTGTGCCACCACAGATCATGCAGTGGGACAAGGCGAATCTGGAAGGCCGCGTGGTCGCGCATGACATGGTGGAAGTCGCGAAGAAGTATGTACCGGAGATGCGCGCCAAGGGGGCGCAACTGGTGATTGCGATTGCGCATTCGGGTTTTGAAAAAGGTGAGGTCGGACTGTTTGCAGAAAACGTGGTGTCACGGCTGGCCCAGGTGCCGGGGGTCGATGCGATTCTGTTCGGCCACGCGCATTCCGAATTTCCGGGCAAGGGCTTTGCCAACTATCCCAGGGTGGACATCGAGCGCGGCACCATCAACGGCGTGGCGGCTGTGATGCCGGGGCGCTGGGGCGACCATCTGGGCATCGTGGATTTCAAACTGGACAACAGCAGCGGCAGCTGGAATGTCACCGACAGCCGCTCGTCCATTCGGCCGGTGTTTGACCGCGTCACCCGCAAGTCGCTGGCCGAGGCCGACCCTTCGGTGGCGCAGGCCATCAGCGAAGAGCATGCGCAGACTCTGGCTTATCTGCGCGACAAGATTGCTTTCAGCAGCGCACCGATTTACAGCTACTTTGCCCAGGTCAGCGACGATCCCTCGGTGCAGATCGTTTCGAACGCCCAGATCGCCTACGTGAAACGCGCCATTCAAGGCACCGATTATGAAAAGTACCCGGTGCTGTCAGCGGCCTCGCCTTTCAAAGCCGGTGGACGCCAGGGCTCGACCAACTACACCGACATCCCGGCCGGGCCGCTGGCGATCAAGCATGTGGCCGACCTGTACGTTTACCCGAACACGCTCAA
>JBAXFI010000113.1:0-8123 GCA_037139995.1 Comamonadaceae bacterium | reverse complement strand
GCGGTTGCGATGTTCAGGCCCGGCTTGTTCAGCAGGTTCAGACAGGTATACAGCGAAACCGTCTTGCCCGAACCGGTTGGGCCGGTCACCAGGATCATGCCGTAGGGCCGTTCGATGGCGCGCAGCAGTCTTTCCTTTTCCTCTGGCTCGTAACCCAGGGCATCGATGCCTAGCTTGGCGATGCTGGGGTCAAGAATGCGGATCACGATTTTTTCGCCAAACATGGTTGGCAGAGTGCTGACCCGAAAGTCGATGATGCGGTCGGGACCGACCTTGAGCTTCATCTTGCCATCCTGCGGTATTCGCTTTTCCGAGATGTCCATCCGCGAGATGACCTTGATGCGCGATGCCAGTTTGTCCTTGATGGCGACCGGCGGTGTGGCGATTTCGTGCAGTTCTCCGTCAATGCGAAAGCGCACCCGGTAATGGTGCTCATAGGGTTCGAAATGCAAATCGGATGCGTGCAGGTTGTAGGCATCGAGCAGCATCTTTTGCAAAAACCTGACGACCGGGGCGTCTTCTATTTCAGCAGCAGAGTTGTCGTCAATTTCGGTCAACTCGGCTGAGCCGGATTCATCAAACTCAAACTCGTCACCGATGATGCTGTCTATCGTTTCCGCCACAGAGGCGGCGCTGCTCGATACCAGAGCCAGCAGCTTGTCGTATTCGGCCAGCACCCAGTCAACGCGCAACTGGGTGGCGAACTTGATTTTTTCGATCGCCTCGCTGTCCGAAGGATCGGCGGTGGCCACGATCAGCCGGTTGTGGCGCTTACCCAGAACAAGGACCCGGTAATCGAGGCAAATCCTGGGGTCCAGCAGTCCCTTGGGCAGACGCTGAGCGTCGATCTCGTTCAAATCAAGCAGGGGTGTCGAGAAGGCGGCCGACAGGGTGTGCGCCAGATCAACCGCGGACACCACACCAGAGCCGGTGAGTTCCGCGATGAAACTGGTTCGCGCGCCTTGTGCCTTGCGGTAGATTGCCTCTGCCTTCTGCTGCCCAATCTTGCCGGCCAGTACCAGCGCGCGGCCCAGCCCTGGCAGGACGGTGCTGGAAGTTTCGGAAAAAGAGAGATCGACGGCGGCCATAGGGTGGAATGTACTACGACAAATCGGGGAACTGCCTGATTATCGTCAGTTGCACGCCGCTGTCGCGGTGCACGCTGGTGAACGCGAGGTGCCGGGACAGCAAGTCATGGCTGTCTGATAATGGCCCCCTTGTGCAGTACCAAGAGTAGCCTATGAATGCGCCTGACAAGTTGGCTCAGCCCGACATCACCCTCGCCGATAAGTACCAGGTCAAAGAGGGCTGGGTCTTTCTGGCGGGCACGCAGGCGCTGGTGCGTCTACCGATCCAGCAGCGCTTGCGTGACGAGGCCCAGGGCAAGAAGACCGGCGGCTATGTCTCGGGCTACCGTGGCTCGCCACTGGGCCGCTACGACATGGACCTGTGGCAGGCCGAAGCGGTTCTCAAGCAAAACAATATCGTCTTTCGCGCGGCCGTCAACGAAGACCTGGCAGCCACCGCCATCTGGGGTTCGCAACACGTAGGCAGCTTCCCGGGCGCCCGTGTCGATGGCGTCTTTGGCATCTGGTACGGCAAGGGCCCCGGCGTGGACCGTAGCGGCGACGTGCTGCGCCATGCCAACAGCGCCGGCACCAGCGCTCTCGGTGGTGTGCTGGCGCTGGCGGGGGATGACCACGGTGCCAAGTCGTCCACCATCACCAATTTCTCTGACCAGATTTTTATCGCCGCCGGCTTGCCGGTGCTGTACCCGTCGAACACCCAGGAACTGCTGGACTTCGGTTTGCACGGCATCGCGATGTCGCGCTTTTCCGGTTGCTGGGTCGGCATGAAAGTGGTGACGGACGTTGTCGAAGGCGGCGGCACCATTTATGTCGGGCCGGACTCACCAAAGATTGTGCTGCCCGAAGTGCCCTCCTTGCCGGTGGGTACACCGATGGGCGCACCCAGCCTCTCCATCCGACCCTTCGATACCGCTCTGCTGGCCGAAGAACGGCTCTACAACCACAAGCTCTACGCGGCAGTGGCCTACGCCCGCGCCAACCACTTGAACGTCATCAGCAGCGACACGACCAGGCCACGGCTGGCCATTGTGTCGGCCGGTAAGGCCTATCAGGATGTGCGCCAGGCCGCGGTGGAACTGGGCTGGTCGGCGGCGCAACTCGATGAGATGGGCATCCGCATCGCCAAGGTCGGCATGACCTGGCCGCTGGACCCGGAGTTTGTGCGCACTTTGGCGCAGGATGTGGACGCGATTCTGGTGGTCGAAGAAAAACGTCCGCTGCTCGAAGAACAGATCAAGTCGATTCTGTACGACCTGAATCTGGGCAAAAAGCCCAGGGTGATTGGCAAGGCGCTGGGCGCGCCTACCTATGGTCTGGAGCGCACGGCGCGCGTGTTCCCGAACAACGCCGAAATCTCGCCGCTGATCGTTGCCAAGGTGCTGCTCGATGTCATGCTGATGCTGCAGCCTGACTGCGGCCTGCAGCCTATCAATTTGCCGGGTCCGAAGGCGCCCGGGCCGGGCTCGGCGCAACGCAACGCCAGTTTCTGCTCCGGCTGTCCGCACAACCGCTCCACCAAGGTGATCGAAGGCTCACGGGCGCTGGCCGGCATTGGCTGCCACACGATCGCCATGCTGAACAATCCGCGCACCACCGGCACGGTGTCCCACATGGGCGGCGAAGGCGCGATGTGGCTGGGCCAGCAACCCTTTACCGACGAGCCCCATGTGTTTGCCAACATGGGCGACGGCACGTTTTTCCACTCCGGTTTTCTGGCCATCCGCCAGGCGGTCGCGGCCAAGGTGCCCATGACTTACAAACTGCTGGTCAACGGCTTTGTATCGATGACTGGCGGTCAGCCGGTGGACGGCGATCTGACGGTGCCACAAACCATTCGTGAACTGCTGGCCGAAGGTGTCAGCGAAGTGGTACTGGTCAGTGACGAGCCCGAGAAGTACGCCAACGCCAATTTGCCCGCCGAGGTCAAGGTGCATCACCGCGACGACATGGAGATGGTGCAACGCCGGTTGCGCGAACAAAAAGGCGTGACGGTGCTGGTCTACGAGCAGCCCTGTGCCACCGAACGCCGGAGGCTGCGCAAGCGCGGCAAGTGGGCCGACCCGGCCAAGCGCAGCTTCATCAACGCAGCGGTCTGCGAGGGTTGTGGTGATTGCGGCACGGTCTCTAATTGCCTGTCGATCGAGCCGCTGGAAACACCGTTGGGGCGCAAACGCCAGATCAACCAGAACAGCTGCAACAAGGACTTCACTTGTGTCGAGGGCTTTTGCCCCAGTTTTGTCAGCGTGCACGGCGGCGCGCTTCGCAAACCGGCCAAAGTCAGCAGTCAGACCAGTGCTGCGCTGCCCGAGCCGACGCTGCCGGTCTTCGAGCGGCCGACGCGCAGCTTCAGCGTGCTGGTGGGCGGCATTGGCGGCACGGGCGTCGTCACCATCGGCCAGTTGCTGGGTATGGCGGCGCACATCGACGGCCTGGCCTGTTCGATCCTGGACGTGACCGGCCTGTCGCAAAAATACGGTGCGGTGCTCTCCCATGTCCACATGGCGCCGAACGCCGCTCTGTTGCATGCGACCCGCATTGCGCCGGGCGAGGCCGATACCGTGATCGGCTGCGACCTGATCGTGACGGCGGGAGACGAGGCGCTGTCCCGCATGCGCGCCGGGCGCACCCGTGCCGTGGTCTGCACCGACGTGACCCCGACCTCCGAATTCGCCCGCAACGCCGACTGGAGCGTGGACGCCGATGCCATGCTGAAAAACATTCAGAGTGTCTGCGGCGGGCAGTTCTTTGCTGCCAACGGCCTTGAAATCGCGCGTGCCCTGATGGGAGACAGCGTCGCGTCCAATATGTTCATGCTTGGCGCGGCCTGGCAGCGTGGCTGGGTGCCGGTCACGCTGGAAGCACTGAACAGGGCGATCGAACTCAATGCGGTACAGGTCGAGTTCAACAGAGCAGCGTTTCTCTGGGGCCGGCGCGCCGCCACCGACCTGGCGGCAGTGCAGAAAGTGGCAACGCCCGCCAATGTCATCAAGTTTGTGCCACGCACGAACGAATCGCTGACTGAACTGATGCAGCGCCATCAGACCTTCCTGACCGAGTACGAAAACGCTGCTTATGCCACGCGCTACCGCGCCTTGGTAGATCGCGTGGCCAAGGTGGACCTGCAACTCGGTGGCAAGGAAAGATTCGCCAAAGCCGTGGCGCAGAGTTACCTCAAGCTGCTGGCGACCAAGAACGAGTGGGAAGTGGCGCGTCTGTACTGTTCTGACGCCTTCAGGCAGCAACTCGCCAGTACCTTTGAAGGCGCCTACCAGTTGCACTTCCACCTCGGCGCCTGGCCCTTCGGCAAGGTGGACAAGCAAACTGGCAAGGTCAAGAAGGCCGAACTCGGTCCCTGGGTCATGACGGCGTTCAAGGCGATGAATGCGCTGCGCGGTCTGCGCGGCAGCTGGCTGGACCCGTTTCGCAACAGCGCCGAGCGTCAACTCGACGCGCGCCTGCTGGCCGACTACGAGCAGGAGATCAACACCTTGCTCAAGGCACCGCAGGCGCAGTCGCTCGACACCCTGGTGGCGCTGGCGGCCCTGCCACAGAAGATTCGTGGCTACGGTCATGTGCGGGAGACTTCAGCCGCCGCGGTGGCGAAGGAGCGCGCGGGCCTGCTGGCTGTCGCCGCCGCGCCGGCTGCCAAGCTGGCCTGAGTCGGATACGGCGGCAGCTTCCTGCCTGTAGGGCGGGCCGCCTGCAAGCGATGCGTTGCACTATAATTCAATGATTGTTGTACAATCAGAATATGGACACATCCTCGGCTGTCAAAGTTTTCGAATCCCTCTCGTCGGGCATCCGTCTGGACATCTACCGGCTGCTGGTCAAGGCTGGCCCTGCTGGTTTGGTGGCTGGCGAAATCGGTGCTGAGCTGGGCGTGCCGCCAACCAATCTGTCTTTCCATCTGAAGGCGCTGACGCAGTCGCAACTGCTGTCGGTGACGCAGGAGGGGCGCTTTCTGCGCTACCGCGCCAACCTCGGCCTGATGCACGACCTGATTGCTTACCTGACCGAAGAATGCTGTTCCGGGCATCCGGAACTTTGCGCGGAAACCTGCCAACCTGCGGGATCAAGCGCCTGCCTCAACACCGCAAGCTGATTGTGGAATTTCCATAAATGATGCCAAGCCAAATTGCATGCGAACGTCTGTCATTGCGTCCCCGGATCGGGTCCGGGGTTTCAGCACCCGCAATCCAGTGCATGCGTGGCACTGGATCCCGGATCAAGTCCGGGATGACAACCTGGAAGTCCGGGATGACAACGGCGTGGTCGGCATGACAGCACCCTCGGAACTCTTAATAAAGGACTATTCCATGAAAAACTTGCAAGTGTTTGATCCGGCCCTGTGCTGCAGCAGCGGCGTCTGTGGTACCGAGGTGGACCAGAAACTGGTCACCTTTTCTGCTGATGTGGACTGGGCCAAACAGAACGGCGCTCAGATTGAGCGCTTCAACCTGGCGCAGCAGCCCATGGCTTTTGCCGGCAACGCAGTGGTCAAGGGCTTGCTGGAACGCAGCGGCGAGGGCGCGCTGCCGGTCATTCTGCTTGACGGTGAACTGGCGTTGGCCGGGCGCTACCCAAGCCGCGACGAACTTGCGCGCTGGGCCGGGCTCGACACTGCTCGGGCACCTGCGGCGGCTGGCAATTGCTGCTCGGGTGGTCGCTGCTGCGGCTAATGAAATTCCTCCAGAACCCGCCACGCTTTCTGTTCTTCACCGGCAAGGGTGGCGTTGGCAAGACCTCGATTGCCTGCGCCACGGCACTCGTTCTGGCTGCTGCTGGTAAGCGAGTACTGCTGGTCAGCACCGACCCGGCAAGCAACGTCGGCCAGGTCTTTGGCATCGCGATTGGCAACCAGATCACCGCCATCCCGGATGTGCTCCATCTGAGCGCGCTCGAGATCGACCCGCAGGCCGCAGCCCAAGCGTACCGGGACCGCATTGTGGGACCGGTGCGCGGTGTGCTGCCTGACGCCGTGGTGCGCGGCATCGAAGAGCAACTCTCGGGTGCCTGCACCACCGAGATCGCCGCCTTTGACGAATTCACCGCCCTGCTGACCGACGCAGCGCTGACTGCTGACTACCAACACATCGTTTTTGATACCGCACCGACCGGCCACACCATTCGCTTGCTGCAGTTGCCCGGTGCCTGGAGCGGCTTTCTGGAACAGGGCAAGGGCGATGCCTCCTGCCTGGGGCCGCTGGCCGGACTGGAGAAGCAGCGCACGCAGTACAAGGCCGCAGTGGACGCACTGGCCGACCCGGCGCGCACACGCCTGGTTCTGGTGGCCAGAGCGCAGGCCTCGACCCTGCGTGAGGCCGCGCGCACGCACGAGGAACTCGCCGGCATCGGCCTGTCGCAACAGTATCTGGTGATCAATGGCGTCCTGCCACCGGGGGAAGGCGCGCAGGATCCACTGGCGGCGGCCATTGGCCAGCGCGAACTCGCTGCGCTGTCGGCCATGCCCGAGGCCTTGCTGGCCCTGCCGACCGATCAGATCGCCCTCAAGGCTTTTGATCTGGTGGGCCTATCCGCGCTGCGCCAGTTGCTGACCAGCGCAGTGTCCGTTTTTGCGACTGAAGTCGTGCAGCCCTCTGCGCTCGCCGCGCCCAGCCTGTCCGATCTGGTCGAGAAAATAGCCGCCGACGGCCACGGCCTGGTGATGTTGATGGGCAAAGGCGGCGTTGGCAAAACCACTCTGGCAGCAGCGGTGGCGGTGCAACTTGCCACGCGTGGCTTGCCTGTGCACCTCACCACCTCGGACCCGGCGGCGCATCTGACCGAGACCCTGCACGGCACGCTGGAACACCTGACGGTCAGCCGCATCGACCCGCACGAGGTCACCGAGCGCTACCGCGCCCAGGTGCTTGCCGCCAAGGGTGCCAGTCTGGACGCCCAGGGCCGCGCCCTGCTCGAAGAAGATTTGCGCTCGCCCTGCACCGAAGAGATCGCGGTGTTTCAGGCCTTCTCGCGCGTCATCCGCGAGGCCGGCAAAAAATTTGTCGTGATGGACACGGCCCCCACCGGCCACACCCTGCTGCTGCTGGACGCCACCGGTGCCTACCACCGCGACATGGTGCGCCAGATGGGCGCCAGCGGATTGCACTTCACGACGCCGATGATGCAGTTGCAGGACCCGAAGCAGACCAAGGTGCTGCTGGTCACGCTGGCCGAGAAAACGCCGGTGCTCGAAGCCGCCAATCTGCAGGCCGATCTGAAGCGTGCCGGCATTGAGCCCTGGGCCTGGATCATCAACAACAGCGTGGCTGCCAGTGCGCTGGGCGCAGCTCTGACTTCACCGCTGCTGCGCCAGCGCGCCCAGAACGAGCTGGTCGAAATTGATTCGGTAGCGAGTCGGCATGCGCGCCGCTATGCGCTGGTGCCCTTGTTGCGCGAGGAGCCGATTGGCGTCGCGCGGCTGTTGCAACTGGCTACCCATGGAACCCATCCTGGCCATCCCAATGAGGAAAAATGAAATGAGCGGAAAAGTCCTGAACGTGCTGTTTTTATGCACCCACAATTCGGCGCGCAGCGTCCTGGCTGAAGCCATCCTGAATCACATTGGCCAAGGCCGCTTCAAGGCCTGGTCGGCCGGCAGCAGCCCGCGCGAGAACCAGCAGCCCAATCCGCTGGGCTTGCAGGTTCTAAAAAGCGCAGGGATATCGGTCGAAGGTTTGCGCAGCAAGTCCTGGGACGAATTTGGCGCGGCCGATGCACCGCACATGGATCTGGTGATCACCGTCTGCGACAACGCTGCAGGGGAGGTTTGCCCCTACTGGCCCGGCCAGCCCGCCACGGCGCATTGGGGCTACCCCGACCCTTCCGTGGGTGAAGGTAGCGACGCGCAAAAGCTCGAAGCTTTCCGGCAAACCCTGCACGCGCTCAAACGCCGGCTGGAGTTGCTGATCAGTCTGCCGCAGGCCAAGCTCGAAAAGACGCTGCTGCAACAGACGGCGCGCGGACTGGCGCGGGAGTAAGGGATATGGAATTTTCAAAAATGCCAGTTGTCCCCCGGTTTGTCATTGCGGCCCC
>JBAXFI010000112.1:0-8203 GCA_037139995.1 Comamonadaceae bacterium | reverse complement strand
TCGCCCAAAGTCGCACTACTTAGTCACCCTTGGGCCACCAACTTTCTCGCGCGCAAGCGGGCCTCATCACGAATCACCACTTCTTCACACGATGTCTCAATTTGACGGTTTCTTGAGACATTGGCTTTGACCAATTCGGGCACGCAGTCCAAGTTGTCCCCTATGAAGCGACAGTCGGTCGCTTGAAATGAGGGGGGCATCATGTTGCTCAGGTCCAGAATCGGCGCGATCGCGATAGCGATACTCGTAACTGCCACAGGCGGCTCTGCCGTCTTTGGTAGCAGCAATAGCGGAAGCAGTAGCCAACCCAAGCGTGTTGCGCTCTCGAAATTCGCCGGCACATGGACCGGTCCAATCGTGCAGACCGGCTTTCCAGACGGATCGTTCAAAGCGGTTCTCGATACGTCCGGCAACGGCACCGTCGACATCATCGAACTCCAATGCCACGGCACTGAAACGTTTGTCAGCTTCGATGGGACAACGCTCAAGCTCCGCCACGTGGTCACGGTTGATCCGCTTTCCCATTGCGTCAAGCAAGGAACCGTCACTGCAACGCTGAAAACCTCGAATACGTCGACATGGAACTTCCTCGGCGACGACGGAACAATCTCCACCGGCACAGGAACTCGCGCCAAAAAGCAGGGCGCCGACCACAGCTGCGATCGAGCCACAAAAAGGATCATGTCGCTGGCCAAGCATCAAGCTGCCACGACAAATCAAATCGCTAAGCAGAACCTAAAAATGACCTCGCTGATCGCCGCCAGGGCCCGCGCTGTCGCAGACGCCCGGCCGGCGCTCATCGCAAGCGCCGACAAGCGAATTGCCACCCTTGAGGCAAGTATCAACGCGAAGTCGGACTCGCTATCACAGGGCAGCGAAGCGATCCGTCTGGCCTCAACTCATTGCGGCTTCACGCCACCGCCTGCGCCGAACCAGATTCAGTGCCCCGACGGCACAGCGCACGACGCGCCCTTCGAATGCGCATCGGCTCCGCCGGCCGCAAATCGAGTCGCTTCAGCGGCGGCTACGGCGGTCAGCGTCGGGACAAGTAACGTGCAACCAGATTCTTACAGTTGCGGTCAGAGCAGCTTCATAGACTTCGAAGAATTCGCCGATGGAACAAACCTCAGCACTCGGTCGTTTCCAGGCGTGCATTTTACAACGACACAAAATACCGACTGGATCGTCGGCGACTTTGCAATAGCAGGCCACTACAACGGAAAGTATCCAAACGGCGGAGCATTTACCAGCCGAGGCACACATTGGGCGTGGTTAGGCGTGGCACAAGGCGCAGGCAAAATTGAACTTACGCGGCCCGCCAGCCACTTCAGTCTTCTGGTCTCATCAGTGACACCGGTAGTACTCGAGGCTTACGCCGCCGACGGAACCCTGCTCGGCACCGCCGGTCCAACTAGCAACAATGTTGGTACAGGCACAATGGACGAACTCAGCGTCTCGACTGACACGCCACAGATCTCATCCCTCATCATTCATGACTCTGGAAACTTTTTCTTGGTTGATGCTGTGTGCACCGACGCCGCCGGCGCGACCATACGAAACGATCCACGAAACGTTCCACCCGGATTCGCGCTGGACTCAGATTATTGGCAGTGGCCTGATGCTGATCAGGATGGAATCCCCGATTTCTGGGAGGAGAACGGGGTCTGGGTGTCAAACAAATTCCTTGACCTGCCAGCTCTTGATGCAAACGTTAACCACAAGGATCTATTCATTTGGGTGGATGCGGTCGATCCTGCGTACGCCGACAACGGTGTGCGGGAACTGATGCGCAAGGCATTTGACGCCTCACCCCTGGCGAACCCGACTGGGGCGAACCCGACTGGAAAGAAGGGCGTTTCAGTTCACTATCACATTGGTGAGTTAAGTCTGTCCAAGGCCACCTACGGGTCCGCTAGCTCGGATGCCGACGTCAGCAATGTATTGAACAGAGCTGCCAGTAAGTCCGGCTATTTCAACTATGCAGGAGCAGGCGACCAGTCGGTTCCTCCTATCTTCAAGTATCTCTTCTTCGGCGAGAAGATCCCAGATGGTGTCACTGGAGAGGCACTTGGCATCCCCGGCGTTGCGGCAATGGTCGCAGTCGGTGACACCGTTCTGGACGATATGGGCAACCTTGTCTGGGGGACGAGGCGGTTCTGGCCTGGAGAATCCCGAGCATTTGTTCGTGCTGTCGTGGCGTCTCACGAGCTAGGACACTTGCTGGGACTCAGGCATCATGGCAATAGAGACAAACCAGTTGAGGACCTCTCCTATAAGTCAGTGATGTCGTACTCCTATAGCACCATCGGGTACAGCACCATCGGGCTTCCACCGGGCTTTTTTCGCACAGCGCAGACTATTGATTACGCGAGGACAGGTTCGGTCAAGCCCGATAGCGCACCACCTGACACAAACCTGGATTGGCGGGTGGGAGTGGGGAATGGTGCGCTGACCTTTCTGCCGGGCCAATTTGGGCAAGGCGCGAACAACTACTACCTACAATGGCATCCGGGAGAATTGCGGCAGACGGACGGACCTGCTGAATCCGAGGTTTCGTTGGCTGAACAGATCGCCTTAGCAGATCCAGACAGTCTTCAGAACTTCGTCCAAGCGTTCGAAGGCACTTCGGTTAACCACCCACCGGTACCGTTTGCGGGTGGCCGGTATAGCGGAAATGAGGGTTCCGTCATTGCGATGTCGTCGGCTACGGCTTCTGATCCCGATGTTGCGGACGTGATGTCTTACGCGTGGACGGTGAACTCGTCGTTGTGCAGTTTCGACAATCCCATCGCGCTCACGCCGAACTTGACGTGCACTGATGACGGTGATTTCACGGCGACGTTGACGGCCACCGATGGGATTGCCGCGGCGCAGAGTCAAGCCACAGTCACGGTTGCCAATGTTGCTCCAAGCGTCGACATTGCTGGCGCGATCGGAATCGATGAAGGTGCAACGTATGGATTGGTGTTGGGCACGGTTACCGATCCGGGGGCGGACACTGTGTCGGGTTATGTCGTGCATTGGGGCGACGGAACCAGTGACAGCTACACCACCGCTGGCGCGAAGCCACACGCGTACCTCGATGGCCCGTTGACCGCGGGCGTGACCGTTGATTTAGTTGATGAGGACGGCACATTCTTGAACCGGGCCAACCCGTTGACGGTCACCGTTGCTAATGTTGCCCCTGTCGCAGGACTGGTGAAAGTTTCGGCCTCTTTGGTCGCGGTCAACACGGCGATCTCAGCGACGGCGCCATTCACTGATCGTGGTTCGCACGACACCCACACCGCTGTTTGGGATTGGGGTGACCTCACTACCTCGCCAGGCTCGGTCACAGAGGCCAGCGGTAGCGGCACAGCGACAGCGACCCACCTCTTCACGGTGCCCGGGGTCTACCCGATCATGGTCACGATCAGAGACAACGACGGCGGCGTTTCCGATCAGGCCGTCTATTTGTATGTGGTCGTCTACGACCCTTCCGCAGGTTTTGTGACTGGTAGCGGCAAATTCAACTCTCCAGTGGGAGCACTGCCGGCTTGGCCATCCGCAACTGGTCGAGCCGAGTTCGGCTTCAGCGCCGGCTACAACAAGAGTGGCCGATTGGTGAGCGAATCAGAATTTGAACTTGAATTCGGGGACTTCGAGTTTCATTCCGACAATGCTCAATGGCTGGTGATCAGGGGCGCGACAGGCCAACTCCAAGGAACAGGCACGGTCGAGGGCAGCACCCACCAGTTCGGCTACCTCATCACAGTGACTGACGGACAAGTACCTCAAGGAGGCGGGATCGACAGAATTCGTCTGCAGGTGTGGGACGACGACGACTCTGGTGCGGTTGTCTACGACAACGAACCAGCGTCACCGCGATATGCCGCGGCGGCCACACCGATTGCCAAAGGTCAGGTGAAGCTAAAGGCTCCACGGATGCGGCCAAGCCCTAGAAAGAGAATCCCCCACAAATTCAGCTGAGACTCTCGTGTTGGTCCAGGCGTTGCGTGACTCAAGTGTCTGTGAGAGCAGAGAAGCACAGCGCCTGGACATTCAAGAGTGATTGGCGAGATACGGCCCAACAGATTACCCGTGCGTAGGGCGAGGCTACATGCAGTTAGATGTCGGCAAGGAGTTCGAGGAAGCGCAGAGCCATTTTGAGATAGCTGTATCGACTGGCGTCACAGACCCCCTCGATACAGTGACGCGAGTTCTCCTGATGCGAAACGTTTGGAAGAACAGAAGCCGACATGCCCTATGGAAAACATCATTGCCCACTAGGCGTTGGTTATCGACAGGCGCAAGCATTTGGCGGAGGCAAACGTCTGACCCCGAATCTGGACTACAGAGCCTAAACGTCTATGACACGCGATTTCGAGGCGTGCGGTGCGGGGCTGATCAGCATGTTCTCTAAGTGCGCTGAGAGAACCGCGCAGGCGGGGTTGGCCTGTGGCGTGCCGAAGTGCTGCGGGTCCCGCAACGCCACCACAAAAAAGGTCTCACCGGCATCGGCACCGATGTCGGTGCGATGTGTCCGATCCGCCCCAACATTGTTTGGGCCATGGACTTCCAGTTCGACACCACCGCGGATGGCCGCCAAATCAAGTTCCTCAACATCATCGACGAATTCACCCGCGAAGCCCTCGCGATCAAAATCGATCGTTCCATCAACGCCGACCAGGTCGCCGCCGCACTCGACCATCTCACCGCCCAGCGCGGCGCACCGGCCTACGTCCGTTTCGACAACGGCCCCGAGTTCGTCGCCCACGCCATCGCGGACTGGTGCCGATTCAACAACACAAACAGCATCTTCATCGACCCCGGCTCACCCTGGCAGAACGCCTGGATCGAATCATTCAACGGCCGACTACGCGACGAACTACTCAACTCATGGCGATTCGACTCGCTCCTCGAAGCCCGCGTGATCGTCGAGGACTGGCGGCACGACTACAACACCAACCGACCCCACACCGCATAGCGAGTGAACCACCAAACGGGATCCCCTCACTTGGCTACCGAATTTCTCGTGCGCTGGCCGGCCTGATCACGAATCACCACTTCTTCACACGATGTCTCAAATTGACGGTTTCTTGAGACATTGACTTTGACGAATTTGAGCGAGCAGTCCATCGTGCTCCTATTGAGCGACAGTCGGTCGTTTGCTGTGGGGGAATCATGAAGACAAGATTCAAAATCGTCACGAGCGCACTGGCGCTGATTCTTGCAATTGGCGGAGGAACCGTCACCTTTGGTGGTTCCAACCGTGGGCGCGAGTCGAACAAGGACGCTAGTGAGAGCACTCGTTCAGTCAATTTGGAAGACACCGGGTTCGCTGGTTCATGGACCGGGCAAGGATTCACTGCCACTATTGCCAACAACGGCACCGGAACGGTGTCATTGACGCAGTTGCAATGTGTGGCCACGCTGAGTTTCACCAGTCTTGTTGATCATGTGCTCACGTTGCGTTACGTCGTGACTGTCGACCCTGGTGCGCATTGCATACGAACGGGTGTCATCGCTGCTCGCATGAACGCGAAGAACTCGTCGACATGGAACTTTGTCGGCGAGGACGGCAGCACATTGTCGGGCAGTGCCACACGCGTTATCACGCCTCGCGTGGACCGCGAACTGCTTGCCAGTTTCGCGGGTACCGCAACGGGTGGCGTGGCCCCACTTGATTTCGTCGTAACGATTGACAAAACCGGTAACGGCACTATTACTTTCCCCACGTTGCAGTGCTCGGGCACGATCACCTTTATCAGTTTCGACAACGTGGTGGTGAAGGGGCGGCTTCAGATCACTGCTCAACAGGGACCAACCTGTTCGGACAACGGCATCATTTCTTCAACTCGCACGGGGCCATGCTCATCGACGTGGACCTTCGTTGGCGACCACGGAGGTTCGACGACCGGGGTGACAGTGGGTACCTGCGGTGCACCCAAACATGACCACAGTTGCGATCATGCATCCGAGAAGGTTGCGAGGCTCGCCAAGCTGCAGAGCGACATGGGCCAGCGAATTAGCAAGCTCTCTGCTCAAGTAAGCGACCTTTCATCGTCACGGACCAAAGCCGTGCTCGCTGGCCAGACCAAGCGGGTTGAGGCCCTCGATAAGCGCATCGCAGGGATCCAACGCAACATCGAACACAAACAGTCGCAGATGGACAACAACGATGACGAAGAGCAAAACGCCGAACATAACTGCAACATCGCACCCCCGCCACCGCCCACGATCACCTGCCCAGACGCCACGGTGCACAACCTCCCATTTGTGTGCCCCGTCGAACCCTCAACCACTGCTGCAGTTGACCGAATCAGTGTGTTTTGGACCTCTGTGCCCGTATACAAATACTTGCCCGATTTGAATGGTCCGGCGTACTACTCCGTTGACTCGGCAGCGCGTCTTACGAGCTTGGACGGCGTGCTTCAGCCATACCCTTCCGCTTCTCAACAGCAGGTGCTCGTAACGGCGAGCAACACTAGTGGGAGTCGAATCAGCGCCTTCCTGAATCTCTACAACATGGTCGGCACCCCATTTGACGCAACGTACGAATATCACACCGGATTTCCGGTCACATTTTTCGGTGCCCCAGGCGTTTACACAGTCGATCAAGTGTGCCTTTTTGCGCCTCTTGGTGCGAGCAAGGAGTGCCGGCCAGCACGAGGCGTGGAGGTCATCAGCTTGACTCTGCCACCACCAACGACGATCACCTGCCCAGATGGCAGCGTTCACGTTCTTCCCTTTACCTGCTCCGTTTCGCCGACTGGGCTGATTGTGTCGAATGGCTCCGCCGCGTTCACTGCTGAATGCCAGCACGCCCCAACTCTTACCGACGGCACGGTTGTTCCAGGCGGCACAGACACCTTTGCGTTCACGGTGACAGGGACCGGAACATCGGGATTACCCAGAGGAGAAATACAAGTAGGCGCGCAGACCTGGGAGATCACGATTCCGGCCGCAGTCGCAAATTCAATCAGGACTTGGCTTGGAAAGTCAACATTGAGCACCACTGGCGCTTCGGAAAACTTAGCCTATGCAGGTGGACCGCTGACCAATATTTTCTCTCTTGTAAGCAATCCCGCAATTCGAGCAGCCGCCAACGGAGACATGATTTTGACGAGACCGCAATTTCAAATTCAAAATCTCTTTCCAGGCTCAGCAAGCGACGTCGGTGTCTCAATAGTTGGCTGGACGTGGAACTTATTTTCGGACCCCCTCACGCTTCTTTACTCGTTCAACTGCCGAGCTCTCACGCCCGTGCCGCTGCTAACCATCAAGGTTTAGGCGTACAAGGATCGGTAGCGCGGCCGCAATCGACCTCTGACGACCAATGTTTCGCGGCGTTTGTAAGTACCGCCATCAAATAGTGGGACTTAAACCTCTACTGGCAACTGGGCGACGGCACGTTGATTTCCTCGAGAACACCTGTTCCTGTGCCAGTGGCAGAGCGGCACTTCAGCGCACACCCGTCGGCCATCTAGCTAATCCCACGTTTTCTACTACCGCTAGGGGCGTCGCTTGCGACACCCCCCGCTCGCCCCCGGCGGCGCCCCTGGCACGAAATCCGAATACCGCAGCAGCGAGTAACGTCCGCAACCAACATCTATCGCGACACGAAGGAAGCCCCCCACATGCCATATTTCATTGACCGTGACAGCCGCACCGTGATCGTGAAGAGCCCGGGAAAGAATCCCATGCCTCGCGAGGCAGTGGTCGACGGCGAGACGGCCATGGCATGCAACCTGACCCACGGCCAGGTTCTGACCAGTCAAGAGGTGGGCTACCTCTTAGAAGGCTCAATTGCTGCCTTCAACGCGTCGATCGCTGGCGGTGCTGGCCACCGCGACGCCCCCACGCGCCCTGTGGCGGCGCCGCCAGCACCCGTGCGCCTCTCCGGCTCAGCGCGGGCGCACGGTGTCGCAAGAGTTGTCGAGACAGCAAGTTGGATGTTCTTAATCCTTTCCGCCATCTTCGGAATCGCGGTCGCTGCACAAACCGAATACACCAGCTTCGGCGAAACGACCCATCCTCACATTGCCGAGGGCGTCGCGATCGCAATCGTTGGATCGTTCCAAGCCTTAGTAGTCATCATGTTCGCCAGCTATATCGCCTTTCGAACACAAGAACCACCAACCGCTCCCCGCTGACTACCGGTCGCGGAAGCGATCGAGCTGGCGGCGATCACGCTTGGTTGGTCGCCCGCTGCCGCGGGCAC
>JBAXFI010000111.1:0-8299 GCA_037139995.1 Comamonadaceae bacterium | reverse complement strand
TGGTGGTGGGCGGCGACGGTACCATGCTGGGCATTGGCCGCCAGCTCGCTCCTTTTGGCGTGCCGCTGATCGGCATCAATCAGGGGCGGCTCGGATTTATCACTGATATCCCACTGGGCAGTTTCAGGACCACGCTGGCCCCCATGCTGCAGGGCCAGTTTGAAGAAGACCACCGCAGCCTGATTCATGCCCGCGTGCTGCGCGACGGGCATTGCGTTTTTGACGCGCTGGCCATGAACGACGTGGTGGTGAACCGCGGCGCAACCTCGGGCATGGTCGAGTTGCGGGTTCAGGTCGACGGCCGGTTTGTGGCGAACCAGCGCGCCGACGGTCTGATCATTGCAACGCCTACCGGCGCCACGGCCTACGCACTCTCAGCGGGCGGTCCCATACTGCATCCCTCGATTCCGGGCTGGGTTCTGGTGCCGATTGCGCCGCACACGCTGTCGAATCGTCCGATCGTTCTGGCCAACGCCACCGAGATCGCCATCGAAGTGGTGGCCGGACGCGATGCCAGCGCCAGTTTTGACACGCAGTCGCTGGCCTCGCTGCTGCACGGCGACCGCATCGTGGTGACCCGCTCGGAGCACCATGTACGTTTTCTGCATCCCAAGGGCTGGTCCTACTTTGACACCCTGCGCCAGAAGCTGCACTGGAATGAGGGGGTGGCCTGATCGTGGCGCTGCGCCGTATTGTTCTGCGCAATTTCGTCATCGTCAGTGAGCTTGAGCTCGATCTGACCAGTGGCTTCACGGTCCTGACGGGCGAAACCGGCGCTGGCAAGTCCATCCTGATTGACGCGCTGCAACTGGCCACCGGCGGACGCGCCGATGTGGGGCTGATCCGTGAAGGCAGTGACAAGACCGAGGTCAGCGCCGAGTTCGATGCGGCACCGGCGCTGACACCCCTGCTCGAGGCTGGTGGTTTTGAGCCCGGCGAGACACTGCTGCTGCGGCGCACGCTTGACCTGCAGGGCAAGAGTCGCGCCTGGATTAACGGCAGCCCGGCCACCGCCACCCAGTTGCGCGAACTCGGCGAGCAGTTGCTCGACATTCACGGCCAGCACGCCTGGCAGAGTCTGACCCGACCGGACGCAGTGCGTGCGCTGCTTGACGCCTATGGCCGGGTCTCGTCAGCGCCACTCGCTGCCCTGTGGCAGGACTGGCGCCAGGCGCAAAGCGAGTTGGCACAGGCGCAGGCGGCGCAGGCCTCCTTGCAGAGCGAGCGCGAACGCCTGGTCTGGCAATTGGCCGAGCTGGAGAAGCTCGCACCCCGACCCGACGAATGGGAGGAGCTCAACACCGAGCAGGGTCGTCTGTCCAATGCACAAGCGCTGCTTGACGCGGCCCAAAGCGCGCTGCAGACGCTCGACGACGATGACAGCAGCGCGCGCAGCACGCTTCATGCAGCGCACCAGGCACTGCACCAGCACGAGCATCTTGAGAGCGCTTTCAGGGAACTCACCGAACTGCTGTCTTCCAGCCTGGCGCAGGTGCAGGACAGCGTGCACGCACTGCGCGCCTACCTGCGCAAGACCGAGCCGGACCCGCAGCGCTTGGGCGAACTCGATGCCCGCATGGCAATGTGGTTGTCGCTGGCGCGGCGTTACAAGCGAGCGCCAACCGAGTTATCGGGGTTGCTGGGCAGTTGGCGGCTGGATCTCCAGAAGCTCGACGCCGCAGCCGATCTGGAGGGCCTGCAGGCAAGCGAGAATGCGGCAGCGCAAGCCTATGTGCGGGAAGCCAGATTGCTGTCTGGCGCGCGTGCCAAGGCAGCGCCGCTGCTGGCCGCCGCCATCACGCAGGCGATGCAGGGTCTGGGCATGCAGGGCGGCCAGTTTGAGGTGGCGCTGCAAGTAGCAGCGCAGCCCATGCAACATGGCCTGGAAGAGGTGAGCTTTCTGGTGGCCGGTCATGCCGGCAGCACACCGCGACCCGTCGGCAAAGTGGCCTCCGGGGGTGAGCTTTCGCGCATGGCGCTGGCGATTGCCGTCACCACGAGTGCGCTGGGCACTGCGCAGACGCTGATATTTGACGAGATTGACGCTGGCGTGGGCGGCGCCGTGGCGCAAACCGTCGGGCGCTTGATGAAGCAGTTGGGCATCGACCGGCAAGTGCTGGCCGTGACCCATTTGCCGCAAGTGGCGGCGAGCGCCGACTGGCATCTGGTGGTAGCCAAGCAAACGCAGGGCCAGACGACGCTGAGCTCGGTTGCCAGCGTACAGGGTGCGCAGCGCGTGGCCGAGGTGGCGCGCATGCTCGGTGGCGAGCGGGTTTCGGAGACGACGCTGGCGCACGCCCGGGAAATGTTGCAAGTACAGGAGCAAGCTCATGCATATTGAACAGCCCAAGCTGCAGGTCGTTCTGATCACAGGCATGTCGGGCTCCGGCAAATCCGTGGCGCTGCATGCGCTGGAGGATGCGGGCTTTTTCTGCGTCGACAATCTGCCGCCCGAACTGCTGCTGCCTTTTGTGACGCTGGAGCGCCAGCACAATGCGAGCCGGGTCGCGATTGCGATGGATGCGCGCAACGCCAGTGCACTGCCTTTGTTGCCAGCCCAGCTCACGCTGCTGAAGGATCAGGGAATCAAGGTCAAGTCGCTGTTTCTGGACGCCACCACCGATACCCTGGTGCGGCGTTATTCCGAGACGCGTCGCAAACACCCGCTTTCACAGACCGTCTCCGATCCGTCGGACTCCAACCTGCGCCGGGCCCTGGTCGATGCGATTGAAGCCGAACGCGAGTTGCTGATCACGCTGCGTGATCAGGCGCACGTCATTGACACCAGCATCATCCGCCCCTCGCAGTTGCAGGGCTACGTGAAATCGCTGATTACAGCGGCGGGCGAGCAACTTACCCTGGTCTTCGAGTCCTTTGCCTTCAAGCGCGGTGTGCCGACCGACGCCGACTACGTCTTCGATGTGCGCATGCTGCCCAATCCGCACTACGAACCAGCGCTGCGGCACCTGACCGGCAAGGACGAAGCGGTTGCTGCCTTCCTGCGGTCCCAAACGGACGTGATGCAGATGCAGGAGCAGATTCATGGCTTCCTGAAGCACTGGCTGGATGCGCTGGCGCGCGATCACCGCAGTTACGTGACGGTGGCCATTGGCTGCACCGGTGGCCAGCACCGCTCGGTCTACCTGGTCGAGCAACTGGTGAGCCTGTTTGCAAGCAGGTGGGTTACGCTGACGCGTCACCGTGAGTTGGAGAGCCGCTGACTTGCATCAGCAACTTCCTGACCGGTGCGGGCAGACCCAGGCGCGGCCAATCCGAGGCCGCAACCCAGCCGCCGTCTGCGCCGGGTTTCGCCGATTTCGGCAACAGCACTTGAACCGGATGCAGGTACAGATCTTTGTGGGTCAGCACGTGCGTCAGTGCCGCCAGTTCATGCAGCGCCGCATGATGGTGCTTGGGTAGCGCTGCCTGCAAGGCCTCTCTATCGCTAAACAGGGCGCAGCAGTACAGGCCGCCCCAGACGCCGGGGCTGGGGCGCTTGCTCAGCCAGATGCGGCCATCGACGGTCTGCGCCAGCAGCAGCCAGATCGATTGCGCACTGCGCCTGACTTTGCGCGTCTTGACCGGGTAGCGCTGCATCTGGCCTAGCTTTCGCGCAACGCACTGCTGTGCCAACGGGCAAATTTCACAGACGGGACTGGCCTTGCACACCGTGGCGCCCAGATCCATCAGGCCCTGCGTGTAGCGCGGCATGGATTCACTCAAATCACGCCGCGGCAATAGCTGCGTGGCCAGACGCCAGAGTTCGCGTTCATTCGCTGCAAGCGACAGGTCGCCATCAAAGCCAAGCACGCGCGTCAGCACGCGCCGGACATTGCCATCCAGAATGGCAACGCGCTCGGCAAAACACAGTGCTGCGATGGCAGCCGCCGTGGACGGCCCAATACCCGGCAAGGTCTGCAGCCCTTGCGCGCTTGTCGGAAAGGTGCCGCCGTGGCGCTCCATCACCTGGACGGCGCACAAATGCAGATGGCGGGCGCGGCTGTAATAGCCCAGGCCACTCCAGAGCCCCAGCACCTCGTCCAGCGGCGCTGCCGCCAGCCTTGCCACGTCCGCAAAGCGCTGCAGGAAGCGCGCAAAGTAGTCGCGCACCGTTGCCACCTGGGTTTGCTGCAGCATGATTTCAGACAGCCAGACGCGGTACGGATCACGCGTGTTCTGCCACGGCAGGTCGTTGCGCCCGCTGGTCTTCTGCCACTTCACCACCTTCGCAGCGATGGCCGGCAGCGTGGCTTCAGCGCCGTCTTTCAGGCTTTCTGGCATTGCGGGCAGTAGAACGTCGAGCGCTGACCCTGGCGCAGCAACTTGATCGGCCTGGTGCAGACCCGGCAGGGTTCGCCCTGGCGCGCATAGACCATGGTTTCGAACTGAAAATGCCCCTTCTCGCCGCTGGCACTGGAAAAGTTGCGCAAGGTGCTGCCGCCGCTGACCAGCGCGCGCCCCAGGATGTCGCGAATCGCAGCGTGCAAGCGCGCCGCGCGCGGCCGGCTCAAACGAGCGGCAATGACAGTCGGGCGGATCCCGGCCAGAAAAAGCGCCTCACTGGCATAGATGTTGCCGACCCCAACCACCAGATCACCCGCCAGCAAGACCTGTTTGATCGCCGCCTTGCGGCGCTTCAAACCCGCATGAAAACTGTCCACATCGAAGTCGTCCGTCAAGGGCTCGACGCCGAGCCGTCCCAGCAATGTGCTGGCTACGCCCACATCCTGGGCTGGCGCGTACACCACTGCGCCAAAGCGGCGCGGGTCATTCAGGCGCAGCGTGCCCTGCGTGGTCACCATCTCGAAATGATCGTGCTTGCCCAGTGCCGGCAGCTCCGTGGCAAAGCTCAGGCTACCCGACATGCCCAGGTGCACCAGCAGCAAGCCCCGATCCAGATCGATCAGCAGGTACTTGCCACGCCGGCGCACTGAGCGCACGGTTCGCCCGACCAGTCGTGCTGGCGCACAGCCCAGTGGCCAGCGCAAGGCCTTGCCCATGCGCACAGAGAGAACTTGCGCGCCGGCGATCCTGCTGGCAAAACTCAGACGCGTGACTTCGACTTCGGGTAATTCAGGCATGACAAACGATGGATGCAGACATGGATTATTATGGTCCGATGCCGTTTTTCCATCGCTTCATGCTCCCGCTTCTCCTCGTCTGCGCACTCAGCGCGCAGGCTCAAACGCCCGACAGCGACACCGCCGCACCGGTGAGTTCCGCGCTCGACAGCGAGCTTTTTTACCAACTCCTGCTCGGAGAACTCAACGCGCGTGACGGCGAGCCAGGCACCGGCTACTCCTTGTTGCTCGATGCAGCCAGGAAGACGGGTGATGGCCGCCTTTACCAGCGCGCAGTCGACATCGCCTTGCAGTCGCGCTCCGGCGAAGCGGCGCTGGCGGCAGCGCGGGCCTGGCGTCAGGCCGTCCCCGCCTCCAGGGAAGCCAATCGCTATTTGCTGCAGATCCTGATCGGTCTGAACCGGATTGCTGAAACGCTGGAGCCACTCAAGCGCGAAGTGGCCAGTACCGATGCCAAGGAGCGCGCAGTGGCGATCGCGGCCATCCCGCGCTACTTTGCCCGCGCCAGTGACAAGAAACTTGCCGCGGCGACGACAGAGCAGGCCTTGGCGGCCTATCTGGGCACACCGGTGCCGGGTGTGGCTGCTTGGACCAGCATTGGTCGCCTGCGGCTGGAGGCGGGTGACAGCGTTGGCGCGCTGGAGGCAGCGCGCCGCGGTCAGGCACTGGACGCCAAGGCAGACGGCCCGGCGATGCTGGCTTTGTCAATGATGAATCCAAAAACACCGCAGGCCGAGGCGATCGTGAAGAAATACCTCGAGGCAGCGCCACCGGCCGAGTTCCGTATGGAATATGCAAGGATGTTGCTGGACACCCAGCGCTATAACGAAGCGGCGCAGCAGCTTCTGCTTGTGAGCACCGAGAAGCCCGATTACCTACCGGCCTGGCTGGTGCGCGGAGCGCTCGAATTGCAGGACGGAAAGCTCGCTGCGGCCGAGCAGTCCTTCAACCACTATGTCGATCTGGCGCTTGCCAAACGCGGCACGGCGGCCCGCGCCGAGACCAGCCGCGGTCTGAATCAGGCTTATCTCTCACTGGCGCAGATTGCCGAGCAGGGCAAGGATTTTGCCAAGGCCGATGGCTGGCTCAAACGCATCGACAACCCGGAGGATCTGCAGAGTGCCCAGTTTCGCCGCGCCTCGATGCTGGCACGCCAGGGCAAGCTTGAGGAGGCACGCAAGCTGATTCGCAGCCAGCCGGAAAAGTCAGCGCAGGACGCCCGCTTGAAGATTTCGGCGGAGGTCCAGTTGCTGCGTGACGGCAAACAGTACCGCAGTGCCTACGAACTCCTGGCCGAGGCCAGCGCGCGCCATCCGAACGATTTCGACCTGGTTTACGACATGGCCATGATGGCCGAGAAGCTGGGAAAACTTGACGAGATGGAGCGCCTGCTGCGCCAGGTGATGACCGGCAAGCCGGACTATCAGCACGCCTACAACGCGCTCGGTTTTTCGCTGGCCGAACGCAACACGCGGCTGGGCGAGGCGCGCCAGCTTGTTCTGAAGGCGCTGGAGTACGCGCCAGCCGACCCCTTCATCACGGACAGCCTGGCCTGGGTCGAATTCCGTGCCGGCAACCTGGCCGAAGCCCTGCACCTACTGCAAGGCGCCTTCAAGGCCAAACCGGACGCGGAGATTGCGGCGCATCTGGGTGAAGTACTGTGGACCCTGGGTCGGCGTGACGAGGCACTGAGTGTCTGGAAGGAAGGTGCCCAGATCAACGCCGACAACGAGACGCTGCTGGACACCCTCAAGCGGCTGCGTGTGAAGTTGTAATGCTGCTCCTCAGGGCCCTTCGCCTGGCGGCGCTTGCTGCCGCTGTTTTGCTCACAGCGTGCGCGGTGCCACCGCCCGCCAGTGAGGGCGCGCGTGCCAGCTACTGGCGCGGACGGCTCGCCATCACGATCCCATCGAGCCTGGAACAGACGTCAGCGCAGTCCCTGAGCGCCGGCTTTGAGCTCAGTGGCGACCCGCAGGCAGGCGCGCTGACCCTCTACACGCCGCTCGGAGGCACAGCCGCTGTGCTGTCCTGGAGCGCACGCAGCGCAACCCTGCGCAGCGCTGGCGAGACGCGAGACTTTGAGTCGCTCGAAGGCTTGATCCGGCACACGCTGGGCACCGAACTGCCGCTGGTTGCACTCTTTGCCTGGCTGGCCGGAGACAATAGGGAGGTCGCCGGCTGGCAGGCCGACCTCTCGCAGTACGCTGCGGGGCGCATACTGGCGCGGCGCACTGAGGCAGGATCCGAAGCACAAATCCGACTGATACTCGAAAAATGAAGTCGCTCTACGACATTGCAGCACCGGCCAAGCTCAACCTGTTCCTGCACGTCACGGGGCGCCGCAGTGACGGCTATCACCTGTTGCAGTCGGTCTTCATGCTGATTGACTGGCACGACACCCTGCATTTTGAACTGCGTGCGGACGGAAAAATCAGCCGTGAAGACCTGAGCACGCCGTTGCCAGCGGACGATCTGGTCGTGCGCGCGGCACGCGCCCTGCAGACCAGCAGCGCCAGCATCCTGGGGGCTCACATTGGCATTGAAAAGCGTATTCCGGCGCAGGCCGGCATGGGCGGCGGATCGAGCGACGCCGCGTCGACGCTGCTGGCCCTGAACCGTCTGTGGAAGCTCAACTATTCGCTGGAGAAGCTCAGCCAGATCGGCCTTGGGCTGGGCGCCGACCTGCCCTTCTTTCTGGCCGGACAAAACGCGTGGGTCGAAGGTGTGGGTGAAAAAATCACCCCAATCTCGCTGCCTGAGGGCCGTTTCCTGGTGGTGAAACCCGAGCAGGGACTGGAGACTCGCCTGATTTTCTCGGACCCGTCTCTGAAACGAGACAGCCAGACTGCTATAATTTCCGGCTTCTCAGCAGATGCATTCGGTTTTGGCCACAACGATCTGCAGAGCGTTGCCGAAAGAATTTGTCCGGGTGTGACGCAGGCCCTTGAATGGCTTGCCTCACAGGGCCTGAAAGGCCGCATGACGGGTTCTGGAAGTGCGGTATTTGCCCATGTATTACGGGAACCTGAGCACGGCGTCGTGCCAGACACGTTTCAGGTCAGGTTGTGTCGGAGTTTGGCTGTTCATCCCCTGGTGGGCTGGGCTAGCAGTAACAGTTTATCGGTTGATGGTCTTTGACCCTCAACCCGTGTAGGGGAGTCGCCAAGTTGGTTAAGGCACTGGATTTTGATTCCAGCATGCGAAGGTTCGAATCCTTC
>JBAXFI010000110.1:0-8427 GCA_037139995.1 Comamonadaceae bacterium | reverse complement strand
GTGGCGTCGGGCCATGTCTTGAGCGATTCGATCCAGTCCTGCACCGCAGCGCGCTGATCTTCGCAGATCTCGTCCAGGTAGTGCAGCGACAGACGGGCCTGCAACAGCGAGGCCCAGTTGTTGAAGCGGGTCTTGGGATCGAGCAGTTCGGTCTGCCAGTGATCAAGCTGGTGGCTGAGTTCGCGGCGTAGCTCCAGATAGCCATCGACCATCTGATTCACGATGCGCAGCATCATGTCGGCCGGCCCGCTGGGCAAGTAGGTTCCGGCTCCTCTTGTTACGGCGGAGGCCGAGTTCAGCAGTTTGGCGGCGTAGGCGTCGCGTATGCTGCAGTCGCTCGGGTGAACGGTGAGCAAGACTTGATCGAACACCGCAAAGCCGACGGGGCTGGTGTCGATACGGCGCAGGATGGGCGGACCGCCACGTGAGGGTAAATGGCTGGCTGGCAGATCACCCTGGACCGACTCGCGCTCTTTGCCACTGGCCGCAAGGCGGCGAAACACCAGGATGTCGTATTGCGAGGTGTAGTCGTAGTGCGAAGGCAGTTGCTGGTTCAGCAGGTCGGACAGGTGCAAATCGACGAGCTGCATGTTGCACAGGGCCTGCAGGCCGGTCTGGATTTGCGCCTGTGTCTGTTCGAATTCGGATCGGGTGCAGGCAATCCACAGATAGCCCTGCTCAGGCAAGCCGCGCTCGATCACCGAAGTCAAGCTGTCGGTTTCGGTGACGCCAAGCTTGTCGAGGGTGAATATTCGCACCGAAGGACTATCGTTGCAGCAGCCGGGCGGCGTCCCGCGCAAAGTAAGTCAGTATGCCGTCGGCGCCAGCGCGTTTGAACGCGAGCAGGCTTTCCAGCATGACCGCGTCGTGGTCAAGCCAGCCGTTTTGCGCTGCCGCTTTGAGCATGGCGTATTCGCCGCTGACCTGGTAGGCAAAGGTGGGAACCTTGAATTCATCCTTGACGCGGCGCACGATGTCCAGATAAGGCATGCCGGGCTTGACCATCACCATGTCGGCACCTTCGGCGATGTCGAGCGCCACTTCACGCAGCGCTTCGTCCGAGTTGCCCGGATCCATCTGATAGACCTTCTTGTTGCTCTTGCCCAGATTGGCCGCCGATCCAACGGCGTCGCGAAACGGTCCGTAAAAGGCGCTCGCATATTTCGCGCTGTAAGCCATGATGCGGGTGTGGATGAAATGATTGGCTTCCAGCGCCTGGCGAATGGCGCCGATGCGGCCATCCATCATGTCGCTGGGCGCCACAATGTCGACCCCGGCACCCGCTTGTGTGAGCGCCTGCTTGACCAGGACGGACACCGTTTCATCGTTCATGATGTAGCCGTCTGCCGCCGGGTTCGGGTCCGGCAGGCCGTCCTGCCCGTGGCTGGTGAAGGGGTCCAGCGCCACGTCGGTCATCACGCCGAGTTCGGGGAACTCCTTCTTCAGCGCCCGCACAACGCGGGGCACCAGACCGTCCGGATTGAGCGCCTCGCGCCCGTCGGGCGTCTTCAGGGCCGGATCAATGACCGGGAACAGGGCCATCACCGGAATTCCCAATTTGACGCAATCCTCCGCAACGCCGAGCAGCAGATCCAGGCTCAGGCGTTCCACACCAGGCATTGACAGCACGGCTTCGCGCTGGCCCTTGCCATCCGTTACAAAGACCGGGTAAATCAGGTCGCTGGCGGTCAGCGCGTTTTCACGGACCAGATTGCGCGTAAAGGCGTCGTGGCGCAAACGCCGCGGGCGTGCAAGGGGGAAAGGTGCTTGGGGTGTCATGGGGCAAATTGTGCCTGATTTCTGTTCGACGGAGCAAGGTCCAGCGGAGTCAGCGCATGATCGTTGGCTGCCCTGATTCGTCAAAATCAGGTCATTCTCATGATCTGAATCATCATTTATTTGTAAATATTCGCATTTTTCATAGATTTTTCTTGTCACAAGCAGAAAATTTTGGTAAATTCTTGCTTAGGCGGCTTGCTGCCTCCCGCTTTTCCTCCCTGAGCGGGGCCTTGATGTGTGACAGCAAATAGGCTTACCACCCCAGCCACCGTGCTGGGGTTTTTTTTGGCCTAAACTGCCCTGATGAAGAAGACTGCGGCGTGGCCGCTGGCGTTGATCTATACCGGGCTCATTTTTTACGCCAGTCTCTATCCGTTCGCCGATTGGCGCTATCAAGGTATCGTGCCGTGGGCTTTCCTGGGTGGTGCACTGCCCAAATACTGGACTGGCTTTGATGTCGCGGTCAATGTGGTCGGCTACGTGCCGCTTGGATTTCTTCTGGTGTTAAGCGCGCTGCGAGTTGGCCGAGACCGCTTTGCCGTGGCGTCAGCGACCGTGCTGGCAGGGCTGTTGTCCTTTTCGATGGAGTCGCTGCAAAGCTATTTGCCGGCGCGTGTTCCGTCCAATGTCGACCTGGGCCTCAATCTATTGGGAGCCTGGTTGGGAGCCTGGCTGGCATGGGTCATGGAAAAGCTGGGTGGTATTGATCGCTGGAATCGCTTTCGCTCGCGCTGGTTTGTCGCGGATGCCAGGGGCGGACTGGTTCTGCTGGCCATGTGGCCATTGGCCTTGCTGTTCCCGGCTGCTGTGCCCTTCGGATTGGGACAGGTGCAGGAGCGTCTGGAGGCTGCCTTGGCGGAGGCCTTGTTGAACACGCCGTTTCTGAACTGGCTGCCGGTACGCGACATTGAATTGCAGCCTCTGGTGCCCGGTACCGAATTGTTGTGTGTCGTGCTGGGCTTGTTGATACCCTGCCTGCTTGGCTATTGCATCATTCGCTCTACGGTGCGACGGTTCCTGTTCGTGCTGCTGGTGTTTGCCCTCGGTGTCGCAGCGACTGCGCTGTCGGCTGCCCTGAGCTACGGGCCCGAGCATGCCTGGGCCTGGTTGAGTTTGCCCGTCAAAGCCGGTATCGGGATGGCGATGCTTCTTGTGTCGGTGCTGATCTGGGTGCCGCGACGGGCCAGTATTGCACTGCTATTGCTGACTCTGGGGCTCTATCTGAGTTTGCTCAATCAGGCTCCTGCGAGCCCGTATTTTGCGCAGACCCTGTCGACCTGGGAGCAGGGTCGTTTCATCCGCTTTCATGGTCTGGCCCAGTGGCTTGGCTGGCTGTGGCCCTACGCCACTCTGCTTTACGCGTTGACGCAGGTCGGGACTGGTGAACCGAAAAACTAGAATGGCTACCATGAGTGAAACAAAAAGCGGCGCGAGCCCAGACATCAAGGTCGATCCATTGCCACCGACCTCCTATTACCAGCGACACATTTTCTTTTGTCTCAACGAGCGCAAGCCTGGTGAGGAAAGTTGCGCGCTCCACAGTGCGCAACAGGGGTTTGATCGGTGCAAGAGCCAGATCAGGGCGGCGGGGCTGGATGGCCCTGGCAAGGTGCGGGTCAACAAGGCGGGATGTCTTGACCGCTGCGCTGCCGGCCCGGTGGCGGTGGTTTACCCGGAAGCTGTCTGGTACACCTACCTTGATAACGAGGACATCGACGAAATCGTTGAATCGCACCTGAAGAATGGCAAGGTGGTGGAGCGCTTGCTGGTACCGCCCACTCTGGGACGCTGAACTGGCACATGATGAAAAAGCTCTTTTCCATTATCACGGCTACCCTGTGTTTCTCGGTGGCCGCGCAAATGCCGCAAGCGCCGGAGATTGCAGCACGTTCGTACCTTCTGGTCGACGTCACTGCCGATCAGGTGCTGGCAGGCAAGGATATTGACACTGCCGTAGAGCCGGCGTCATTGACCAAACTGATGACGGCCTATCTGGTCTTTGATGCCTTGCACAGCAAGAAACTGGATCTGAAGCAGACATTGCCTGTCAGCGAGCGTGCCTGGAAGATGCCGGGCTCGCGCATGTTCATTGATCCCAAGATGATGGTGCCGGTCGAAGATCTGCTCAAGGGGATGATTGTGCAAAGCGGCAACGATGCCACCATGGCGCTGGCCGAGGGCGTCGGCGGCACGGCGGAGCGCTTTGTCCAACTCATGAATGAACAGGCCAAGGTGCTTGGAATGAAGTCCACCAGTTACAAGAACCCGGAAGGCTTGACTGAGGCTGGACACAGCACTACAGCGCGTGATCTCAGCATTCTGGCGACCCGCTTGATGCGCGATTTTCCCGATTTTGTTGTCTATTACGCTATCAAAAAGTATCGCTATCCCGGCACGCCTGCGGCCAATGACAGCAATCGCAACCTGTTGTTGTTTCGTGATCCGACAGTCGATGGTCTGAAGACCGGGCACACCGATGCTGCCGGTTATTGCCTGATCGCGACCGCCAAGCGTGATCTTGCGAGTTTGGGTGTGGCTGGCGCGGTCGCCGGCTCGCCGGGGGCGACCGGGAGTCGCCGTCTGCTTTCCATCGTTCTGGGCGCGGCCAGTGAAAATTCGCGTGCCAACGAGTCCCAGAAGTTGTTGAACTGGGGCTACACCGCCTTTGAAGCCGTCAAGTTATATGACGCGAATCAAGTTGTGGCAGCGCCGACGGTGTGGAAGGGTAAGGACGCCACTGTCAAATTGGGTCGGCCGCAGGCCATCGTGGTTGCCGTGCCAACCGGAACGGCAGGCAAACTCAAGACGCAAGTTGCCCGTTCCGATCCAATGGTGGCTCCTTTCACCAAGGGTCAGTCGATCGCCACATTGAAGGTGAGCAACGGCGAGCAGAATCTGTTGGACGTCCCTCTGCTCGCGCTGGAGGCCGTCGAGCAGGCCGGGGTGTTTGGCCGCGCCTGGGATGCCTTGCGCCTCTGGATCAAGTGAGCACACGACGCTCCTCATGTGAGTGGGTGCAAACTTTGGTGGGGTGATCGGAAATTTCAATTGCCGAGACGGCATTGACCTGATATAGTAGAAGGCTTTTCGGAATTTCCGAAGGGATTCACGCTTTCGAATTATTCAAGTTTTAGTTACCAAACGTTTAGGGACGTTTTTCAATGCCAACCATTAACCAGCTAGTGCGTCAGGGGCGCGAGGTCGAAACGATCAAGTCCAAAAGCCCGGCGATGCAGAATTCTCCGCAGCGTCGCGGTGTTTGCACACGGGTCTACACCACCACGCCAAAAAAGCCAAATTCAGCTCTGCGTAAAGTCGCCAAAGTGCGTCTGACCAACGGGTTTGAAGTCATTTCATACATCGGCGGTGAAGGCCACAACCTGCAGGAACACAGCGTTGTGCTGGTCCGCGGCGGTCGTGTCAAGGATCTGCCGGGTGTGCGTTATCACATCGTGCGCGGTTCGCTCGATTTGCAAGGCGTGAAAGACCGCAAGCAATCGCGCTCCAAGTACGGTGCCAAGAAGCCAAAGGCCAAATAAGCCCAAGCTTGATCAGAAAAGGTGTTGTTTCCCGCGTGGCGCGGTGATTCAACGTAGTGACCCGCTGTTGGGTCGAGTAAGTGAAAACCAGAATGGTTTTCGCGACATCTGATAAAGATGTCAACTGAAGCAATAAAGGAAAATAAAATGCCACGTCGTCGCGAAGTCCCTAAACGTGAAATCCTGCCGGATCCAAAATTCGGCAATGTCGAGTTGTCCAAATTCATGAACGTGATCATGGAGGGGGGCAAGAAAGCGGTCGCCGAGCGCATCATTTATGGTGCCCTGGAGCAGATCGAGAAGAAGAATCCCGGCAAAGACCCGGTTGAGGCTTTCACCATGGCCATCAACAATGTCAAACCCATGGTTGAGGTGAAGTCCCGCCGTGTTGGTGGTGCCAACTACCAGGTACCGGTTGAAGTGCGCCCGGTCCGTCGTCTGGCTTTGTCCATGCGTTGGATCAAGGAAGCGGCCCGCAAGCGCGGTGAAAAATCCATGGCCTTGCGCTTGGCCAACGAATTGATGGAAGCCACCGAGGGTCGGGGCGGTGCCATGAAAAAGCGCGATGAAGTTCACCGCATGGCAGAGGCGAACAAGGCCTTCTCCCACTTCCGCTTCTAAGCGGCGCCTATTGCGCGACTCTCATACGTCGTTGCAACCCTTGTTGTGCATGCAGCACTGATCAGGGTTTCGCCCAGTCTGAAAGTCGCTCGCTACGCCGGGAAGATCACGAGTCTTCACGGCGTTGCCAAGTTTGATTTATTTAGAGAGCAACCAAGGATCCATCATGGCTCGCCATACACCCATTGAGCGCTACCGCAACATCGGTATCTCAGCTCATATTGACGCTGGTAAGACCACAGCTACCGAGCGAATTCTTTTCTATACCGGCGTGAACCACAAAATTGGTGAAGTGCATGACGGGGCTGCCACCATGGACTGGATGGAGCAGGAGCAGGAACGCGGCATCACGATCACGTCTGCCGCTACCACCTGTTTCTGGAAGGGCATGGAAAACAACTTTGCCGAGCACCGGATCAACATCATTGATACCCCCGGGCACGTTGACTTCACGATCGAGGTGGAGCGTTCGATGCGCGTGCTCGACGGCGCGTGCATGGTGTATTGCGCGGTCGGTGGCGTGCAGCCACAGTCAGAGACCGTGTGGCGTCAAGCCAATAAGTACAAGGTGCCGCGTCTGGCTTTTGTGAACAAGATGGACCGCACTGGAGCCAACTTCTTCAAAGTCGTCGATCAAATGAAGTTGCGCCTCAAAGCCAATCCGGTTCCGATCGTGATTCCGATTGGCGCCGAAGAGAACTTCGTCGGCGTGGTTGACCTGATCAAGATGAAAGCCATTATCTGGGACGAAGCCTCCCAGGGCATGAAATTCGAGTACCGTGAGATTCCGGCTGAATTGCTTGAGTTGGCCAAAGAGTGGCGTGAAAAGATGGTGGAATCGGCTGCTGAGGCCAACGAAGAACTGATGAACAAGTACCTGGAAGAGGGTGACTTGACGGAAGCGGAGATCAAGTTCGGTATCCGTACCCGTACGATAGCCAGCGAAATCCAGCCGATGCTGTGCGGAACAGCGTTCAAGAACAAAGGTGTGCAGCGTATGCTGGACGCCGTCATCGAGTTCATGCCGGCGCCGGTTGACATTCCTCCGGTCAAGGGCACGGACGATGACGAGTTGCCTGTCACCCGTCGGGCCGACGATGGCGAGAAGTTTTCGGCGCTTGCTTTCAAACTGATGACCGATCCGTTTGTCGGGCAGTTGACTTTTGTCCGCGTCTATTCCGGCGTGTTGACCAAAGGCGACACCGTGTACAACCCGATCCGCGGCAAGAAAGAGCGTATCGGCCGCATCGTGCAGATGCACGCGAACAAACGCGAAGAAGTGAGCGAGATCGTTGCGGGTGATATCGCAGCATGTATCGGTCTGAAGGACGTGACCACGGGTGAAACCTTGTGTGATCCGAATGCCATCATCATGCTTGAACGCATGGTATTCCCCGAGCCGGTGATTACGCAGGCTGTGGAGCCTAAGACCAAGGCCGACCAGGAAAAAATGGGTATCGCGCTGCAACGACTGGCGCAAGAAGACCCGTCATTCCGCGTCAAGACCGACGAAGAGTCAGGTCAGACCCTGATTGCCGGTATGGGCGAGTTGCACCTTGAAATTATTGTTGATCGCATGCGTCGTGAGTTTGGCGTTGAGGCGAATGTCGGCAAGCCGCAAGTGGCGTACCGGGAAACCATCCGCAAGACGGTGGAAGACAGCGAAGGAAAATTCGTTCGTCAGTCTGGCGGTAAGGGTCAATACGGTCACGTGGTGCTGAAGATTGAACCCAATGCAGCTGGCAAGGGCGTCGAATTTGTTGATGCCATCAAGGGTGGCGTGGTTCCGCGCGAGTACATTCCTGCGGTCGAAAAAGGCATTCATGAAGCGGTCACCTCGGGCGTGCTGGCGGGGTATCCGGTGGTTGATGTCAAGGTCACCCTGCATTTCGGCTCCTATCACGATGTGGACTCGAACGAAAACGCGTTCAAGATGGCAGCCATCTTTGGTTTCAAGGACGGTTGCCGCAAAGCCGGCCCAGTGATTCTGGAACCGATGATGGCGGTTGAAGTTGAGACCCCGGAAGACTACGCCGGCAACGTGATGGGTGACTTGTCATCACGTCGGGGCATGGTGCAGGGGATGGAAGATATGGTCGGTGGCGGCAAAGCCATCAAGGCCGAAGTTCCCTTGTCCGAAATGTTCGGTTACTCAACGACGCTGCGTTCCATGTCGCAAGGGCGCGCAACCTACACCATGGAATTCAAACATTACACCGAAGCACCACGCAACGTCTCCGAAGCCATCATGGCGGCAAGGGCAAAATAAAAATATTGCGAGACAGATCGTAGCTACGCGACGCGAGCCAGCTCTGTCCTCAACTGATTAGATGAATTTGTCTGCGATTTCGCACCCCAAGCTGCCCGTGGCAAGGGAATTAGTGACGAAATGCAAACATTAAACCAATTCACGGGCATTGCTCTTTTAAGGAACTGAAAATGGGAAAAGAAAAATTCGCACGAACCAAGCCCCACGTGAACGTGGGCA
>JBAXFI010000109.1:0-8435 GCA_037139995.1 Comamonadaceae bacterium | reverse complement strand
TTTACGGCGGTAGCAACGAGGTGCAGCGCACCATCGTGGCACAGACCGTTCTTGGTTGACGCAAACACTTTAACTTGGCAAACACTTTGGCATCGAAAACAACTTGTCATTGCGGCGAACAACTTGTCATTGCGGACTTGATCCGCAATCCAGTGTCTGCGTGGCGCTGGATCCCGGATCAAGTCCGGGATGACAAAACCCAAAGTCCGGGATGACATAGTGCCAAGCCGGGACGACACCAAACCAGGAGAACAAAATGGACTTTGATTTCACAGACGATCAGGAACAACTGCGCGACGCGGTACGCAAATGGGTTGACAAGGGCTACAGCTTTGAGCGCTACCGCACCGCGGTCAAGGCAGGCGGTTTTGCCCGCGCCGCCTACACCGAGATGGCTGAACTGGGCCTGTCGGGTCTGTACGTTCCGGAGGAGCATGGCGGCATGGGTATGGGACCGGTCGAGGGCATGGTCGTGATGGAGGAGTTGGGCCGCGGCATGGTGCTGGAACCTCTCAAGCAAAGTCTGATTGCCGGCGCGCTGCTGGCGGGCTACGCGCCAGAGGCGGTGAAGGCGCAATGGCTACCCAGGATTTCCGGCGGCGACGCCCTGATTGTGCTGGCTTACCAGGAGCGTGCAGCCCGCTACCGGCTTGATATCTGCGAAACCCGCGCCAGCCAGACTGCAACGGGCTGGGAACTGTCAGGCGGCAAGAGTGTGGTGCCAGCAGGCGACCAGGCCGATGCCTTTATCGTTCCAGCCAGCGTGGACGGCAAGATCGCCCTTTTTCTCGTGCCCCGCTCAGCCAGCGGCGTCAGCACCCGTGGTTATGGTACGCAGGATGGCAGCCGCGCCGCCGAGTTGAGTCTGAAAAATGCCGACGCCGCGCTGATCACACCAGCCGGTCTGACCGCGCTCGAGCATGCCGTGGACATTGGCATCGCGGCCACCTGCGCCGAAGCTGTGGGTGTAATGGACAAGACGATGGCGATCACCGCCGAATACCTCAACACGCGCAAGCAGTTCGGCGTCTTCATCAGCAGCTTCCAGGCGCTACGCCATCGCATGGCCGACATGAAGATGCAGTTGGAACTTGGGCGCTCGATGAGCTATTACGCAGCCCTGAAACTGAACGCGCCAACAGCGGAGCGTCGGGCCGCCATGGCACGCGCCAAATACCAGCTTGGGACTTCGATGCGCTTTGTCGGCCAGCAGGCCGTGCAGGTGCACGGCGGCATCGGCGTGACTGACGAATATATCGTCAGCCACTACTTCAAGAAATTGACGCAGATGGAAATGACTTTCGGTGACTCGATGCACCAGCTCGGCGAAGTAGCCAGCCGGATGCAGGACACGGCTGGCGTCTTTGCCTGAGACTGATCCTGCTCAGCGCACCAAACGAAGCAGCACTGTGGGGCTGTAGCGATTGGTGCTGACCACGCCACCCAGTCCGAAATCGACCGCCCAGGCCAGTGATGGAAGGCGTACGTCGGGGCTGGATGACCAGTAGAGAACACCGGGCGTGAGTGGAAACGCGTTGCCGTCGATGGCCGGATCGAAGCGGCTGGTGTCCACCAGACTGGACAGTTCCTTGACATTGGGTATGCGCCAGGCGGTCTGTGTCCTGGCATAGGCGAGCGCCTGTTCGTGGGTAAAGGTAGTCGGCGTTCCACCGCAGATACCCGCGCTCCAGACTTGCCCCTCGCTGCAACGGCGCCAGACCAGTCCGGCCTGAACATCGGTCACTTCGGCACCGCTGGTTGAATAGGTGTAACGCGCCTGCGCCTGCACCTGACCGACCCAAGTCAGACCGGCCACCAGCACCAGGACCCACCATGGTGCAGTGGGGTGCAGCTTTGCAACTCTTCTCATGGAAATCTCCTTCAAATACCTCGCCGCCAGTGCATGGGACCCCGCTTGCGCATTGTCAGCGCACAAGGCGTGCATAAACACCGCTGCTGGCGTTGCTGTCGGGTGCGACACTGCCACGGGTGAAATCCACCAGCCAGACATTTTTCAAATTCGGTGCGTACCTGGTCGCCGAATAATAGGCGCCAATCCTGGCGTCCACAAACCAGAGGGTATCGATGGAAAAATACAAATCGAGTGAACCGTAATTCACCAGACTCTGCAACTCAGTGCGCGACGGCAGCCGCCAGTCGGAAAAACCACACAAAGCTGCCGCATTGGTGGCGGCCTCCAGCACCTTGGCCTCCAGATTCCTGGCGTCGCCCGGCAGTGACACCAGCGCGGTGCTCTTGCCCTGCCACACCAATCCCGTGATGTTGTCCTTCACGCAATCGGCTTTGACATACGGCCCCAGGGCGACCGGATTCTGACCCGATTGCCTGATGACGGTGCTATAGCTCAGGCCCGCCTGCCCATCCGCGCCATCGGAACTCGTCACGTCACGGCCGATCATGCCGTCCTGCCTGTCGTTCAGGGCAATGGCGGTGGGACTGATACAACTCACCAGCACGTCACTGCCGGCCGCATAGCACTGGCCGGAATTGACACCGCTGTCAACCAGCAAATTGACTACCGTGAGCGGCGTCAAGGCGCTGCCCGTTGCCGCCAGGGTTTGCGTGCCGAGCCAATAGCCACCGTTGGCAGCGGTATTTGACGAGATCGTGATCAACTGGCTGCCAGCCACACCACCCGGCGTGCAGCTCACCGTGAAGCCGCTTGCCGTGCGATTGGTCGGCGTCAAACAGGAGCCATTGGCAATGGAGAGTATCGTTGTCAGAGGCAGGTTCAGCCCACTCACGGTGAAGGTGCTGGTATCGCCGATAGTCGCTGTCAGCGGTGCCACGCTGAGCACGAGAGGTGCCTGCCCCGAACTCTGAACCTGCCCGTCACCACCCACGCAGGCTGCCAATGCCGACAAGGCCAAAGCGCCCAGCAGCCTTTGGCAGAAGTGCCCACAAGCGGTTCCCATCTGATGTCTGTCCTTTTGCATGAAATATGTTCTCCCTTATCAGCGTTGCACCCGACTCTACCGCGGCATCCGATTCAACCGCCAGCGCTCAGACCAGAAGTCGTGACGACCTCGGTACGTGCGCCATCAAAAATTCCATCTGATCGGCCAGAATGCGGCGATTGCGCAGGATGAAGTCTTCCCACAAGCTGGGCACATAAGGCGTGTACAAGAGCGGCATGCCAGCCTGTTCCGGCGTGCGGTGACTCTTGCGATGGTTGCAGGGTCGGCACGCCGTCACCACGTTCATCCAGCTGTCCAGCCCGTTCTGCGCAAAGGGGATGATGTGTTCGCGTGTCAGAACTTCCTCGTCGAAGTGCGCGCCGCAGTAAGCACAAATATTGCGGTCACGCGCAAACAACTTGTGATTCGTCAGACCGGGCCGCAGCGCAAAAGGATTGATGCCGGATACGCCACGCGTACCGATGATGCTGTTGACAGTGATGATGGACTGCTTGCCGGTCATTGCATTGTGGCCACCACGAAAAACGGCCACCTGTGCCCCCATCTCCCAGCGCACCTCCTGCGCCGCGTAATGAATTACCGCCTGCTCCAGCGAAATCCATGATTGGGGCAGCCCCTGGGCTGACAGCTTCAAGACCTTCAAAAAAAAGCCTCCTGAAAAAAACATTCTGTCGTCAACCATGAACCCGCCTGTCATGCCGGACCAGATCTGGCATCCAGTGCCTTCTGCACCATGGATTGCGGATCAAGTCCGCAATAACAATCCCTGGCAGCGATGAAGCAAACTGGCAGCTTCGCGGCATCCCGCCGCCCGATCGCTCGGCTAAGAGACAATATAACCTGTTTTTGTGACAACCCCGCTTGCGACGCATCAACACAAAGCGCCGCAGGCTATCCAGAAGATATCCAATCAATGAAGGTTTTCCGCGGCTTTCACCATCCCGGTCTGAATCCGGCCTGCGCGCTGACGATAGGCAACTTTGACGGCGTGCATCGCGGCCACCAGGCCATGCTGGCCTTGCTTAAGAGCGAAGCCCAGCAACGCGGCGTGCCAAGCTGTGTCCTGACGTTTGAACCGCATCCGCGCGACCACTTCGCAGCCCTCCTGCACAAGCCGGATCTGGCACCCGCACGCATCGGCACCTTGCGTGACAAATTGCTGGATCTGGCCCAGTGTGGCGTCGATCAGGCAGTGGTGCTGCCTTTTGGCCAGCGCCTTGCCGGCCTGAGCCCGCCCGCCTTTATCGACGAGGTGCTGCTGCACGGACTGGGCGCGCGCTATGTGCTGGTGGGCGACGATTTCCGATTTGGCGCCAAACGCGCCGGCGACTACGCGCTGCTTGATGACGCCGGCACCACGCTGGGCTTTGATGTGGCGCGCATGAACAGCTATGAAGTGCACGGCCTGCGCGTCTCCAGTTCCGCCGTGCGCGAGGCCCTGTCACAGGGGCGCATGGAGGACGTGGCGCGCTTGCTGGGTCGCCATTACCGGGTGTCAGGACACGTCGTGCATGGCCGAAAGCTGGGACGTGAACTCGGCTTCCGAACCCTGAACCTTCGCTTTGCCCACTGGAAGCCGGCTGCCAGCGGCATTTTTGTGGTGCTGGTTCATGGCCTGACGCCCGAGCCGCTGCCCGGTGTGGCCAACATGGGGATTCGCCCCTCGCTGGACCCGAACGACGTCAATGGCGGGCGCGTGCTGCTGGAGACGCATTGCCTGCAATGGCCAGAGGCGCTCGGCGCCGAGGGAGCCTACGGTAAAATCATCCGCGTGGAACTGCTGCACAAATTGCACGACGAGCTGAAATACGACGGTCTTGACGCCCTCACCCGGGGCATACGGCAGGACTGTGATGACGCACGTGCCTGGCTCGCCACCCGAATTTGACAGGGCCGGACCGACGCACCTTGCCCCGCGTCCCGTCTTGCTCAAGCCCTGCCGTCAAGATGGCAGCGTGCACCCTTTCCGAAATCGAGATTTGTCATGACTGAAAAAGTGGATTACCGAAGTACCCTGAACCTGCCCGACACCCCTTTTCCGATGCGCGGCGATCTGCCCAAGCGCGAGCCAGGCTGGGTCAAGGACTGGGAAGAAAAAGGCATTTACCAGAAGCTGCGACTGGCGCGCTCGGGCGCCCCCAAGTTCGTGCTGCACGACGGCCCCCCTTACGCCAATGGCCAGATTCACATGGGGCACGCCGTCAACAAGATCCTGAAGGACATGATCGTCAAGGCGCGCCAGCTCAAGGGGCTGGATGCGGTCTACATTCCGGGCTGGGACTGCCATGGCCTGCCGATCGAAAACGCCATCGAAAAGAAATTTGGCCGCAATCTGGCGCGCGACGAGATGCAGGCCAAGAGCCGCGCTTTTGCCACCGAGCAGATCGACATCCAGCGCGGCGAATTCAAGCGCCTGGGTGTGCTGGGCGACTGGGACCACCCCTACCGCACCATGGATTTCAGCAACGAAGCCGATGAGATCCGCGCCTTCAAGCGCGTCATCGAACGTGGTTTTGTTTACCGTGGCCTGAAGCCGGTTTACTGGTGTTTTGACTGCGGCTCCAGTCTGGCCGAATTCGAAATCGAATACGCCGACAAGAAATCGCAGACGCTGGATGTGGGCTTTCTCTGTGCCGAGCCTGACAAGCTTAGCTCGGCCTTTGGCGTGCCAACACTGGGCAAAGACGCGTTCGCCGTGATCTGGACCACCACCGCCTGGACCATTCCGGCCAATCAGGCGCTCAATCTGAACCCCGAGCTTGACTATGCTCTGGTGGACACCGAGCGCGGAGTGCTGATCCTGGCGGAAAGTCTGGTCACGCAATGCCTGGAACGCTATCAACTCACGGGTTCGGTCATTGCAACAGCCGTCGGCAAGAAGCTGGGCGGCATCAAGTTCAAGCACCCGCTGGCGCATGTGGACGCCGGCTTTGACCGCTTCAGCCCGGTCTATCTGGCCGACTACGCCACCGCTGTGGACGGCACCGGTCTGGTCCATTCCTCACCCGCTTACGGCGTGGAGGATTTCAACAGCTGTGTCGCGCATGGCATGGCTTACGACGACATCCAGAACCCGGTGCAGGGCAATGGCACTTACGCCTCAGACTTCCCGCTGTTTGGCGGACTGCACATCTGGAAGGCGTGTCCGGTCATCATCGACACGCTGCGCCAGGCCGGCCGTCTTTTTGCCACCAGCGACCTGGTGCACAGCTACCCGCATTGCTGGCGCCACAAGACGCCGGTGATCTACCGCGCTGCCGCCCAGTGGTTCATCCGCATGGACGAGGGCGAGGGTGTCTTCACGAAAGACAAGGCGCCCAAGTCGCTGCGGAGAATCGCGCTCGATGCGATCGAAGAAACCGCCTTCTACCCGGAGAACGGCAAGGTGCGCCTGCGCGACATGATTGCCGGTCGGCCCGACTGGTGCATCAGCCGGCAACGCAGCTGGGGCGTGCCCCTGCCCTTCTTTCTGCACAAGGACAGTGGCGAGTTGCACCCACGCACCATGGAGATTCTCGACATCGCCGCCGACATGGTGCAGCAAGGCGGCATCGAAGCCTGGAGCAAGGCCACAACCGAGTCCATCCTGGGCGCTGCCGACGCCGAACATTACAGCAAGAGCAGCGACATTCTGGAAGTCTGGTTCGACTCCGGCACCACACACACCACGGTGCTCAAGGGTTCCCACCCGGGTTGCGGCCATGACGATGGCCCCGAGGCCGACCTCTATCTGGAAGGCCATGACCAGCACCGCGGCTGGTTCCATTCCTCGCTGCTGACGGCCTGCGCCATGTACGGCCGCGCGCCCTACAAGGGCATCCTGACGCACGGCTTCACGGTCGACAGCAAGGGCCACAAGATGAGCAAGAGCGCCGGCAACGGCGTCGATCCGCAGGAGACTTCGAAGAAGCTGGGTGCCGAAATCATCCGCCTGTGGGTCGCGGCCAGCGACTACTCGGGCGACATTGCCGGCGACGAAAAAATTCTGGCGCGCGTCGTCGACACCTACCGGCGTGTGCGCAACACGCTCAAGTTCCTGCTCGCCAACGTCAGCGACTTCGATCCGGCCACCGATGCGGTGGCAGCGGATCAGATGCTGGAGATCGACCGCTACGCGCTGTCGCGCGCGGCGCAGTTGCAAAGCGATATCCTGAGCCATTACGAGGTTTATGAGTTCCACCCGGTGGTAGCCAAGCTGCAGATCTACTGCTCGGAAGATCTCGGGGCCTTCTATCTGGACGTGCTGAAAGACCGGCTCTACACCACTGCGCCGAAATCACTGGCGCGACGCAGTGCGCAGACCGCCCTGTGGCAGATCACACAAGCCATGCTGCGCTGGATGGCGCCCTTCCTCAGCTTCACCGCCGAAGAGGCCTGGGCCGTGCTGGGTGCGGCGGGCAAGACGCCTGGCGCCACCCGTGAATCGATCTTCATGGACAGCTACATCGATCTGCCGGGGGCCGACAGCGCGCTGCTGGCCAAGTGGTCCCGCATCCGCGAAATCCGCGATGCCGTCAACAAGGACATCGAAACCCTGCGCGCCGACGGCAAGGTGGGGTCCTCGCTGCAAGCAACTGTCGTGCTGACCGTCGCAGCCGACGATCACGCACTGCTGGCCAGCCTGGGGCAGGACTTGAAGTTTGTCTTCATCACGTCCAAAGTGACTTTAAACGCAGGTGATGCACTGGCTATCCAGTCCAGCAGTTCAGACGACAGCAAGTGCGAGCGCTGCTGGCACTACAGCGTTGACGTCGGTGCCGACAGCGCCCACCCCGGCCTGTGCGGACGTTGCATCAGCAACCTGCATGGTGCCGGTGAGCAAAGGAAGTTCGCCTGATGGTTCGCAAGTCCTCTACGGGCACAGGCAGGATGCTGCAGTGGTTGGGTCTGGCCCTGATCATCCTGATCGCGGACCAGTTCACCAAGGTGCTGGTTGTCGGCTTTTACCAGTTGGGTGCCAGCACCGAAGTGACCGGCTTCTTCAACCTGGTGCGCGCTCACAACAGCGGCGCTGCCTTCTCGTTCCTGTCAGACGCCTCGGGTTGGCAACGCTGGTTCTTCAGCGTCATCGGTCTGCTGGCTGCCGTGCTGCTGGTCTGGCTACTCAAATCACATGCTGGCCAAAAGCTCTTTTCCTTTGCGCTGGCCTGCATTCTGGGGGGTGCCGTCGGTAATGTGATTGATCGGCTAGTCTACGGTTATGTCATCGATTTTCTGGATTTTCACTGGCGTTGGCTGGCCCCGGTGTTTTCTGGCGGACATTTCCCCGCCTTCAATATCGCCGACAGTGCGATTACCATTGGAGCCACCTGCCTGATACTGGACGAAGTGTTGCGCGTGCGGCGCGCCCGTTAGCAGCTACAAGATGAAGTTGAAGTTGAAGGCCATTCTGTGACCCATTTGCTCAACCTGCTGGCGGCCATCGCCCTGCTGGTCTGGGGCACGCAACTGGTGCGTACCGGCATCGTGCGGGTCTTTGGCGCGAGCCTGCGCAAC
>JBAXFI010000108.1:0-8513 GCA_037139995.1 Comamonadaceae bacterium | reverse complement strand
GGCGACCACGACGAAATGCAGGCGCTGCAACTCGGTGCCGTGGACATGCTGGCGCCGTCCTTGTCGAAATTCGGGCGCATCGGCTTTCCGGAGTTCGAGCTGTTCGACTTGCCTTTCCTGTTTGGCCAGGTTGCCGACGTGCGACGCATCACACAGGGTCCGCTCGGGCAGCGCCTGCTGGAGCGCCTGAGCCGACAAGGCTTGACCGGGCTGGGTTACTTCGACAACGGCTTCAAGCAGATGAGCGCCAACCGTGCGCTGCTGGCGCCCGCTGATTTTGTCGGCTTGCGCATGCGGGTGCAGGCCTCACGGGTGATTGCGGCGCAAATGCGTGCCCTGGGGGCGCAGCCCGTGGATCTGCCTTTCAGCGAGACACGCCGCGCGCTGGAAACTGGCGTTGTGGATGGCACCGAGAACCCGGTGTCGAACTTCTGGACGCAGGGCATGCACGAAGTACAGAGCGATCTCAGTCTTACCGAGCACGGTTATCTGGGGTACGCAGTGGTCGTCAATCAGCGCTTCTGGCTCAGTCTGTCCAAAGCAGACAGTGAACTGATTGGGCAGGCCCTGCGCGAGGCCCTGACCTATGGCAACACCATAGCGGACACGCAGAACGACAAGGCACTGGCGTCGCTGCGCCAAACCGGCAGCACGCGCATCCATGTTCTGAGCCAGAGCCAACGCGAGCGCCTGCGCAGCGCGGTGGAGCCGGTGCACAAGGCACTGGCCAACCGCATTGGCCTGGCCTGGATGGATGCCATGCGCGATGCCCTGCGGCAAACCGTCAAGGGTTAACCCTAGCTGTTGAACGCCACAGTTGCCACGCCGGCCATTGTTCACTAACCTTCGCCCGTTCAGTTGACAACTATTCCCATATTTTGGAGACACCCATGAAAATCAAAGTCTTGCTCGCAAGCGTTTTGTTGGCGTTCGGTCTGAGTGCCGGCGCCCAGACCATCATCAAGTTCAGCCACGTCGTCGCCGCCGATACCCCGAAGGGCAAAGCCTCAGAGTTCTTTGCCAAGCGGGCAGCAGAACTGACCAAGGGCAAGGTCAAGGTGGAGGTCTACCCGAACAGTGCCCTGTACAAGGACGGCGAAGAAATGTCCTCCTTGCAGATGGGTTCGGTGCAGATGCTTGCCCCTTCGCTGGCAAAGTTCGGCCCGCTCGGCGTCAAGGAGTTCGAAGCCTTTGACTTCCCCTTCATGTTTGACGACACGGAAGAGTTGCACAAGATCACCCAGGGCCCGGTGGGTGCCGCCATGCTGGCCAAACTTGATGCCAAGGGCATCAAGGGTCTGGCGTACTGGGACAACGGCTTCAAGTCCTTCTCGGCCAACACGCCACTGAAGAACGTGGCCGATTACAAGGGCAAGAAGTTCCGCATCCAGTCCTCCAAGGTGCTGGAAGAAGAAATCCGTTCGGTTGGCGGCATTCCGCAGGTGATGGCTTTCTCAGAGGTCTATCAAGCGCTGCAGACCGGCGTGGTTGATGGCACGGAGAACCCGATCTCGAACTTCTGGACGCAGAAAATGCACGAAGTGCAGAAGCACCTGACGCTCACCAACCATGGCTACCTTGGCTACGCCGTGATCGCGAACAAGAAATTCTGGGATGGCCTGCCGGCGGACGTGCGCGGCCAGTTGGAACAGGCCATGAAGGAAGCCACGGTTTACGCCAACAGAATAGCCCAGGAAGAAAACGACCTGTCGCTGGCTGGCGTCAGGAAGAGCGGCAAGACCGTTGTTTATGAGCCCACCAAGGAAGAGCGTTTTGCGGTGAAAAAGGCGATGGCTCCGGTGCATATCAAGATGGCCGAGCGCGTTGGCAAGGAAACGCTGCAGGAGTTCTACAAAGCCACCGGCTTTGACCCGACCAAGCTCTAAGCTTGGCGCCATTGCGAACTGTCATCCCGGGCTCGACCCGGGATCCATGCACCCCGAGGTCATGGATTGCGGATCAAGTCCGCAATGACAACCAAAGGCCTCGCAATGACGAAAAGTGAATCTTCATCAGCCCGAGCACATCCGGAGTACACATCATGAAAATCCTTGATCACCTGGAAGAGTGGCTTGTCACCTTCCTGATGGGCGCTGCAACGCTGATCATCTTTGTTGCAGTGCTGCACCGCTACGCTGCGGGTCTGGCCATACCGGGCGTGCAGGACTGGCTCCTCACGCTTAACTTCGGTTGGGCGCAGGAACTCACCATCATCATGTTTGTCTGGATGTGCAAGTTCGGCGCGGCCTATGGCGTGCGCACAGGCATCCACGTCGGCGTTGATGTGCTGATCAACCGCTTGGACGTGAAGATGCGCAGCAAGTTCATCATTTTCGGCCTGTGCGCCGGCGTGCTGTTCACCGGCATCGTGGCTTACCTGGCTACCAGCTTTGTCTGGGACAACGGTGCCCACCACGCCTGGTTCAAGTGGCTTGGCATGTCGGTCGAAGGCATTCCGGAAGGTCCGACCTCACCGGACCTGGAATGGCCGACCTGGATGGTCTATAGCGCCGTTCCGCTGGGCACCAGTCTGATGTGTTTCCGCTTCCTGCAGGTGATGGTGAGCTTCATCAAAACCGGTGAACTACCGCACCACGACCACGGTCATGTCGACGGTCTGGAGGAAGAACTGGCTGTGGCGGTTGACTTTGACCCCTACGCCATGAAAGACAACCTGCACCCGGATGAAACGCCGGACCAGAAAGGAGGCGCCAAATGAACGCCGCCATCATTTTTGTGTTGTTGCTGGTGCTCATGCTCACCGGCATGCCGATCTCCATTTCGCTCGGTCTGACGGTTCTGACCTTTCTGTTTGGCTTTACCCACGTACCGCTCGAATCGGTGGCGCTCAAGCTTTTCACCGGCATCGAGAAGTTCGAGATCATGGCGATTCCGTTCTTCATTCTGGCCGGTAACTTCCTGACGCACGGCGGGGTGGCGCGACGCATGATCAACTTTGCCTCCAGCATGGTCGGTCACTGGTACGGCGGCCTCGGCCTGGCTGGCGTGCTGGCCTGCGCGCTGTTTGCTGCGGTCTCGGGTTCGTCCCCGGCCACCGTGGTGGCGATCGGCTCGATCCTGATGCCGGCGATGGTCAAGGCCGGCTTTCCCAAGAGCTTTGGCGCGGGCGTCATCACGACCTCGGGCGCGCTGGGCATCCTGATCCCGCCTTCGATCGTGATGGTGATGTACTCGGTGGCCACCAACACCTCGGTCGGCGCCCTGTTCATGGCCGGCGTTGTGCCCGGCATTGCGCTGGCCTGCGTATTGGGCGGCGTGACCTGGTACCGTGCCCGCAAGTTCAACTACCCGCGCCTGCCCAAAGCGACCTGGGGTGAACGCTTCAAGGCTTTCAAGACATCGGCCTGGGGCCTGCTTTTGATAGTGATCGTGATGGGTGGTATCTACACGGGTCTGTTCACACCAACCGAAGCGGCAGCCATGAGCGCGGTCTATGCCTTCGTGGTGGCGGTCTTTGTCTACAAGGACATGAAGCTGAAAGACGTACCGCGCGTGCTGCTGAACTCGGCCAATATGTCGGCGATGCTGCTCTACATCATCACCAACGCCGTGCTGTTCTCCTTCATCATGACCAACGAGAACATTCCGCAGGCACTGGCCAACTGGATGTTGGGCAACGGTCTGGGCATGATCACTTTCCTGCTGGCGGTCAACGTCATGCTGCTGCTGGCGGGCAACTTTATGGAGCCGTCCTCCATCGTGCTGATCTTCGCACCCATCCTGTTCCCGGTCGCGATGAAACTCGGTATCGACCCGGTGCACTTCGGCATCATCATGGTGGTGAACATGGAGGTCGGCATGTGCCACCCGCCCGTCGGACTGAATCTGTATGTGGCCTCCGGCATCACCAAGATGGGCATCACCGAATTGACGGTCGCCGTCTGGCCCTGGCTGCTGTCGATGCTCGGTTTCCTGCTGGTCGTCACTTACTGGCCAGGACTCTCCACCTGGTTCCCGCGCATGCTGGGAATGCTGTAGCGTAGCGTCCTGACGACAACACCGGACTGATTGGCAGCGGCTTTACAAAGGCCTCTGATAATCGGTCCGATGGCAGCCACAACGCACCTCGTTCGTCAACGGATTCCCTGGCTGCTCGGCATGCTGGTGCTGGCCAGCACCGTTGATGCGCGCGCACAGGGCACAAGCGGCGAACTCAAGCCCGTCACCATCACCGGTGTTGCGCTCGACGACACTGAAGCGCGGCGCCAATCCACCGCCAGCAAGATCATTGTCGGACGTGACGAGATCGAACGTTTTGGCGACAGCACCGTGGGCGAGTTGCTCAAGCGCCTGCCGGGTGTCACCATGCCCGGTCGCCCGGGACGCGGCGGTGCACCGCGCATGCGCGGACTCGGCGGCGGCTATACCCAGATCCTGATTGACGGCGAGCCGGCACCGCGCGGCTTTTCGCTGGACGAACTCTCGCCCGAGCAAATCGAGCGCATTGAAATCCTGCGCGCACCGACGGCCGAAACCGGTGCCCGCGCCATCGGCGGCACCATCAACATCGTGACCCGCGGCGGCTACAGCAAGCGCCTTAACGACCTTCGGCTCGGTGTCGGCCTGGAGAACGGCAACCAGCAACCCGGCGTCTCCTGGACCCGCAATGAAGTGGCGGGCAACTGGATCTACAACGTCTCGCTCTCAGCCCAGCACGGTGAGCGCAGCAACGACAGCAGCAGTCACACCACCATAGAGAACCTCGACAGCGGCGAGCTGATCGACCGGCTTGAACGCACCCAGTCATCCAGCCAGCGCGACGCCATCCAGGCCAATGGGCGCCTGCAATGGCGCGGCGAACAGGGCGATACCCTGGTGCTGACGCCCATGCTGGTGCAATCACAGAGTTCCAGCCTGAGCAGCGGCAGCTTGACACAAATCGGTGGTGCCGCGCCCTTTGATGGCAGCAACGGTTCCGGCGCCAACCGCTTCAGCACCCTGCACCTGGGTGCCCAATGGATGCACCGGCTACAGGAAGGCGGCAACTGGCAACTGCGCGCCACGCTGGGACAGAGCGATTGGGACAATGCTTCGCTGCGCCAGTACTTTGGCGCCAGTCCTAGCGTTGGCCAATCGGACAACCGCTCCGAGCAGCATGACCTCAACTTCAGCGCCAGTGCCAAGCTGACCAAGACGCTGGCCAACGACCACAGTCTGGTAGCCGGCGCCGAGTTGCAAAGCAACCGCCGGCGCGAAGTTGCCACGACCTTGCAGGATGGTGAGTCGCCTCTGACGGAGTTCGATGGCAATCTCACGGCGTCGAGTCTGCGCGCAGCCCTTTACGCGCAGGACGAATGGTCCGTCACACGGCAACTGGCGGCGCACGCCGGCTTGCGCTGGGAAGGCATCAGCACCCAGGGCAGCACTGCCACGGGTATGCCCGAAGCACGCAACCAGAGCGCTGTCTGGACACCGCTGCTGCATGCGGTCTGGAAGTTCGATTCGCCCTACCGGGACCAGTTGCGTGCCAGCCTGACACGCAGCTACCGTTCACCGGGCTTGCAGGATCTGATTGCCCGCCCCCGCATCTCCGGCATGTTCCCCGGGCGCGGGCCCAACGACGAATTGCACCCGGATCGCGGCGGCAATCCGGAGCTCAAGCCGGAACTGGCCAGCGGTCTGGACATTGCCATGGAGCGCTTCCTGCCCGGCAGCGGCATGCTCAGTGCCAACCTGTTTTACCGCCACATCAGCAACCTGATGCGCAGCCAGACGACGCTGGAGACGGTCTCCTGGGCCGATTCACCGCGCTGGGTGGCACGACTGCAAAACATCGGCGACGCCATCACCCAGGGCCTGGAACTGGAAGCCAAATTTCGCGCCAGCGACCTGTGGCCAGAGGCGCCACGGATTGACGTGCGCAGCAACATCAGCCTGTTCACCTCGCGCGTGCAAGGTGTGCCGGCGCCGGACAACCGGCTCTCGCAGCAGCCCAACGGTACGGCAAACCTGGGCGCCGATTACCGGCTGCGCGACCTGCCACTGAGCTTTGGCGGCAACCTCAACTGGACGCCGGGCTACACCACGCGCCTGAGCGACGACCAGCGCGTGGTGCAGAGCGCCAAACTGGTGCTTGACGCCTTCGTGCTCTGGGTGCTGAATCCGACCAGCCAGTTGCGCTTCTCGCTGGGCAATCTGGCGGCCCGCGATTATGTGACGAGCAACACACTGGATTCGAGCAACGCCTCCGCTCAGGCGCTTCGTGAAAGTGTCACCAACACATCACCGTCCTGGCGCAGTCTGCAAGTCCGGCTAGAACTTAAGCTTTAGTTTCAGCGCGTCCTGCTTGATCGAACGCAGGACGGCCTCTTCGTCACTCCGGCCTCAAATTCGATACATCGAGAATGCGGGCGTTGTTGCGTGACTCCGCAATGATCTGCTGCGCAAATTCTGCAGCAGTGCCGCCGGCAGGCATATTGTTAACCTCTCTCAAGCGAGCCTGAAATTCCGCTTGCTGGACGACGGCGCCGATTTCGTGGTTCAGTCGCTGAATAATATGCGGTGGCGTGCGACCCGGTGCAAAAATTCCAAAAAGCGATGTCAGGTTGGCCTGAGGGTAGCCAAGTTCAGCCAGCGTCGGAACCTCCGGCAATACCGCCAGGCGGATCGGAGCGCCGACCGCCAATGGCTTGAGCCTTCCGCTGCGGACATACTGAAGCGGAACAGCTGCCACATTGGTTGACAGAACTTCAAAATGCCCAGCCAGGGCATCTGTTAGTTGCTGCCCCCCGCCCTTGTACGGGATATGCGTAATTGCAGCATGGCTCGCCCGTCGTACGTGCTCCAGCACCAGGTGCCCGAGTGTCCCTGAGCCGGAGCTTGCCCAACGAATACCTCCCGCTCTGTCACGCGCCGCTGCCAGCAAGTCCCGAAACTCGGTACCCGGCAAGGCCGGCGTTCCAACCACGAGAACTGGCGTATGCATGACGCTGACCACCGGTGCGAGGTCATGCAGCGGTTCGTAATTGACTTTGGCAAGATAAGGGCTCAGGGTCAGCGGACTGATCGCCGAAAATGCCAGCGTATAGCCATCGGGCTTGGCCTTGGCCACAAGATCCATGCCGACCGTGCCTCCGGCACCGGCGCGATTTTCAACCAGCACCGGCACGCCCAGACGCGTCGCCAGCCGGTCTGCAATAGCGCGTGCCGTGCCGTCGCTGAGACCCCCGGACGGATAGACGACAACGATCCGCACCGCGCGCACAGGCCATTCGGTCTTGGCGTACAAGCGATCATCGGCCCAGGAGCCGCCCAAGCCCAGCAGCGTCAAGCCCAAGCCAGGCAATGCGACACGTCTTGTTATCTTTGATCCCACGTTGCTATTGTCCACTCAAGTTTCAAAACTTGCCTTGCCTGGCCACCTTGCGTGCAAGCGACGCAAACTTGCCAAGCGCGCCGCTCAATTCGCCGGCGCGGTAGGCCAGGGTCAACGGGGCATCGAGTCCGGTATCTTCTGCCAAAGAGCAATAAACAATGGTGTGGGGGTGTGTGCCCTGCATGGACGCCGGCACGACGGAAATGCCGGTGCCCGCGGCCACGAGATTGAGAGCGGTCAGCATGCGCGGCACTTCTGCTGTAATTCTGGGCTCAATGCCTTGCTCATGGCAACGCTGCACCAGATTGCCATACAGCCCGGGCGCGCCTGGGCGTCTAACAAGAATCAAGGCCTCGCCGGCCAGATCTTTCAGCGCAAACACCGGGAGCTTGCCTGAGGCTTGGTGAGTAAGCAAGCGATGCCCGAGCGGCAACGCAACGACGACCGGTTCACGCAACAGGGTTTCAAAAACAACACCTTCTGGGGCCGATGTAGGGATACGCAAGAAGCCGCAATCAAGACGCGACGAAGCCACGGCTTCAATGATGCCGGCGGCGTTGTCTTCGCCCAACACCAGATCGATGCCGGGATAGGACTTTCGGCAGGCACGCAACACATCGGGGGTGTAGCGATGGGCTGCGGCAGAACTGGTGAATGAAATGGCGAGCCGCCCATACAAACCGCTTGCGGCATGAACCAGGCGGCTCTCCATCGCTGCCACGTCTGAAAGAATCCGGCGCGCGTCCTCCAGCAAGAGCTTGCCCGCGTCGGTCAGAGACACGCCACGCGCATGGCGATGCAGTAACTGCGCTCCCACTTTCGCTTCCAGAGACTTCATCTGCTGGCTGAGCGGGGGTTGCTGCATGCCCAGATGTTGGGCGGCGCGCGTGATGTGGCCGGCCTCGGCAACGGCGACGAAATAGCGAAGCTGCTTGAAGTCCATGCCTTCGTATCATATCCAAAACATATGCTATTTCAGTTAATTCATATTTGACATATGCAAAACCGGATCCTAAGCTCCTGCACCAGATTTCCGAGTTTCTTCTTTATCCACGTTTTGAAAGTCCTGACCATGAAAATTCGTCCCGCTCTCGTTGTCGCTGCCCTGTCGTCTGTTGCCACAATGGCCCACGCCCAGGCGAACGTCGAAATCTTCGGTCTGCTCGACATCGGCTAC
>JBAXFI010000107.1:0-8579 GCA_037139995.1 Comamonadaceae bacterium | reverse complement strand
TGGACTCCGATCCCTTCACGACTTTCGCCACCATCAACGACAAGGGCCAGGTTGTCACCGGCAAGGTCAAGACCGTGGACGCCAGAGGTGCTGAAATCGATTTGGGCGACGACATCATCGGCTATCTGCGTGCCAGCGAAATCTCGCGCGACCGCGTCGAAGATGCGCGCAATGTGCTCAAGGAAGGTGATGAAGTCACCGCCGTGGTCGTCAATGTGGACCGCAAGGCACGCAACATTCAGTTGTCGATCAAGGCCAAGGATGCAGCCGACCAGAACGAAGCCATGGCCACCTTGAGTCAGGCCTCGGCGCGCGAAAACGCGGGCACCACGAGCCTGGGCGCTTTGCTGCGCGCCAAACTCGACAACAACGAAAAATAGAGAGAAGACTGTCATGCCGGACTTGATCCGGCATCCATGCTGCGAAATGCCTGCAAAGGCATCGCAACATGGATTGCGGCTCAAGGCCGCAATGACAACTTCAACTATTGGCAACTATCAGAGATGACTCGCTCCGACCTGGTTGAAGAGCTGGCTGCCAGATTTGGCCAGCTCACCCACCGCGATGCAGAATTCGCGGTCAAGGCCATTCTGGATGCCATGAACGCGGCACTGGTGCGCGGCCATCGAATTGAAATACGGGGTTTCGGCAGCTTTTCCATCAATCACCGCCCGCCTCGCATCGGACGCAATCCGCGCAGCGGCGCCAGTGTTGAAGTGCCGGAAAAGCGTGTACCTCACTTCAAGCCGGGCAAAGCCCTGCGCGAAGCCGTCGACCTGCGCACGGTCGAACTTGAAGGCAAGCGCAAGTCTTGACCGTTAGAATCAACCCGTCATTGGGGAGATCGATGAAAAACCTCCTGTGGCTGCTTAAGTGGACACTTAAAGCCGCCATTTTTTTTACCTTGTTTGCCTTTGCCCTGAATAACCAGCAAGACACCACGGTGCATTTCTTCTTTGGCACCTACTGGCGCGCGCCTCAGGTTCTGGTGGTGCTGGGCGCCTTCGCTGCTGGCGTGGCAGTGGGCGCATTGGGGATGGTGCCGCACTGGCTAAAGCAGCGCCGCGCTGCGAGTCTGCGCGCGCTGGCCAGTGCTGAGCCTGCGGCAGTGCAGGCCGTACCCAACGTCGCGCTGCATGAACTTTGACCTGAGCTGGATTTTGCTGGGCTTGCCCCTGGCCTTCGTGGCAGGATGGCTGGCCTCGCGCCTGGACCTGCGCCAACTTCGCTTTGAAAATCGGCAGGCGCCCAAAGCCTATTTCAAAGGCCTGAACTTCTTGCTCAATGAACAACAGGACCAGGCGATTGATGCTTTCATCGAAGCGGTACAAAACGACCCTGACACGTCGGAGCTGCACTTCGCGCTGGGCAACCTGTTCCGCCGGCGCGGAGAATATGAGCGTGCAGTTCGGGTACATGAGCACCTGCTCTCGCGCGGCGACCTGAACCAGGCCGATCATCAACGTGCCCAGCACGCGTTGGCTCTGGACTATCTGAAGGCCGGCCTGCTCGATCGCGCCGAGACGGCCCTGCTCAAACTCGAAAGCACACCCTTTGAAGCGCAGGCGCGCCTCGCCTTGCTGGCCAATTACGAGCGCAGCCGTGACTGGCCACAAGCCGCCTTGGTTGCGCAGAAGCTGACCGCCGCTGACCAGGGAAACTTCGACACCCGACTGGCCCACTATCTGTGCGAACAGGCTGTCGCCTGTCTGTCCCGTCAGGACTCGGCGCAAGCCCTGACCCTGCTGCATCAAGCCATTGCGACGGCGCCCGAGGCGCCAAGACCGCGAATCGACCTGGCGCAGTTATTGGCGAGCCAGGGCAAGGTGAAGGAAGCGTATGCAGCGCTGGAACTCGCGCTGCAAGCTGCAGCGTCGGCTGCGCCCCTGATTGCCATCGCTTTGGCCAAACTGGCCATCGAGTCCGGGCACACCGCGCAGACGCTCATACTGCTCAAGAACCATTACGAAGCGACCCCCTCGCTGGACGTGCTCGACGCCATCGTCGCCCTCGAAGCGACCCTGACAACACCGGCGCCGACGGCGCGCGACTGGTACGTGCGCCATCTGGAGCGTGAGCCTTCTCTGGTCGCAGCTGCCAAGTGGATCGCCGGTGAAAAACTCGAGCACGAACAATTTCATCCTCAGGTGCAGCGCGCTCTGGACCATGCGGTCAAACCCCTCGTGCGATACCGCTGCGCCGCCTGTGGATTCGAAGCCAAGCAACACTTCTGGCAATGCCCGGGTTGCCAGGCCTGGGACAGTTATCCAGCCAGACGGGTGGAAGAGTTATGACCAAGCAATGGACCGCCATGAATATTTCGAAAGAAGCCCTGTCCAGGTCCCACGTGCTGGTGGTCGGTGATGTCATGTTGGATCGTTACTGGTACGGCGAGGTGGATCGGATCTCGCCCGAAGCGCCGGTGCCCATCGTGCGCATCACACGCGAAGAGGAACGCAAGGGCGGCGCCGCCAACGTGGCCTACAACGTGGTATCACTGGGCGCCAGGTCCTCGCTGTTGACCGTGGTGGGAGATGACGAGGCCAGCCACAAGCTGGAGGCCCTGGTGCTTGGCACCGGTATCAGCGCACACTTTGGCCGCGACCCGGATCTGAAGACAACTGTGAAGCTGCGTGTTATCGGGCGCCAGCAACAGTTGCTTCGTCTGGACTTCGAAAACACACCCAAGAACGAGTTGCTGGCCTCCCAGAGCGCTGTTTTTGCCAGCCTGCTGCCGGAGCACCACGCAGTGCTGTTTTCGGACTATGGCAAAGGTGGGTTGGTCCACGTAGCAGACATGATTGCCCGGGCTCGCTCTGCGGGCAAACCGATTCTGATCGACCCCAAAGGCTCGGACTACTCGCGCTACAAGAACGCCAGCGTCATCACACCCAATCGCGCCGAGTTGCGACAGGTGATCGGCGCCTGGATTGACGAGTCAGAGCTGCAGGCCAAGTGTCAGAACTTGCGCCAGCAACTCGGACTCGATGCCGTGTTGCTGACCCGCAGCGAAGAAGGCATGACGCTGTTTGATTCAGACGGGCAACTGCACGTCAACGCCCAGGCGCGCGAAGTCTTTGACGTCACCGGCGCCGGCGACACGGTGATAGCCACCATGGCCACGCTAGTGGCTGCCGGCGTGAGTCTGCGCCAGGCGCTGCCGCTGGCGAATCGCGCTGGCGGGCTGGTCGTTGGCAAGTTTGGCACAGCCTCTGTTTCCTACGAGGAGTTGTTCGCATGAAGCGTATCGTCGTGACCGGTGCGGCCGGCTTTATCGGCAGCAATATTGTCAAGGGCCTGAATGCGCGCGGCATCGACAACATCATCGCAGTCGATGACTTGACGCAGGGAGACAAGTTCCGCAATCTGGTTGACCTGAAAATGGCCGATTACGTCGACGCCGCCGATTTTTATGACATGTTCACACGTGGCGCTTTCGGCGAGGTTGAAGCGGTCTTTCATGAAGGTGCCTGCAGTGACACGATGGAGAGCAATGGCAAGTACATGCTCTTCAACAACTACACACTCTCATGCCAGCTTTTCGAGGCCTGCAGCAAGAGCGGAACGAGGCTGCTGTACGCCTCGAGCGCTGCCACTTACGGCGGCTCTGACACGTTCCGCGAGGAGCCGGCCTTTGAGCGCCCACTGAACGTTTACGGTTACTCCAAACTCCTGTTTGACCAGCGCATGCGGCGTGAATGCGGGCTCAATTTTGAGCGCCTGGCTGCCGTCAGGGGTGGCCAGGTCGTGGGCTTTCGCTACTTCAATGTCTATGGTCCGCGCGAGCAGCACAAAGGTCGCATGGCCAGCGTCGCCTTCCATCAGTTCAATCAATTTGCGCTGGAGGGACGAGTCAAACTTTTCGGTGACTACGGCGGTTACGCGGCGGGTGCCCAATTGCGCGACTTCGTTTTCATCGACGATGTGGTGGCGGTCAACCTGTGGTTTCTTGATCATCCGGAAATTTCCGGCATCTTCAATCTGGGTACCGGCCAGGCACAACCCTTCAATGATGTCGCCGATGCGGTAGTTAATGCCATGCGCAGCAACCGGGGTGAGTCGACCCTGACGCATGAGGCCATGGTTGCAACGGCTCTGATCGAGTACGTGAACTTTCCTGAGAGCCTGCGCGGCAAGTACCAGTGCTACACACAGGCTGACCTGACCGCTTTGCGCGGGGCTGGCTGCGATCACGTATTTTCCGACGTGCAGGGCGGCGTATCAAAATACGTGGACTGCCTGCTCAGTCAAACTTGAGGAGTTGCATGATGCTGAAGATCTTCCTGAGCCTGATTGCCATGCTTTGCACAGCGGTCTGCCTGGCTGGTACTGAGGTGAACAAGGCCAATGCGGCTGACCTCGACAGCATCAAGGGCATTGGCCCAGCCCTGTCCGGCAAGATCCTGGACGAACGCAAGAAGGGAAGCTTCAAGGACTGGAACGACTTGCTGGCACGAGTCAAGGGAATGGGAAAGAAGAACGCCGTCAAGTTGTCGGCGCAGGGTCTGACCGTCAACGAGGTGGCTTACCAGGAGCCGCTTGCCGCGCCCTTGGCCGATCCGGCGAAAAAATAAGCTGGAAGCAAGGCCCGCGCTCAGGCCCGACCGATGATGCAGGCTGTGGCCATCAATTCTTCTAGTAGTGCCAGCGACACACTGCCCGAAACCGAGTAAGGGTCGAGCTCAGGTTTTTCGGCGTATTTCAGCAAGATCGATGCATTGATCTTGGACATATTGACCTGACCCATGGTCCAGCCGCCAAAGCGGCGTTCGGAGATTTCTTCGTAGTGCAGCAGCACCAAATCCTTGTGGCGGGGGTCTCTTTGAATATGCCCGTAGAGTTCGCTCACCGGCATGCGCCCACCCTCAATGGCCTGCAAGAATATGCCGCCGCCGTAACAAAGAATGCCGGTAATACCGCACTCCGGATTGTGTTTGCGTGACTGCGCCAAAATAGCTTCGATCGCCTCGGGGCTGGTGTCAATGACACGGCTGGCGTATAGCAAACGTACCAACATGATCAGCCCTTCTTTGGAATGAGCGAGAGGAATTCTCGGCGCAGATTGGGGTCTTTCAGGAAGCTGCCCCGCATGACCGAATTGATCATCTTGCTGTCCATGTCCTTGACGCCGCGCCAGCCCATACAAAAATGCGTTGCTTCCATGACGATGGCCAGACCATCGGGCTGCGTCTTTTGCTGAATCAGATCGGCCAGTTGAACCACCGCTTCTTCCTGAATCTGCGGCCGGCCCATGACCCACTCGGCCAGTCTGGCGTACTTTGACAGTCCGATCACATTGGTGTGTTCGTTCGGCAGCACACCGATCCAGATCTGTCCGATGACCGGACAAAGGTGATGGCTACAGGCGCTGCGCACGGTGATCGGTCCGACAATCATCAACTCATTGAGATGCTCGGCGTTGGGGAACTCGGTGATCGCTGGTGCGCCGACGTAGCGCCCACGAAAGACCTCGTTGATGTACAGTTTGGCGACGCGGCGTGCGGTCTGATCGGTGTTGTGATCACGTTCGGTGTCAATCACCAGACTACTCAAGACGCCTTTCATTTTCTCTTCCACCTCATCGAGCAGGAGTTCAAGTTCCCCCGGCTCGACAAAGTCGGCAATGTTGTCATTCGCGTTGAAACGTTTGCGTGCAGCCAGCAGACGCTCCCGGATCTTCACAGATACGGGTGTCCCCTCATCGGCATCGACTGGATTCATGGTGCTTTGACTTTTCATTAACATGGGATCATGTTATCAGCGTTTTGGCAGTAGGGTTTTTGGTCGTTTCCCCTTTCCAATCAAGCCTGACATGCTATTGAATCAATAGCGTTTTCCGTAGAGAAAGAGCAGGCTGCGCATCAAGCCAAAGGCCAGAGCGTCCAGCAAACGCTGACGCAGAGGCCGATTTGCGTAAGCCGCCGGATCAATTTGGACGCCGCCCTGTAGCATGGCATCTTCCAGCCGTGCCTGCAGGTCCTGTGCAAATGCGGTGTCTTCGACCACCACGTTGGCTTCACGCGCCAGCAGCAGACTCAATGGGTCCAGATTGGAAGAACCGACGGTGGCCCAATGTCCATCGATGACAGCGACCTTGGCGTGCAGGAAACCAGCTGAGTATTCGAATATTTCAACTCCTGCAGCCAGTAGTGCCCCATAAACTGGTCGGGTCGCGTAGTACTGCATGAAGTATTCGTAACGGCCATGCAGCAACAAACGAACCCGCACGCCGCGCTCGGCCGCAAGAATCAGCCCCTTGCGCAATTTTCGGCCTGGCAAAAAATAGGCGTTGGCAATCAGGATCTCCTCCCGCGCCGCGCCAATCGCCTTGCGGTAGGCACGCTCAATGCGGGTTCGATTGCGCAGGTTGTCGCGCAGCACCAGTTCCGCGCTGGTGCTGTGGTTTTGGGGAATGACAGCCAAATCAACACCGTCCGCGTTCAGGCGCTCTTGCAGTGCCACGGCCACAGCTTCCTGCAAGGCTCGCCAGGACGCGGAAAAGTCGCTGTGCCGTGCCGTACTGGCCGCCTGCAGGCGCCACCAGAACAGGGCCATGGCCTCATGCATGGTCTGCACCAACGGGCCCGTCACACGAACCGCAAAATCCAGGCGTGGTGTCTCCAGCGCACCGTAGTTGGGATCAAAGAAATCGTCAAGCACATTGATGCCACCACAAAATGCCACGTTTCCGTCGACCACGCACAACTTCCTGTGCAGACGCCGCCAGCGACTCGGAATCAGCATGCCCAGATTGCCCAGCGGGGAAAAAATCGCCCATTTGACTCCCGCCGCATCAAAACGGGCAGACCATGGGGTCGGAATGCTTGGTGTGCCGACACCGTCCATAGCCAGATAAACGGCCACGCCGCGCAGCGCCGCACGCTCCAAGGCCGCAGCGACCTGCAATCCAGAGGCTTCCACGTTGAAGATATAGGTCTCCATGCGGACTTCATGGATACTGCCATCGATCGCATGCACCAATGATGGGAAGAAGGCTTGCCCACCCTGCAACAACTCAAGTTGATGGCCTGGACGAAGTTGCTGCATGATTTCTCTACGCCGCTTCAGGCAGTGCGAATTCTGCTATCAGTGGCAGGTGATCCGACATGCGCCACCAGATGCGTCCCCGTGGAACATGCGCTGCCAGCGGCCTCAACCCTCTGGCATAGACATAGTCCAGTTGCACCAGTGGCAATCGGGCTGGAAAGGTCATTTGACTGGCTCCGCTGAACGCCCGCAAACCAGTCGGTGCCAGTGCCTGTTCAACCCCTGTTCCCCAGTCATTGAAGTCTCCCGCCAGCAGCAGCGGGGCGGTTGATGGGATTTCCCGCTCGATGAAACGCTGCAACTGGGCCACCTGGCGCGTCCGGCTGGAGCGAATCAAACCCAGGTGCACGACCACCACGTGAACATCCCGGTCGTGCACCTTGACCTCGACATGCAGCAGGCCGCGCTGCTCAAATCGATGGTCGGATATGTCCTCATGCTGATGCGCCAACACCGGCCAGCGGGACAGGACCGCGTTGCCATGCTCACCGTGCCGGGTCAGGGCATTGGTCCGGTAAACCGCCTCGTAGCCTTCGGGTGCCAGATAACTGGCCTGCGGCAGGTCGGGCCAGCGCGGGAAGTGACGTTCTTCGATCCGGTGCAGTTTGCGCACCTCCTGCAGGCACACAATGTCAGCGTCAAACTGTTCAACCGCATGGCCCAGGTTGTGAATTTCGAGGCGGCGCGCCGGCCCAAGGCCCTGCACCCCTTTGTGGATGTTGTAGGTGGCAACACGCACGATGTTCATGCGGACTCCTGGCTCACGGCCAGGTGCGTCAACAGCAGGACCGCCTCCGCGTTGGACGCCGAAGAGCATTGTTGCGCGGCTTCCCGGTACGGCAGCCACTGGTGGGCCGTGTGTTCATGCGGGTTCAGGCAAACCGGTAGCCGCAGCGGCACTTGCAAGCCGAACAAGTGCTCGGTATTGCGCGTCACGCCGGGTCCGTAGCGCCATTGCCAATGGGGGTAAATGTCATACACATTCTCCAGCCCCCAGTCGTACAAACCTGCGTGCAGCGGCGCACCAGGTCCGCAGGCAATCCCGGTCTCCTCATGGACTTCTCGGAAAGCGGTCTGAAGATAAGGCTCTTCCAACGCGTCCTTGCTGCCAGTGACCGATTGCCAATAGTCAACCGCATCGGCGCGCTTGATCAAGAGCACGTCCAGACTCGGGGTGTAGATCACCACCAGTACGGACTCAGGAATTTTGTAGGCCACCGGCATAAGAAAGGGCGCTGTTTGAGCGCCCTTTCATTGTGCCTGAATCCAGCTAAAGCGCCAGGTCAACCCGCCTTGGCTGGCTCCGGTGTGCGCAATCGGATATGCAGCTCGCGCAATTGTTTTTCGTCAACAGGCGACGGCGCCTGTGTCAGCAAACACTGGGCGCGTTGCGTCTTGGGGAAAGCGATCACATCGCGGATTGATTCGGCGCCAGTCATCAAGGTGATGATGCGGTCCAGTCCGAATGCGAGCCCGCCGTGCGGTGGCGCTCCATATTGAAGTGCATCGAGCAGAAAGCCGAATTTTTCCTG
>JBAXFI010000106.1:0-8634 GCA_037139995.1 Comamonadaceae bacterium | reverse complement strand
AAAAACGTCGTCAAGCGCTACGGCAAGGGCAAGGGCGCCAATCAGGTGATCAACACCATCAACGCCGAAATTCGTGACGGCGAGTTCGTCGTCATCGTCGGACCCTCGGGTTGTGGCAAGTCCACGCTGCTGCGCATGCTGGCCGGTCTGGAGGAAGTCACCGAAGGCGAAATTTCGATTGGTGGACGCATCGTCAACGACCTCGAACCTTCCGAGCGCGACATCGCCATGGTGTTCCAGAACTACGCGCTGTATCCGCATATGAGCGTGTTCGAGAACATGGCCTACGGGCTCAAGATTGCCAAAGTACCAGCCGAGGAAATCAAGGCCCGCGTCGACAAGGCAGCAAAAATTCTGGAAATCGGACCCTTTCTGCAGCGCAAACCACGCGAACTCTCGGGCGGTCAGCGCCAGCGGGTCGCCATGGGCCGCGCCATCGTGCGCCATCCGCAGGTCTTCCTGTTCGATGAGCCCCTGTCGAATCTCGACGCCAAGCTGCGTGCGCAGACCCGCATCGAGATTCAGAAACTGCACCGCGAACTGGGCATCACCTCGCTCTTTGTGACGCACGATCAGGTCGAGGCCATGACACTGGCCGAGCGCATGATCGTCATCAATCTGGGCGCCATGGAGCAGTTCGGTACGCCCGACGAAGTCTACTCGCGCCCTGCCACCACCTTTGTTGCCAGCTTTATCGGCTCGCCACCGATGAACCTGCTGAAGAATGCACCGGACGCGCTGAGCGGCATCATCACTGGCGTGCGCCCGGAACACCTGGAGGTCACCGAGACGGGTTGGGCGCTGCGAGTCGAAACAGTTGAAATGCTAGGCGCCGAGCGACTGGTCTACGGCCGCTGGACGCACGGCAGCGGCGACGAAATGGTGATCGTCCGTATCGAAGAGGGACACCCCGTACCCACGGTTGGCAGCACCATCTGCGTGACCCCCCGCGCCCACAAGATTCACTACTTTGACGCCAGCACGGGCAAACGTATGGAAGCCGATTCGCGTGCCGGGCAATGACGAATTCAGTTTGTCATCCCGGACCTGATCCGGGATCCATGGATTGCGGATCAAGTCCGCAATGACAACATCCCCCTGGCCCTACCCGCGCTGGATTGCGCACCGCGGCGCTGGCAAACTGGCACCCGAAAACACGCTGGCCGCCTTTCGCCTGGGTGCCAGCCACGGCTACCGCATGTTCGAGTGTGACGTGAAGCTGAGCGCCGACGGTGTACCCTTTCTGTTGCACGACGCCACCCTGGAGCGCACCAGCAACGGCCCAACGCAGATCGCACAGGGCGCCAGCAGCATCGCCGGCGATCACCCCTGGGCTGCCTTGTCGCAGCTCGATGCCGGCAGCTGGCACTGCGCCGCCTATGCCGGAGAGCCGCTACCGAGCTTCGAGAACATCGCGCGCTATTGCCTGCAGAACAACTTCTTGCTCGATATTGAAATCAAGCCAACCCCTGGCCTTGAACGGCTCACAGGCGAGGTGGTGGCACAGCACGCCGCCCGACTCTGGCTGGGTGCCGCTGTGCCACCGCTGCTGACGTCCTTTCGTCCCGAGTCCTTGCTGGCTGCGCGCGATGCACAGCCGCTGCTGCCGCGCGCCCTGCTGCTCGATACGCTGTGGGACGGTTGGCTCGAAGCTGCGCAGTCGCTCGGCTGCGTCGCGCTGGTCTGCAAACACCGCCTGTGGGACGCGAGCAGCGTAGCGCAGGCCAAGAGCGCCGGTCTGCGTTGCCTGAGTTACACGGTGAATGACGAACCGACTGTGAAACGCCTGACGGACCTGGGCACCGACGGCATCATCACCGATCGCGTGGACTTGTTTTCGCCAGCAGCTTAAGCACGCCAGCCACGCAGCATCAGCCACTGGCTGGTGGCACCGGTCACGGTCATGGCCAGATAGGTCGCCATCTTGCCGTCGCGGCCAAAGAACCACAGCCCCAGCCCCAGCACCAGCAGGCACAGCGCAAAATTAACGGCCACCTGCAGCCCAAGTCCGGGTTTTTTGGCCCGCTTTCTGAAGACCCAGCGACTCACCAGCGGCAGCAAAAGGGCCAGCCATAAGGCGGGCGCCAGAAAATTCAGGACATGATTCAGGAGAGCAAGAGCTGTCATCGGTGGCTGATTTTATAATCGGGCTATGGCAGTCTGGGCTTTAGGCATTAATCACACGACCGCGCCGCTCGATCTGCGCGGCCGTTTTGCCTTCGCCATCGATCAGGTGGCACCCACATTGCATGGCCTGCGCAACGCGCTTTCGCGCCAACCCGAGGCCGCCCTGATCTCCACCTGCAACCGGACCGAGATTTACTGCGCCGGCGAAAAGCCCGAACTGGAGCACACGCTGGACTGGCTGGCCAAGAGCGGCGGCGTCGCCCCTTCCCTGTTGCGCGCCCACTCCTACACGATGGAAGACGGCTTAGCGGCGCGCCACGCTTTCCGGGTTGCCAGCGGGCTAGACTCCATGGTGCTGGGCGAGCCGCAGATTCTGGGACAGATCAAGGACGCGGTGCGCGCTGCCGAGTCGGCCGGCGCTCTGGGCACCACGCTGAGCCAACTGTTTCAGCGCTCGTTTGCTGTCGCCAAGGAGGTCCGCACTTCGACCGAAATCGGCGCCCACTCTATCAGCATGGCCGCCGCCGGTGTACGCCTGGCAGGACAGTTGTTTGAGGATCTGGGGCAGGTCAAGGTGCTGTTTGTCGGTGCCGGCGAGATGATCGAGCTCTGCGCCACGCACTTTGCCGCCAAGAACCCCAAGAGCATGGCGATTGCCAACCGCACACTGGAGCGCGGTGAAAAGCTGGCCAGTCGCTTTGGTGCGGAGGTCATGCATCTGGCCGAGTTGCCGGACCGCCTGCACGAGTTCGACGCCGTCATCAGTTGCACCGCCAGCACCTTGCCCATCATTGGCCTGGGTGCGGTGGAACGTGCCCTCAAGCGCCGCAAGCACCGCCCCATGTTCATGATTGACCTGGCGGTACCGCGCGACATCGAAATCGAGGTCAAGGCGCTGGAAGACATTTATCTCTACACCGTGGACGATCTGGCCAGCGTGGTGCAGACGGCGCAGGCGAACCGCCAGGCGGCGGTGGCGCAGGCCGAAGCCATTGTGGACGCTGGCGTGCAAAGCTTCATGCACTGGGTGGACCAGCGCAGTTCGGTGCCCCTGATCCAGCAACTCCATGCCCAGGCCGATGAGTGGCGCGCCGCCGAACTCAGCCGTGCCCGCAAGCTGCTGGCCAAGGGCGAGGACGTGGAAGCTGTCATGGAAGCGCTCTCCAAAGGCCTGACGCAAAAGATGCTGCATGGCGCCATGGCCGAGTTGCGCGCCAGCGACACGCAGGCTCGTGAGCGCGCGAGTTCGGCGATCCAGCACTTCTTTTTGCGCAAAGAGCGTTAGCTGCGCTCATACAAAAGCCGTCATCACGGCCTAGTCGTTGTGAGCCTGTGATTTGTCATTGCGTCATTCGAATTTTTCATTGCGTCCTTCGAATTTGTCATTGCGGGCCCGACCCGCAATCCATGGATCCCGGATCGAGTCCGGGATGACAATCACAAACACCTCGCCTCTCGTCAACCCACCACACAGCATTTATCCCATCGTCCATGAAATCCTTTCTCCGTCAACAACTTGCACGCTACGCCGACCGGCTCGGGGAGCTGGAGTTTCTGCTCTCGCGCGAGGACATCATGAAGGACATGAAGCAGTTTCTGCTGCTCTCGCGCGAACACACCGAGGTCGCTTCGGTGGCCACGCGCTGGACGCGCTACCAACAGCGCGAGGCCGACCTGGCCGCAGCGCAGGACTTGCTGACCAGTTCCAGCGACGACGCCGACATGGCCAACATGGCACAGGAAGAAATCGACGGCGCCAGCGCGGAGATCAGCCAGCTCGAGGGCGAGTTGCAGCGCATGCTGCTGCCCAAGGACCCGGACGACGCGCGCAACGCCTTCATCGAAATCCGCGCCGGCACGGGCGGTGACGAATCGGCCCTGTTTGCCGGCGACCTGTTGCGCATGTACAGCCGTTTTTGTGAACGCCAGGGCTGGAAGACCGAGATCCTGAGCGAGTCGGCGAGTGAACTGGGTGGCTTCAAGGAAGTGGTACTGCGCGTTGAGGGCGAAAATGTTTACGGCGCACTCAAGTTCGAGTCCGGCGGACACCGCGTGCAGCGCGTGCCAGCCACCGAAACCCAGGGCCGCATTCACACCAGCGCCTGCACGGTGGCGGTGCTGGCCGAGCCGGACGAAACGGTAGCGATCCAGATCAATCCGGCCGACCTGCGCATAGACACTTACCGCGCCAGCGGCGCCGGTGGCCAGCACATCAACAAGACCGACTCGGCCGTGCGCATCACGCACTTGCCTACCGGCATCGTGGCCGAATGCCAGGACGGGCGCAGCCAGCATGGCAACAAGGCGCAGGCCATGAAAGTGCTGACCGCGCGCATCCAGGAAAAGGACCGCTCCGAGCGCGCCGCCAAGGACGCGGCCGAGCGCAAGAGCCTGATTGGCAGCGGCGACCGCAGCGACCGCATCCGCACCTACAACTTTCCGCAGGGGCGACTGACCGACCACCGCATCAACCTCACACTGTACAAACTACTCAGCATTATGGAAGGCGATCTGCTTGAAGTGGTGCAGGCGCTCCAGGCTTTTGAGGCGGCGCAGCAACTCGCGGCGCTGGAAGTCGGCGTCGGGGCATGAGCGTGCCCACGCTTGCACAAGCCCTGAGCCAGGCGCAGTCGCTCGGAATCGAGCGACTCGATGCGCAACTGCTGCTGTTGCACGCACTGGGCCGACCGGCGCAACAGCGAGCCTGGCTCATGGCACACGACGCCGACGAATTACCGGCGGCAGCGCAGTCCATCCTTGATGCCTGCGTACAGCGTCGCGCTGGCGGTGAGCCGCTGGCCTACATCACCGGGCACAAGGAATTCTTTGGTCTGGACCTGCTGGTTGACTCCCGGGTCCTGATTCCGCGCCCGGATACCGAAACCCTGGTCGATTGGGCGCTGGAAGTCTTGCCCGCGCACACGCCCGCCAGCGAGCCGGCCCGCGTGCTCGATCTGGGCACCGGCAGCGGCGCCATTGCGCTGGCGCTCAAGGCCACACGCAACGCCCTGCAGGTCAGTGCCCTGGATGCCAGCGAAGATGCGCTGAATGTCGCGCGTGAAAATGCCCGTCGCCTGAAACTCGATATGGATTTTCAGCAGGGATCATGGCTGTCGGACGTGCGGGGAAAGTACTACGCCATCGTCTCCAATCCACCCTATATCGCCGAGCACGATCCTCACCTGGACGCACTGCAGCACGAGCCGAGCCAAGCCCTGACTTCCGGCGCCGACGGCCTGCAGGACATTCGACACATCATCGCCCATGCCAGTTCGCATTTGCTGCCGGGTGGCTGGCTGCTGCTCGAGCATGGCTTTGACCAGGCGGCCGCAGTGCGGGAGTTGCTGCAGCAGGCCGGCTTCGCCAATGTTCAATCACGGCGCGACTTGAGCGGCATTGAACGCTGCAGCGGCGGGCGAACAGCGCAGAACAAATAAGCTGCGCTAAGCCATCGCCATGATGGCCAGGCTGGCGCCCAATCCGGCAAACCAGATCAAGGAGCGCAGCGTGCCCTGGTTCATCAGGTAGGCCGCCACATAAACCACGCGAATTGCGACAAAACTCATGGCCAGGGTGTCGATGCGGCCCTGATCGGCGTGCACCTGCTGCGCCAGCACCACGGCCGCAATGAACAGGGGCAGGGCCTCAAAGCCGTTGTTCTGCGCGGCGATGGCACGCGCCTGCCAGCCACTCAGATGCGAAGCCCAGCCGCGCGGATCGCCGTTGTCGTAGCCGCCCTCTTTTCTGGGCTTGCCAGCAAAACTGACTTTGGCCAGCCCAGCGGTCAGAACCGGCAGCACACAAGCCGCCACCACACACCAATTTGCAATCGTCATGATTTATGCCTCCTCAGCGATTCTGACCTGTTTTGGCCTGCTCTGCAGCAAGCAGCAAAACTTCGGCCCGGCGCAGATCGTCCAGCGTATCGATGTCGTGGACGCAGCCTGCATCGGCCACCGGCAATTCAAACGCTGCGTGGCTGCGCACCACAGCCACCGCGCCTTGTTCACCGCGGAGTTCCAGCAGCGCCTGACGACAGTCGGCAGCAAAGCCAACCGGGTGTCCGCGCTGGCCAGAGTAGCTTGGTAGCACCACGCCATGCTGCTGCAAGACCGCTGCCACAGCGAGCAGGGTCTGGCCTTGAATCAGAGGCAGATCGCCGGGAAGAATCAGCCAGCCCGCAGCACCCGGCGTGCTGCGCACCGCGGCGGCAATCGAGTCACCCATGCCGGCCTGGCCACTGTCTTCCAGATGCCAGGGCAGGCCACTGGCCTGGACAGCCGCCAGTGTGTGCTGCAGCACGGGCTTGCCCGCCAGCATCGCCTGCAATTTGGAACCGCTGCCGCCCGAGGCCAGAAAGCGCTTGCCGCGCCCCGAAGCCAGCACAATGACGACAGGAAGATTCACACCGGCGCCGGGCCCGGGCTCGGCGCCACGGCGGCTTTGACCTGAACCATCTCGGCCACGATGGAAACAGCAATTTCGGCCGGCGTCTTGGCGCCCAGCGTCAGCCCGACCGGGCCGTGCAGGTGATCAAGTTGCTCAGGCGTCAAATCGAAATGCTCAGCCAGGCGCTGCTTGCGCGCCTGCTGGTTGCGTTTGGAGCCCAGAGCGCCAACATAGAAAGCGTCGGACTGCAGCGCTTCGATCAAGGCCATGTCATCGAGCTTCGGGTCATGCGTCAACGCCACGATGGCGGTATGCGCATCGGGTGGCAAGGCGCGCACAGCGTCGTCGGGCATGCCGTCGACACGGATGACACCCGGCACGGCCGCCAGCAGCGTGCTGGCGTACTCCTCGCGCGGATCACAGACCAGCACTTCAAAATCCAGCAGCAGGGCCATCTGGGCCACCACCTGCGACAACTGGCCCGCGCCGATCAATAGCAGGCGCCACTTCGGCCCGAAAACGGTACTCAGGGTGATGCCGTCAAACTCAAGTGTCTGGCCGCGTTGCGCCGCCGACAACTGCACAGCACCCGTGGCCAGCGTGACGCTGCGCCTCACCAGTTGCTGGCTTGCGGTGCGTTCCAGAAGTTGTTCGACCCAAACGACTTCTCGCAAGGGTTCCTGCAGCAGGCGCAAGGTGCCACCGCAGGGCAAACCAAAGCGCGCAGCCTCCTCCTTGCTCACGCCATAGACGATCAGGGACGGTGTGTTGCTGTCTGCCTTGCCGGCTGTCCAGGCGGCCTGGGTGCGCGCAATCAGGTCGTCCTCGACACAGCCGCCTGACACCGAACCACTGAGAACGCCGTCATCCCGGATCGCCAGCAAGGCGCCGGCCGGGCGCGGTGCGCTGCCCCAGGTTTCCACCACCGTCACCAGCGTCACGCCATGACCAGCACGATGCCAGGCCAGTGCGTCAGCCAAAACTCGCAGGTCAAGACTTTCCATGGCCACTCACGTCGGTCAGTTCAGGCCAGACGCCGCGTATTCCGACGCCAGTCGACGGTCAGTTTCATCATCGAGCAAATCATTCAACATGGGCAGCAAGGCCATCTCTTCTTTTTGAATATGCGAGACCTGACGCTCCACCAGTTCCATCACACAGTCTTTGAGCGTCGCCCAACCGGCTGCGTCCAGCACGCCCGAGGCGGCGCTGCGTGCCAGTGGCAGCAATTCTTCGGCCACCGCGCGGATGGCCTCGTGCTCACTGCCGAGCAGCATCGCAATGCCGCCGTCACCGGCCTCACGCAGGCGCGAGAACAGTTCGCGCTCTTCAAAGCCGAAGTGCCGGTCCACATCCTGCTGCAGATGCTTCGCCAGCGCCGCAATCAGCTTCAAAAACTCGGGGTCAGCGCCGGGCGCAGAACGCGAGGCCCGTGCGAACGCCTGCTCAGAGCGCGCCAGCAGTTGCAGATTGGCGCGGTGATCCTGGTGCAGGGCGAGGCTGGTTTGTCTTGAAAGATTCATCATGGAAATAATGGTATCAAAATACCAGTTTAATCGACTGGCGGCGATTTTATTGATGTTTCCGAAATTCATGACAGCGCCCAAGCAGAACGGATGCAGCATTGTCATTGCGGGCCTGCCTTGTCATTGCGGGCCACGACCCGCAATCCAGTGGTGCGCGTGGCACTGGATCCCGGATCAAGTCCGGGATGACAAGGTCTCTTTGTCATTGCGGGCCACGACCCGCAATCCAGTGGTGGCGTGGCACTGGATCCCGGATGTTGAAACCCCGGACCTGATCCGGGTCCGGGATGACAAGGTCTCTTTGTCATTGCGGGCCACGACCCGCAATCCATGGTGCGCGTGGCACTGGATCCCGGATGTTGAAACCCCGGACCTGATCCGGGGCCGGGATGACAAGGTCTCTTTGTCATTGCGGGCCACGACCCGCAATCCAGTGGTGGCGTGGCACTGGATCCCGGATGTTGAAACCCCGGACCTGATCCGGGTCCGGGATGACAAGGTCTCTTTGTCATTGCGGGCCACGACCCGCAATCCATGGTGCGCGTGGCACTGGATCCCGGATGTTGAAACCCCGGACCTGATCCGGGGCCGG
>JBAXFI010000105.1:0-8650 GCA_037139995.1 Comamonadaceae bacterium | reverse complement strand
CGATTCACCCGATGGACGACTTCAAGGAGCGCAGCCGCAGCGTGCTCAACAACCCCGGGCAGCGCAAGAATTTTCGCAGCGCCATGGACTTTTTGCAGGCAAAACGCAAGAGCCAGTTCCCGGATCAAACGGAGCTCGAAGGCCTGCGCGAGCTCGGCGCCGAGATTCGCCGCTACAGCCTGGCCCATTTGCCACGACTGTTGGAACAACTGGAAACCAATCTACGCGCCAATGGCATAAAGGTGCACTGGGCCGAGACACCCGAGCAGGCCAACGCCATTGCCCTGGAGATCGCGCAGCGCGTCAAGGCTCGCCACATCATCAAGGGCAAGTCCATGGTGAGCGAGGAGATCGAGTTCAACCACGCCATGCAGGCCGCCGGCATCGAAGCCTTCGAGTCCGACATGGGTGAGTACATCGTGCAGCTCGCAGGTGAGAAGCCCTCCCACATCATCATGCCGGCGATTCACAAGACCAAACAGGAAATCGCCGAACTGTTTGCCAGAGAAGTGCCGGGCGTCAGCTACACAGAAGATGTCGACGCCCTGATCCAGATCGGCCGACGCGTTTTGCGGCGCAAGTTTGCCGACGCCGACATTGGGCTTTCAGGCGTGAATTTCATGGTGGCCGAAACCGGCACGCTGTGCCTGGTCGAGAACGAAGGCAACGGCCGCATGTGCACCACCGTGCCGCGCGTCCACATCGCCATCACCGGCATCGAGAAGGTGGTGGAAAAGCTCGAACACGTACCCCCGCTCTACAGCCTGCTGGCGCGCTCGGCCACGGGTCAGTCCGTCACCACCTACTTCAACCTGATCAGCGGACCGCGCAAGCCCGGTGAACTCGACGGCCCTGAAGAAGTGCACCTGATCCTGCTCGACAACGGCCGCACTCAGGCCTATGCCGACGAGCAGTTGCGCGCCACGCTGCAATGCATACGCTGCGGCGCCTGCATGAACCACTGCCCGGTTTACGCGCGCATTGGCGGCCACGCTTACGGCACGACCTACCCGGGGCCGATCGGCGCCATCATCTCGCCGCACCTGCTGGGCCTGCAAAGCACCTACCCGCTGACTTTTGCCTCGACGCTTTGTGGCGCCTGCTCGGAAGTCTGCCCGGTCAAGATTCCGATTCCAGACATTCTGGTGCGCCTGCGTAATGAGGCCATGGCCCAGCCTGACAGCGAAGAAGCCAGCCTGCGCGGCAGCGGTGCCGCACGCACCGTCTCCGGCAGTGCAGTCTGGTCGGTCTGGTCGCAGGTTTACAGCCGGCTCGGCCTGTACCAACTGGCCTCCTGGTTCATGAGCCGCGGACGCGCGCTCTCACCTAGCGAGCAGGGTGCCTGGACCCGCAGCCGCACGCCGCTGGTGCCGGCGCCCAAGCGCCTGCGCGATCTGCTGAAGGAAAGAAAACCATGACCCCCCTGATCCGGGCGCTCTCAGTCCTCCTGCCAGCCAAACAGGTGATCACCGAAAAGCTGCGGCTGCTGGCTTATGGCACCGATGCGAGTTTCTATCGCCTGACGCCCGAAGTGGTCGCCGTTGTCGAGTCCGAGGAAGAAGTTAAGGCGCTGCTGCAAGCGGCCCGCAGCCACGGCAAGGCGGTGACCTTCCGCGCTGGGGGCACCAGCCTGTCGGGCCAGGCCGTCACAGACAGCGTGCTGGCCTTGATTGGCGAGGGCCTTGCCGGATGCCAGATCACACCGGACGCCCACACGGTTCGCGTCGGGCCGGGCATCATCGGTGGCGTGGTCAACGAGCGTCTGGCACCCTTCGGTCGCAAGATCGGGCCCGACCCGGCGTCCATCAATGCCTGCAAGATCGGCGGCATTGCCGCCAACAACGCCTCCGGCATGTGCTGCGGCACCTCACAGAACAGTTACCAGACGCTTGCAGGCATGCGCGTCATTCTGGCCGACGGCTGCCTGCTCGACACCGAAGATCCGGTCTCGGTTGCACAGTTCCGCCAGAGTCACGCCACCCTGGTCAACGGGCTGGAAACTCTGGGTGCAGCGACCCGCGCTGACACCGCACTGGCCGCGCGGATTCGCCACAAGTACCAGATCAAAAACACTACCGGCTACAGCCTGAACGCCCTGATCGATTTTGAAGACGCCATCGACATTCTGGCGCACCTGATGATCGGCTCCGAAGGCACGCTCGGTTTCATCTCGCGCATCACTTACCAAACCGTCGTCGAGGACCCGTACAAGGCCAGCGCGCTGGTGTTCTTTGCGGACATCGAGCGCGCCTGCCAGGCGGTCATCCGGCTCAAGAAGGAGCCGGTTTCCGCGGTTGAGTTGCTGGACCGCCCTGCCCTGCGTTCGGTTGAAGACAAGCCCGGCCTGCCGCCCGTCATGCGCACGCTCGGAAACGATGCCGCCGCACTGCTGATCGAAGTGCGCGCCCAGACCGAGGCGGCTCTGCAGTTGAAGATCGACGTAGCGCTCGGCGCCCTGCAAGGCATCGCCACGATCGAGCCACCTGAATTCTCGACCGATCCCAGCATCTGCGAGATGTACTGGAAAGTACGCAAGGGCACCTTCCCCTCGGTTGGCGCCATGCGCCGCACTGGCACCACCGTCATCATTGAGGACGTCGCTTTTCCGATCGAATCGCTGGCAGCGGCCACACTGGATCTGCAGGCCCTGCTGCGCAAGCATGGATATGCCGAGGGCATCATCTTTGGCCACGCGCTCGAAGGCAATCTGCACTTCGTCTTCACGCAGGATTTCTCCGACGTCGCCGAGGTCGAGCGCTACGCGCGCTTCATGGACGATGTCTGCACCTTGGTGGTTGACAAATACGACGGTTCGCTCAAGGCCGAGCATGGTACCGGTCGCAACATGGCGCCCTTTGTCGAGAAAGAGTGGGGCAAACAGGCCACTGACCTGATGCGCCGCATCAAGCAGTTGTTCGATCCGGAGCAGTTATTGAACCCCGGCGTCATTCTGAACGACGATGCGCAAGCCCATCTGAAGAACCTGAAGCACATGCCGGCCGCCGAGGCCATCGTCGACCGCTGCATCGAGTGTGGCTTTTGCGAACCGCTGTGCCCCTCGCACCTGCTCACTCTCTCACCGCGCCAGCGCATCGTCAGCTGGCGCGAACTGTCGCGCCGAAAAGCCGACGGCGAAAGCAGCGCCGATGTCGAAGCAGACTTTGCCTACTACGGTCTGGACACCTGCGCCGGTTGCGGCCTGTGTTCGACCGCCTGCCCGGTGGGCATAGACACCGGCGAACTGACGCGTCTGCTCCGTGGCCGTGCCATGGGCGCCACACCGCACCAGGTGGCGCAATGGACTGCGGACAACTTTGGCAAGGTAGCCAGCCTGTCGCGCATCGGTCTCACGCTGGGTCACGCAGCCACCGCGGTGGTGGGCGAGAGCCTGGTAGCTCGCCTCTCAGGGGGCAGCTGGAAACGCGGCATGCCGCTGGCCGGCAAGGCCCCCGCTCCGTACCGCGGTGCGGGCGATCCGGTGGTCTATTTCCCTGCCTGCGGTGGGCGCATCTTTGGCGCCAACAGCAAAAATGAAGCGACGCTGCCCGAGGTCATCATGACCTTGCTGGTGCGTGCCGGTTACGCGCCACGCCTGCCCGAAGGTTTTGACAAACTGTGCTGCGGCCAGATGATGGCCAGCAAAGGCATGGCCAAAGAAGCCGATGAGATGTCCGACCTTGTCATCGCGGCCTTGCTGAAAGCGGCCGACGACGGCCAGGGCGGCTACTACCCGGTCATCATGGACGCCAGCACCTGCTCGGTGCGCATGCAAAAAGTCCTGGCGGGACGCTTGCCCTTGTACGACTTTCATGAATTCGCGCACGACGCTCTGCTGCCGCGCCTGCGTCTGACCCGCAAGACGGAACCGGTGGCACTGCACATCAACTGCAGTGTGCGGCGCACGGGGTCGGACGCCAAGCTGCGCAAGGTCCTACAGGCCTGTGCCGAGCAGATCGCCGAGCCCGCCGGTGTCACCTGCTGCGGCTTTGGCGGCGACCGTGGTTTTGTCGTGCCGGAACTCAATTCGCACGCCTTGCGCAAGCTGCACGGCGCCCTGCCAGCCAATTGCTGCGAGGGTGTCTCCACCAACCGCACCTGCGAGATCGGACTCACTGCCGAGGCCGGTCGCCCCTATCGTTCCATTGCCTATCTGTTGGAGGAGTGCAGCCGTCAGGAACTGGCTGCGCTTTGCTGATTTTCGTTCAGGGATTTGTTCATTTTTTTTAGAGGAGACTTACATGGTTTGGCAACAAGTTTATGACCCGTTTCACAGCATGGCGCTGTCGACGCTGGCAGCGGCGATACCCGTCGCCGTGATGCTGATAGGGCTTGGTTTTTTACATCTGAAGGCGCACATCGCCGCCGCTGCCGGTCTGGCCGCGGCGCTGCTCATCGCCATCATCGGCTACGGCATGCCGCCCGAGATGGCGGCCAAGGCGGCCATTTTGGGTGGCATGACGGGTCTGATGCCGATCGGCTGGATCGTGCTCAACATCATCTTCCTGCATCAGCTCACGGAACAAAGCGGCTCGTTCAAGGTGTTGCAGGATTCGATTGCCGGCATCACCGAAGACCGGCGTTTGCAACTGTTGCTGATTGCCTTTGCCTTTGGCGCCTTCTTTGAAGGTGCAGCCGGCTTCGGCACGCCGGTTGCCGTGACGGCAGCGATCCTGATCGGTCTGGGCTTCTCGCCGCTCGCCGCATCCGGCCTGAGCCTGATCGCCAACACCGCGCCGGTGGCTTATGGCGCCCTCGGCACGCCGGTCATCACACTGGCCAAGGTGCATGGTTACGACCTGATGGCGGTGTCGGCCATGATCGGCCGTCAACTGCCCTTCTTCTCGCTGCTGGTGCCATTCTGGCTGATCTGGGCCTTTGCCGGCCGCAAGGGCATGATGCAAATCTGGCCAGCGATTCTGGTAACAGGCCTGAGTTTTGCCATTCCGCAGTTCCTGGTCTCCAACTACATGGGGCCGGAACTGGTGGACGTGATCGCAGCGCTGGTCTCGATGACCTGCCTGGTGCTCTTTCTGCGCGTCTGGCAACCCAAGGAAATCTGGCGCTCGGTCTCGCTCAAGGGTCATGAAGCTGACGGTGGCACGGCACAGGCTCCGGTGGCCATCAAGCAACATCCGCGCGCCGATGTGATCCGCGCCTGGGTGCCCTGGATCATTCTTACCGTGTTCGTCTTTGCCTGGGGCCTGCCATCGGTCAAGACCTTCTTCAACGGCATCTTTGCACCAGCCTTCCCGATGGACGGCCTGCACCAGATGGTGGAAAAAGTGGCACCCGTGGTTTCCAAACCGACCAAGGAAGGTGCGATCTATGTCTTTGGCCTGCTCTCAGCCACCGGCACCGGCATCCTGCTGGCGGCACTCGTCGGCGGACTGACGCTGAAGTTCAGCATCGGCCAACTGATCGGCGCCTATGGCCGCACGCTGTGGCTGGTCCGCTACTCGCTGCTGACCATCGTCCTGATGCTGGGCCTGGGCACACTCACACGTTACTCGGGTCTGGACACGACGCTCGGTCTGGCCTTTGCCACCACCGGCTTCCTCTATCCCTTCTTCGGCACCTTGATGGGCTGGCTTGGCGTCGCGCTGACCGGATCCGACACTGCCAGCAACGTGCTGTTTGGTGGCATGCAAAAAGTCGCAGCCGAACAGCTCGGTCTGTCACCCAACCTGATGGGTGCAGCCAACAGTTCGGGCGGGGTCATGGGCAAGATGATCGACGCACAGTCGATTGTGGTGGCCTCTACGGCGACACGCTGGTTTGACCACGAAGGCGACATCCTGCGCTACGTGTTCTTCCACTCGATCGCTCTGGCCAGCCTGGTCGGCATCTTTGTCACCCTGCAGGCTTACGTCTGGCCCTTTACCGCCATGGTCGTCAAATAGCGACCTGTCAAAGCAGGCGGTCGCGCCGTGCCAGCGCCGGAAACAGGCGCAGCCACGCGGCCGCCACCAGCAGGGTGCCTATGCCCCCTGCCACCACCGAACCCACCGGCCCCCACAGGGCCGCCGTGGCACCGGACTCGAATTCGCCGAGTTGATTGGACGCCCCAATAAAGATCGAGTTGACGGCCGCGACACGCCCGCGCATCTCGTCGGGCGTTTCCAGTTGCACGAGCGTCAGGCGGATCACCACGCTGATGTTGTCGGCCGCACCGGTGATTGCCAACGCAAGCAGCGCCACAGCAAAATGAGTCGATAGCCCAAACAGCACGGTAGCCATACCAAACACAGCGACAGCCGCCAGCAGGCGATGCCCAACGCGGTGACGCAACGGGAACCTCATCAGGAACAGTGACATGGCGAGCGCACCCACAGCGGGCGCCGCACGTAGCAAGCCCAGCCCGAGCGGGCCGGTGTGCAGGATGTCACGCGCATAAATCGGCAGCAAGGCAGTGGCGCCCCCTAGCAGCACAGCAAACAGGTCGAGCGAGGTCGCACCCAGCAGGACTTTGCGCTGCCAGACAAAGTGGAAGCCGGCCAGTACCGTGCTCCAGGACGCGGCCAGGCCGGCGGCGCGGTGCTGGTATCGCACCAGTAGCGTCAGCGCGCCCGCGAGCAAGAGCAGCACAACACAAGTGGCGTAAACCACCGTCGCACCCATCACGTACAGCAGGCCTCCCAGCGCCGGTCCGCAGATGATGGCCACCTGCATGCCGCTGGAACTCATGGCAATGGCGCTCTGCAACAGTTGCTGCGGCACCAGCAAAGGCGTGAGTGCCTGCTGCGCCGGCATCTGAAAAGCGCGCGTGATGCCCAGCACCACCGACAGCGCAAAAATCAGCTCCCGTGTGGCAAAGCCGCCGGGCGTGGCGAGCACCAGCAGCAGGGCCACCAAGGCCTGTGCCAGCATGCAAGTGGCAAAGATGCGCCCGCGGTGCAGCCGGTCGGCCAGATGCCCGGCTGGCAAGGTCATCACCAGTGCCGGCACAAACTGGAACAGGCCGACCAGCCCCAGGTCCCAGGCGCTCGACGTGATCTCGTACATATGCCAGGCCACGGCGACCATCAGCATCTGGTTCGCCGTCACGCCGGCCAGGCGCGCCAGCCAGAAGCGCATGAATTGGCGCTGCGCAAACAATTGTGAATAATGGCTTGACGACATGCTGCAAGATTAACAGCACGCGGCGAATGACAAAATGCACTCACTCAATACCGGAGCATGACCATGGATTTACTCGAAGGCATAGAAACCCGCCGCAGCGTACGCGGCTTCAAATCGACACCGGTAGCCGAAGAGACTTTGCGCAACATTCTTCGACTCGCCAGTTGCAGCCCCTCCTACACCAACACGCAACCATGGGAGGTAGCGGTGGTCAGCGGCGAGCGCCGCGACGCCCTGAGCCGGATTCTGTTCGACCTGGCCAGCGCCAGTGTGCCCAGCAGTTCCGAGATACCGGTACCCGCGCATTGGCCTGCTGAGCTGGCAAGTCGCGCCAGCGAGCACAACGCGCGGCGCTTTCGGGTGCTCGAGGTCGAACGCGACGATGCCAGCGCCAGAAACGAGTTGCGGCTGCTGAACTACCGTTTCTTCGGTGCGCCCTGCGTGTTGTTTCTTTTTCTGGACAGCAGCCTGAGCCCGTGGTCGATTTTCGACATGGGGCTGTTCACACAGACGCTGGCGCTGGCAGCGCACGCGCGGGGTCTGGGCACCTGCCTGCAGGCCTCGCTCACGCACTACCCCGACGCGGTGCGCGACTTTCTGGCTTTGCCGAGCAGCAAGAAGCTGATGCTCGGCATCTCGCTGGGATATCCGGACCCGCAGGCCAAACTCAACAGCTACCAAAGTTCACGAACCAAGGTCGATGACTTTGTGAAGTGGTACGCATGAAGCTGCTCGGGATCACCTGCCTGGCTTCACTGCTGGTCGCTCTGGTGGCGCCGGCCAAGGCGCAAAGCACGCAAAGTGTGGTGGATCTACCCAGCCGTCCCGGCGTCTCGCAGAGAATTTTGCTGTTGACACCCCCTGCGCCAAAAGCAGTGCTCATCCTGCTCGCCGGTGGGCATGGCGGCCTGCAGATCTTTCAGAACGGTTCCTTCCGGTGGGGAGAAGGCAACTTTCTGGTACGCAGCCGCCAACTGTTTGTTGATCAGGGCTTGACGGTGGCTGTGCTGGACGCGCCCTCTGACCGGCAGTCGTACCCCTTTTTGAATGGCTTTCGACAAACAGCAGAGCATGCGTCGGACATCAAGGCCACCATCACCTCGTTGCGTGAAAAGACAAAATTGCCGGTCTGGCTGATGGGCACCAGCCGTGGCACCCAATCGGCCGCCTTTGCAGCGCTGGAACTTGCCGGTCCCGATGGGCCCGATGGACTGGTGCTGAGCTCGAGCATCGTCACAGACCGCAGAGAACGCGCCGTTGCCGCCATGCCGCTGGGCCAGTTGCGCATTCCCGTGCTGGTGGTGCATCACGAGCAGGACGGCTGTGCCTTGTGCCGTTTCAGCGAGGTGAGGTCCATGATGGAAAAGTTCACGCAGTCACCGCGCAAACAGTTGCTGGCGTTTCAGGGTGGCGAGGCGCGAGGCGACCCCTGTGAAGCCTTCGCGTACCACGGCTTCAATGGCATTGAGGCTGAGGTCGTGGCCCAAACCGCTGCCTGGATCACGGCATCTGCCGCTCACTGAGCTTTAGT
>JBAXFI010000104.1:0-8699 GCA_037139995.1 Comamonadaceae bacterium | reverse complement strand
CGAACTCGCTAATCATGCGCCCGACCTGACAGAGCTGGTCGGCGAAACGGCGTAGACGTGTTCAGTAACTGCACCGTCCCGATCAAGGGACGGTGCGGTTGCAGTGGGCGCGGGCTACAGCCCGATCACGCTCACCGCAGTGTTCGAATTGGTGGTCGTGCCGTTACCGAGCATACCGTGGCCGTTGTAGCCCCAGCATTTGACCGTGGCATCAGCAAGCAACGCACACGAATGGAAGTACCCGGCAGTGACCGCAGTAGCACCAGTAATCCCAGTCACCGTCACCGCAGTGTTCGAACCAATATTCGTGCCGTTGCCGAGTTGCGCGTAGGAGTTGTAGCCCCAGCATTTGACCGTGGTGTCAGCAAGCAACGCACACGAATGGTCTTGCCCGGCGGTAATCGCAGTAGCACCAGTAATCCCAGACACCGTCACCGCAGTATTCGAATCAGTGTTCGTACCATTACCAAGTTGCCCGTAGCCGTTGTAGCCCCAGCACTTGACCGTGGCATCAGCAAGCAACGCACACGAATGTTGGTACCCGGCAGTGATCGCAATAGCACCAGTAATCCCAGACACCGTCACCGCAGTATTCGAATCAATGTTCGTACCATTACCAAGTCCCCCGTAGAAGTTGTAGCCCCAGCATTTGACCGTGGCATCAGCAAGCAACGCACACGAATGGTATTGCCCGGCAGTGATCGCAATAGCGCCGGTAATCCCAGACACCGTCACCGCAGTATTCGAATTAGTGTTCGTACCGTTACCGAGTTGCCCTTGGGCGTTGTAGCCCCAGCATTTGACCGTGGCATCTGCAAGCAACGCACACGAATGGAGCAACTCGGCAGTGATCGCAGTAGCGCCGGTAATCCCAGACACCGTCACCGCAGTATTCGAATCAGTGTTCGTACCATTACCAAGTTGCCCGTAGCCGTTGTAGCCCCAGCACTTGACCGTGGCATCAGCAAGCAACGCACACGAATGGTATTGCCCGGCGGTGATCGCAATAGCACCGGTAATCCCAGTCACCGTCACCGCAGTATTCGAATCAGTGTTCGTACCATTACCAAGTTGCCCGTAGGCGTTCCAGCCCCAGCATTTGACCGTGGTATCCGCAAGCAACGCACACGAATGGTAGACCCCGGCAGCGAGCTGAGCTGATGACGTGGGAGGTGGCGGTGGCGGTGGAGGCGGCGGCTCGCATGCGGGCGTAAGCGTGAATGCTGACACCGCTTGCTTGAGGGCAAGTTCGTTCGCACACGACATCGAGACCCCGTCAATGCCGTCGCGTCCAGGTGCGCCGTTTAGGCCATCAACACCGGGGGGACCTTGCAAACCTGGTGCACCGTCGGCACCGTCGGCACCGTTCGCACCGGGTGCGCCAGGGTCGCCTTTGACTCCGACTGCGCCTGGTGCACCGTTCAAACCGTCATGCCCTGCAGCGCCTGCCAAGCCCGGAATCCCGTTTGTTCCGTTGAGGCCGTTTTGTCCGTTCAAGCCATTGAACCCGTTCTGACCATTCGCACCTGCTGGACCGGTCGCACCGAGTAAACCTTGCAAACCTTGGTCGCCTTTGACTCCTTGCTGGTTCCAGCTCAGCTCGATCTCAGTTTTGGTGTTACAGGTCGCTTTGGCTTGCTTATCGATCAGTCGCAATGCGCCCGACGACTTCGTGTAACAAACGGTGATGACCTTCGTGGTCGAGTCAGGAATCGCAGCAATCGCGATGGAACCAGACACAACAATGGCGGTGACAGCAGCACCAGCAAGAGCAGAAGTAAAAGAACGCATCGCGCAGACTCGCGCGAACTGGAACCTTCACACGACTTGAAGGCGCTCGATGGCGAAACGGTATAGATGCAGGTCACCGTTTACTTCGGCAAGCTTCTAGCGGCAGGCCGATAAGCAGGTGTGTAACGTTTCTTACAAGTAACGATACACTTTGGATCAATGAAGCTTGTCGCCTACATCCGTGTCTCAACCGAGAAGCAAGCAAAAGAAGGCTTCGGTCTCGATGCGCAACGATCCGAGATTCGTCGGTGGGCAAAAGCCAATGACCACCGTGTCGTTGAGTGGTGTTCCGACGAAGGCATCAGCGGAGCTAATGGCATCGACACCCGAGAAGGCCTCTATGACGCGCTAGCGGCCATCAGGAGCCGCAAGGCCGATGCAATGGTGATCACCTCGCTAGACCGCTTAGCGAGGCAGATGACCCAGCAGGAGGGCGTACTCGCTGAGGTGTGGGGCAACGGCGGTCGGGTCTACTCGCTGGGCGATAACGGCGAGGTTCTTGAAGATGATCCTGACGATCCAATGCGAACCGCAGTTCGACAGATGCGTGGTGTGTTCGCTCAGCTTGAACGTGGTCTAATCCGTCAGAGGATGACGAAAGGCAAGCGTGAGAAGTCCAGCCAAGGTGGCTATATCGGCGGAGCACCACCCTTTGGCTTTACATCCGACCATCAAGGCAACTTGCTGCCTGACCCCGTTATGCAAGAAACCGTGGCTCGCATCCGCGACTTGAACGCCAGCGGCCACAGCCTCCGAGAGATAATCAGCGTGCTCGATGCCGAAGGGTTGCAACCGCGCAGTGGCGGCAAGTGGTATCCCGCATCAGTATCGAGAATTGTTACTCGCCCCTGACGGGGCGCTAGTGAACCACCGAAAAGCTTGGTGACCATCACTGGGTCTGACCGGAAGTCAGGTTCACCCGACGCGCCTCAGAGTGCTGGTCTCCAGGACGGTCACGATCCTCGACAAGAGCGCAATCATCAACGGGACCGTCAGACCCATAGCGACGACCAGCGCGACGAGAACGTGCGCCGTCACGGAGCCATTCAGTTGCTGAATCTGGATTGCGGAGATGTCGTAGCTTTCCCTTATCCGTACGTCAGCGGCGTGCTTTTGAACGATCGAGCCGACACCGGCCACAAGCCATGCCAGCATCGCAATGATCGTCGTCCAGAAAACAGCTTCAGCACCTGCGTCAGTACGTTCGTGATTCGTCGCCGCATACCCATCAGGATCGACCAGACCAGAATTGGCCGTCGCCGCCGTGCCCGAGGTGGGACTCGTCGACAGGTCAACAGCAGGATCGACAAGACCGGAATTGGCCGTCGCCGCCCGATACGCGCTGACAGAACCGTCACGTAGCGCCCGAACCTGTTCCGCAGTGAGCAGCTGACCGGACTTCAAGCCACACGCAACGGCGGTCTCGCTGTCGACCACTGCCTCGCGGGGCATGGGGTTCTTTCCGGGGCTTTTCACAATCACTGTGCGGCTGTCAAGGTCAATGAAATATGGCATCGGTGGCTCTCCTTCTCATAACGGCACCATGCCCGTTATGCGACAACTCGCCCCTCGTCTTGAGGTTGGCGAACATTACACCCAACTCTTGGACGCTCTTTCCAATCCAGTTGCGGCGATCGTTCGATCCGAGGATCAGATCGACAAACTCACCGAACTCATCGCAGCCGCGTGTGATCGGGTGCGTAACCAAAAGCATGAGGTGTTGCGTGACAACGACTTTTTCATTAGGTCCAAGCGCGAACGCAATAGACGCTGAAGGATTAGGCCGCAGCGTTTGCTTTTACGTCGTTGATGATCGAAACCATTTCGTCGACCTGAGCTGAGGTGAACAATCCGTCTGGACCAATGGCGCTGATGTCGGTGAATGGCGATTCGTAGAATCGTGAAGCAGCGATGATGCCTTTGTTGGCGAGTTCGTCGACGATCAAGTTGATGAACTCGATCTGATTCGCATTGAACTTGGTGTCATCAAGAAAGCGTGCGAACGCCTCTTTGGCTGCGCCCCGCGCCCGGCGTGGTTGCCTAAGCGCATCTGACTGTTATCGAAGGCGGGTCTAGCGGATTGCTCACTGTTGCGTTGATGACCGGGAGCGGCGTTTACGGGCTGCGTCGCGCTCCCGTTGGCAGGTTTGGTCACCGCAGCAGTTCGTTGTGTCGTGGTCGCCCGAATCTGGGGCGTACCAGTGCCCTTTGCGGTACGCGCACATCTTCAATTCGCGATTCATCGCCGATACCTCGGCTAGCTCCAGCGCGATGCTTCCAAAGAGCGTGCTGGCGCTGACGAACACTTCCGGCGCGCGGGTCGAAACCCATCGCATGACCGGAAGGACATCGCCTAGTTGGAGCATCTGTCGGATGCCGAAGGCGAACGCCGATTGGGGGGTCGGGAAGAGTTTCAGTTGTATCGGACCGAGCGTGATCGAACCGGTGTTCTTCACCTCGATCTCCGATAAGCGTTTCTTGTACCGAGGGTCGTCGAACGTCGCGATGCTCAGCGGAGGTTGGGCAAACTGCGGGAAGAGGGGGGCGATCTCACTCCAAAGAGCTGGGTCTCCGCGTTTGCCGTGAGCAAGGGACGTGCGGAGCATGATGAATGCATCGATTCGCCTCGACCACCGGAGCCATGCTTCCACTGACTCAATGACGGGGTCACCTACTGCGCACCGCGAAAGCCCTGACTCAGTTGGCAGTAGTCGAAGCGGCGAGTGAGTGTTCGGAAGGTCATGCTCGCAGAGGTAGAGGGGTCCGTACCGCCGTGCGAACTTTGCTACGGCGACTGCGGGACGCTCCGACGCATGGAGCCGGGCGAAGTCCATCACAAGTTTGTGTGGGGGGCTTTGTGGACCCGTCACGACCCGGCGATGAGCGTCCCTCGGCAAGGTCTCGGCGAACCGAAGGGTGATGCCATCGTGCGATCCGGGCAAGTGCGCATGCCACTCGTTTCTCTTGCCGACGCTGAAGGAATCGACAGGCAACTCTGCCAACTGCGTGGCGATCTCGGTGGCATTTGCTGTCACGACGCGTCCTCCAAATGTCCTCAAAGTTTCGTTGCATTGTAGGGGGTGTCGAGCACAAGCTGACGCTCCAAGAACAACAAGAAGACAAGGGAGCGCCATGCACACCAACGAGGACCGGTTGATGCCACTACCGGAGGTAGCGAAGATCACTGGCGTGTCGGTCAGCACGATCCGACGGCTGATCGAGCAGGGTGGTCTCACCGCGGTCCGCGTTGGACATCGCGTGTTGGTCCGAGCCTCACAAGTGGCATCGCTAGTCGCAGGACAGAGTGATGTTGATGGCCGGTAACGGTATGTCCAGTCGACCCGGCGAAACGCACGGTCGCGCTTCGGTACTGACGAACCCGATCACGCCTGCACGGGCATTGTGGGCATGAGCGCACTGACATGCTTGCTTCTCCGTCGTCGATCGACGTTCGCCTTACTAATAGGTCCCAATCACTCCCAAATTTTGAGGGTAACGAATCTCATCGGACCGGCATTGTTGGTGTCGACACCATCCGGTTGCGCGGCGTTCTCGCTCGTCGCCCATCGAGCCAAACGTGGGGTTCGTTCTATAGCTCACGAAACGGCAGTGCATCTACGGACATCTCCCGAACTGTTCAGCTCCGGAAACATGTCATGTTGATCGTGAATCTCAGAGATGAGGTGCCGACGGCGGCGTTTGAGTTCTCTGTTCCCAACTACGTAAAGGGCAACAATCTTGCACCGTCTTCGGTGACGGACGTAATGAATAGCACCGAAGACTTGTGGTTCGAAGCCTGCCGTTTCGTGGAATGGGCGACACCGTTTGACGAGTTGGAGATCATGAGGCTCGACGCGACGTTGGACTTCTTGTCACCATCTGCTGCGACGACTACCTCATTGCTCGATGGTTTGCGGTCGCTCGATGTTCCTTATCACCCGCCCACGGTCAGCTACGAACACCACAAGGAACTGACATCTGTTCGTGTGGGTTCTGGCAAAAGGTGGAAAACGACCATCTACGCCAAAGACGAGGAGATTCTTTCTCGCGTTGCGAAGACGCATGACCGAACGGAGAAGTCACGTCTCCGGTCTCTGGCCATCGAAGCCGAGGGGCAGGTTCGATGCGAAGTGCTAACGCGCAAAGCCGTCCTTAAAGAGCGTGGGATCATCACTCTGGCGGACCTCAACACCCAGAACATCGCCAGCCTCCACCGCTCATTCTTCGAGCGAGCAGGCTTCGGTGCCACCGTGGGGTCGAAGCGTTGGGCTGCCATGTTCAAAGACGCTGACGAGCAGACAAAAAAGGTTCTCGATCCAGCCATTTCCATGCTCCTCCGTGAGGCAAACGGTTGTCCTATCCAGGCCAGTGCCAACTCCTTGGCGAAGTACAAGAAGATAGCGAAGCTGCACGGTCTCACCGTTGCCGACTTCATGCCCGGTGCGTCGACCAACTCTGTGCACCTCGACTACGCCAATGCTCTCCTCCGCACCGAGCACTCGGCAACCTGATCCGTGACCGCAACCATCGCAACCGTGGCTGCCATCTCCGGATGGTCCAACCGCGAGCGCGAACTGATCGAACAGGGTCGACGCGACGCACCACTGCGGCGCGCTGCGCAAGGTCTCAGTAGCCCAACCGACGACCGCCACACACTCGTCAGCCTCCACGCCATCCTCCGTGACGGCCAATCAAACCCCACAGCCCCTAGCAACACTAAGCAACGGCCATCATCCAACGAGAGGACACCAAAGAAATGAACACCAACTACTTCAACGACACGCAAAAACAGCACCAGGACGCGGGAGCAGGTAGTCAACGGTTACGACTTCTCTATGCCGAACAACCTTCCTCGCCGGTGAGCCGTGTAACCCAGCACAACGTTGCCAGAAGACGCAACGTGAGCGTCGCCGCCATCGTTCGGGTACAAGACAGCCCAGCCGTCGCCAGCGAGGCTCACAGCCCCATCCACGGGGCTGTGCGTAGCTGGAGCATCGGTGAACGAGTCCGCGTTCAGCGGAAGCAACAGTCATCTGGGTCATGGCCTCGCTTCGTCGGGCGTGTTGGCACCGTGCAGTTTTTAAAATGCGCTGAGACTGACGAAATCGATGACAACTTCGGAAAGGTCGACGAAGTCGGGGTCGTCCTCGATGACGGGCAATCGAATCGCTGCGTCTGGTTCAAGGTAGACGAGCTTGAGTTCGACGGCTTGATTTGGCCACTTCCGAATGGTGAAGCCACAAGCACCGCAGCTATCGCGCAACTGCAACCGACCCTCGGCGACACGCTCTTGCCCGCAAAGTTCGATCAACCAAATGCAAGCATCACTATTCGACGGCAACGCTGATGATCCTCATGCCCTCCACTCCACGCGTACTCGGGTCGGATCGAACCGACCGCCGTGGTGAGCCGCAGGGTTGATGGACACCTTGCTGACGAATAGAGCTATTACAGCCCGTCGCTGTTCGAAGGAGAGAGTCTCCCACCGGCCTAGCACGTCAGCCATGTCGGCAGGGATCGGATCATCCGGTGCCAGACGCGCCAGACCTTTTTTAGCCTCACTGATGCGCTCCTCGATCGGCGCACGGACATGGAAATACTCGGTGCGAGTTATCAACCGATTACCCGCATCCTCAGCCCATTGATTGAGCTGACGCTCGTCTTCGTCGAGGCTCGCTGCGAGGCGGGCTTGATCTTCCGAGCGGCGCTCACTCCGGACTTGGCCAAGGTCAGCACTCTGCGCCGCGCCGAATACCAAGCCAGTCACATAAGCCTCGACGACTTTGGCTTCAACACTTAGCCGACCGCACGCACTCGGCTCCTCTGGTCGACAGTGGTATCTGCGTCGTACTACGCCTTGGTTTCTACTGCTCGCTGAGTACAGACGGCACCCACACCTGCCACAAAAAAGCGTTCCGGCAAGTAGGTAAGAACGGGGCATCCGTCCGCGGGTTGGGTTGTTCAGCACGGCGGTTAACCGCCGCCAGATCGCTGTATCGACGATCTCTGGCCATGTGGCCGCAGCGCCGGGAGCGCCACCTGTCGGACGGATGCCAGCAATGCGTGGCGATCGCAATATATCGGCGAGCGCCTTTGGCCGCCACGGTCCGCCCCGCACGGTCGGTACATCGCGCCGCTGGAAGTCGAGTACCACCGCTCGTACCGACTCACCGGCGAGGACTCTTGTGGCGGCCTCTCGAATGATCGCCGCTTCAGCATCAACTATTGCGAGGGTTCCGGGCTTATTACTTACTCGCTCATAGCCGTAGGGGCGCATGCCCCCATGAGCGAGTCCCATACGTGCGGACTGAGCGTGCTTTGCTCGTATCCGTTCACCCTTCTGGGCAGATTCATGCTTGGAGATTGAAGTAAATACTTCGGCTATCAACACGCCTGCGGCAGTGCTGAGATCGACATCGCCAGCCATGACCGTGCGAACAACGACTTTGGTCTTTCGGATCACCTTGACGATACGTTCGAGGTCGTTGAATCCGCGGTAAAGCCTGTCAACGTGCCACGCCAAAACAGCATCGATTTTGCCCGCCTCAATATCGCCGAGCAACTCATCGAACTTGGGACGGACGCTGCCAGAGTAAGCAGAGACGTTGTCATCAACGTAGATGCCGACAACCTCCCAACCTTCGGTCTCGGCAAGGGCTAGACACTTCTCCTGCTGACGTTCAACTCCGAGTCCCTCACCGCTTCTGTCTTGAGAGATGCGGCAGTAGATCGCGGCTCGCAGGGGAGCGGTTCGATCGATCGATACTGTCATCGCAGGTTTGTAATTGGCTTGGTCTGGAGTTCCACTGCCTCTTACTTTAGCAGTCAGCGGGTGTCTAATATCTCTATCGTATTGCCCGACGACGTGGCTCCACTGATGAGCACGTTGCATCGGTGATCGACCAACG
>JBAXFI010000103.1:0-8877 GCA_037139995.1 Comamonadaceae bacterium | reverse complement strand
TGCCGATGAAGCCGCAAGCGCCCGAGAGCACCGCACCAATCACAAAGCCGATGGCGCTCAATTGATCGAGAAAGACGGCGATCAAAATAGCCAGCACGACGCCAACAATGGCGATGGTTTTGTATTGCCGCGCCAGGTAGGCGGCAGCACCGGTTTGAATGGCGGCTGCAATTTCCTGCATGCGCGCGTTACCGGCATCCTGTGAAAGAATCCAGCTGCGGGCCCAAAAGCCGTAAGCCACGGCAATAAAGCCACAAATGAGCGCCAAAATGAGCGCCGAGTTGCCTGTCATATAAAAACTCCTGTCGTTGGTTCGCTAAGTAGGGGTGCAGCGCAATCGGCACCCCCGCTGCGTTGCTTCCTCGCCGCGAAACATCAAACAACAAGGTCTTGATGCAGGCGATTGGCCAACCGGGGGACTGTACCGTGAAAAATGCCGATTTCTCGCTGCAGCAAGGTGCTAGTCAGTAAAATCAGGGTTAATACCTAGCCAATCCTGAGTTGGCTCAATGCGAATTTCTACCAAGGATCCGTCATGTCTCTAGACAATGTCACACCCGGCAAAAATGTTCCCGATTCCTTCAACGTGATCATCGAAATCCCGATGAATGCCGACCCCGTCAAGTACGAGGTGGACAAGGAGACCAGTGCGATTTTTGTGGACCGCTTCATGAGCACGGCCATGCACTACCCGACCAACTACGGTTATGTGCCCAAGACGATTTCGGGCGATGGCGACCCGGTGGACGTGCTGGTGATTACACCGGTGCCGCTGATTCCGGGTGTGGTGGTGACCTGCCGCGCCATCGGCATCCTGAAGATGGAGGACGAGGCCGGCATGGACGGCAAGGTGCTGGCGGTGCCGATTGACAAGATCCTGTCGCTCTACACGCGCTGGAAGAAACCCGAAGACCTGAGCCCGGTGCGCCTGAAGACGATTGCCCACTTCTTTGAGCACTACAAAGACCTGGAAGTCAACAAGTGGGTCAAGATTCTGGGTTGGGAAGGGCCGGAGTCGGCGCACGCCGAGATCATGGACGGCATTGCCAACTACAAGAAGTTGCATCCCTGAAGAGCGCTCGCAGGCCCTGGCGGCTTGATCAGCGTGTCGGGTCCGGGAAGATCATGCCGTGCAGACCGCGCTTGCGCTCAAACGGCCTCCACTGGCCTTCGGGCTGTGAGAGACGGTCTGCCACGGCCCACCACGTGCTGGGGTTCAGGCCCAGGCCGATGTGGCTGGCGATGACTTCGAGATTCTCCGTCAGGGGATTGGCGCGGCTGGGTAGCTGGATGCTGGCCGGCCAGGCAACGATGCCGTCGGTGCGTGAATAGATCGACGTCGTGGGAACGGGTGGCGCGGCCGGTAGATCGAACTGGGCCACTTCGGCGTGGATGTCGCGCCCGCTGGTGAGTTCGTACAGGCGCCATGCGTTGGTGCTGTGGTGCGAGCCGGCAAAGGGCGTTCCCATGCTGATGACGCTGCGCACGCTATCGGGCAGTTCCTTGGCCAGTTCCCTGGCATAAATGCCGCCCAGACTCCAGCCGATGAGACTGACCTTCTTGCCCGTCACCTGGCATGTGTCTATCACTTGCTGCTTGGCAGCCTGCAAGACACCGGCGCGCGGGCCGAAGTTGTAGCCCTGGTTCCAGCCGGACATATCGTGCCCCAGACTTTCCAGAAAGCCGCGCATCGGCAGGGTGGAGCCATCGCTGGCCGACAGGCCGGGAAAGACGATGACGGGGTGGCCGTCGCCCGCTGGCGCATTGCGCAGGAAGGGCCAGGCTGGCAGGACCGCGCCCAACTCCCACAAAGCGCGAAATTCCATGGCGATCAGCCATGGGCTGGGTGCGGGGTGATGACTTTCGATTTCGCTTCTTGTCTTTGCTTTGGTCGCCATGCTTTGCTGGTTTTCTTGGGCACTCTGCCGATTCGATTGTGTCGAGCAGCAGTTTAACTTTACTTGGGCGCGACTTTGAACGGGCTGCGGTGGCCCAGAGATTCAAGATAGTGGCCAATGCCCTGATCTTCTCGTTCCAGAAAACGCTCAACCGCAGCAGCGAATTCGGGCTGCGCCAGCCAGTGCGCACTGCTGGCCTTGACCGGCAGTAGGGCACGCGCCATTTTGTGCTCGCCCTGGGCGCCCCCTTCAAAGCGCTGGTAGCCCTGCGCTATGCACCATTGCAGCGGCTGGTAGTAGCAGGCTTCGAAGTGCAGGCAGTCGACTCGTTCCAGCGCGCCCCAGTAGCGACCGTAGGCCACTGGCACGGCGCCGCTGGCGTCAATGGCAATCAGGCTGGCAGCGATGTCCTGACCTTGCCGCTGCGCGATGAAGAGCAACCAGTTCTCTGGCATGGTGCCGGCCATCATGCGAAAGAACTCCCGGCTCAGGTAGGGCGCGTTGCCGTGCTCCAGGTAGGTGCGCTCGTAGCATCGATAGAAGAAGTCCCAGTCGTGCGGCGTCATGGCAGCGCCGGTGGCGCAGCGAAAGTTCACCCCTGCATCGGCCACCTTGCGCCGCTCCTGGCGGATCTTCTTGCGCTTCTCCTGCGACAGGGAGGCCAGGAAATCGTCGAAGTCCCGATAATTATTATTGTTCCAATGGAACTGCACTGTGTGGCGCAGCATCAGGCCGACTTGCTCGCAAGCGTGCAGATCTTCCACGCTGCAAAACAGCAGATGCAGGGACGACAGCTGTTCTGCCTTGCACCACTGGAGCAGCGCCTGCAACAACAACAAACGCTCGGCCGCACTGCGCGCCAGCAGACGCGACCCCGGCACCGGTGTGAACGGCACCGCCACCAGTGCTTTCGGGTAGTAGCTCAAGCCGTGCTGTGCGTAGGCATTGGCCCAGGCCTGGTCGAACACGTACTCGCCATAGGAGTGGGTCTTGAGGTACAGGGCGCAAGCGGCCACCAGGGAGCCGCTTTGCTGCAGCGTGATGAAACGTGGCGTCCAGCCGGTCTCGGCAGTGGCGCTGCCGCTCGTCTGCAAGGCGAGCAGGTACTCGTGGCGCATGAAGGGGCTCGGCTCGCTCTGCAAGTGCAGCAGATCGTTCCAGTCTGCTGCACTCACCTGATCCGGCGAATCGAGCACCCGGATGACATAATCATTCGACTTGCGCTTCACTGGCTTACCATTTCATTCATCGCTGCGGTTCATGACACTCAAAATTTGCGTTGCCCAACTCAATCTGGTGGTTGGCGACTTGCCCGGAAACTCACAAAAGATCGTGGCCGCGGCGCGCTCAGCTTACGCCGAAGGTGCCCGCCTAGTGCTGACCCCCGAGCTCTCGATCTGCGGTTACGCCGCCGAAGACCTCTTTCTGCGTCCGGCTTTCATCGCTGCCTGCGATGATGCCGTGAAAACAGTGGCCCGTGAGCTGGCCGGGTTAAAAGACCTGACGCTGGTGCTTGGGCACCCCAGCGGCGGTGACAGCCGAACCCGTTCCGTAGCCGTCCAGAATCGCCACAACGCTGCCAGCGTGCTGTGCGAAGGCGCGGTGCTGGCGACCTACGCCAAGCGCGAATTGCCGAACTATCAGGTTTTTGACGAGCGCCGTTACTTCACACCGGGGCAAGGGGTTTGCGTCTTTGAGGCCGGCGCACCTGGTCACAAGGTCAAGGTTGGATTGCTGATTTGCGAAGACGCCTGGTTTGAGGCGCCGGCGCGACTCAGCAGGCAAGCGGGCGCCGAGATCCTGGCGGTCATCAATGCCTCGCCGTTTCACCTGGGCAAGGGCAATGAGCGTGAGCTGATGATGCGCGAGCGGGTGCAGGCCTGTGGCTTGCCGCTGGTCTATGCGCATCTGGTCGGCGGACAGGATGAGGTCGTGTTTGAAGGGCATTCTTTTGCCCTGAGCGCCGATGGCACGGTTGCGGCGCGGGCCCCGAGTTTTGTGGAAGACCGCTTCTTTGTGCAGGTGACTCGGGCGCAAGCGGGTCTGCAACTGGCCGGGCTGGTGACGCCGGAGCGCTCGACCGAGGCCGACCTGTGGGACGCGCTGGTGCTGGGCGTGCGCGATTACATCGGCAAGAATGGCTTTCCCAGTGTCATTCTGGGACTCTCGGGTGGCATCGACTCGGCTCTGGTGCTGGCCCTGGCGGTCGATGCACTGGGTAAAGACCGGGTGCGCAGCGTCATGATGCCCTCGCCCTACACGGCAGACATCAGCTGGATCGACGCGCGTGAGATGGCGCAGCGCCTCGGGGTACGCTACGACGAGATTTCCATCGTGCCGGAATTTGAAGCCTTCAAGGCGTCGCTGGCGCTGGAGTTCAAGGGACGTGCGGAAGACGCCACCGAAGAGAACATTCAGGCCCGCATCCGGGGCACGCTGCTGATGGCGCTGAGCAACAAGTTTGGCAGCATCGTTCTGACGACTGGCAACAAGTCTGAGATGGCGACCGGCTACTGCACACTGTATGGCGACATGGCGGGGGGCTTTGCCGTGATCAAGGATCTGGCGAAGACGACAGTATTCCGGCTGGCGCGCTGGCGCAACCTGAACGACCCCTACGGCACCGGCAGCGAACCCATTCCGGAGCGCATCATCACCCGGCCGCCGAGCGCCGAGCTGCGTCCGGATCAAAAAGACCAGGATAGTTTGCCACCCTACGAGGTGCTGGACGCGATTCTGGAGCGTTACATGGAAAACGACCAGAGCATTGAGGAAATCATTGTGGCCGGCTTTGAGCGCGCCGACGTCGAGCGGGTCACGCGCCTGATCAAAATCAACGAGTACAAGCGCCGCCAGGCACCAGTCGGTATTCGCGTGACACACCGCAGTTTTGGCAAGGATTGGCGTTATCCTATAACCAACCGGTTTCGAGCGTGATAATTGGATCAGCTTTGCCGACAGACTAAAGGAACGCCGACATGAAACAGATTACCGCCATCGTCAAACCCTTCAAACTCGAAGAGGTGCGAGAAGCGCTCGCTGAGTGCGGGGTGACCGGTTTGACGGTCACCGAGGTCAAGGGGTTTGGCCGACAAAAAGGTCATACCGAACTTTACCGCGGCGCCGAGTACGTGGTGGACTTCCTGCCCAAGGTCAAGGTCGAAGTGGTGGTCAAGACGCAGGACCTGGATCGTTGTGTTGACGCTATCGTCAAGGCGGCTCATACCGGCAAGATCGGTGACGGCAAGATTTTTGTGACCAGTGTCGAACGCGTCGTGCGTATCCGCACGGGTGAACAGGACGAATCGGCGGTTTAAATCTGGTCAAGCCGGGGGGCCGGCGACATGCCAGCGGCCCCAACCAATTCCGCGAGCAGACCCGGCGCGTCTGTGGCCGAGCGCAGCAGGCACATTTGCCAGCTTCCCATGAAGTCCTGCGCGGTGGCGCTATTCAAAAAATCAAGCAGTTTGTCGTAGTAGCCGGCCGTGTTGAGCAGGCCTATGGGTTTGTCGTGGTAGCCAAGCTGGCGCCAGGTCCAGACTTCAAACAGTTCCTCGAAGGTGCCGATGCCACCGGGTAGCGCCAAAAAAGCGTCGGCACGCTCGGCCATCATGCGCTTGCGCTCGTGCATGGTGTCGACGATGTGCAACTCGGTGCAAGCCAGGTGGGCGCACTCTTTGTCCACCAGTGCCTGGGGAATGACGCCGACCACCGAAGCGCCTGCTGCCAGTGCAGCGTCGGCCACCAGCCCCATCAAGCCGCTCTTGCCGCCGCCGTAAACCAGCTGTCCGCCATGGTGCCCGATCCAGCTACCCACTTGCTGTGCAGCCGTGGCAAATTCGGGGTTCATTCCTGGACGGGAGCCGCAATAGACGCAAACGGTAAAAGCTGGGGGCATGGTTGTTAAGGAGTTGGGGTTGGCGTTGGCGTTGAAACCAGTTGGGTTCTGGCCAGGGCATCGTGCCAGAACTGCCGGCGCGGATGAAGGTAGCTGAGGATAGCCCAGATCGCCACCCAACCCAGGGCGATCACCACAGATTCGGCGCCGGACAGCTGGAACGGTGCCATGGCCGCCAGTGCGGGGACAAACCATAGCCAGCAAAGCAGGTAGCGCAGCAGGGCGCGTCCTTGGGTGAGAGGTTTGCCCGCCAGGTCAAGCACCGTGATGTGCCAGGTCTTCATGGCCAGGGTTTGACCCCTGGCCCAGAACCAGACGAAGTAAATGCCGGCCACAACGAAGATGAAGGCCTGCAAGGCATGGCGCTTGTCCATCGGATTGCGCGTTTGCGTTAAGGTCACAAACAGATAGCCGGCAATGAAGACGACGCCGAACATCAACACGCCTTCGTACAGCCAGCAGGCCATACGGCGAGCCAAGCTGGGGGTCGACAAAGCGGGTTTCATCAGGGCAGCGCGGGCGCCGATCAGTTCTTTTGAGGCGTGGCAGGCTCAGACGCAGGCTGTGCCTGCGGCAGTAACGTGTTGTGATTGATCTTCGGGTCTGATGCTGCCATTTTGGGTGCTGTCTTCGGGCTGTGCCGCGTTACCGGTACGGCCGCCAGCTTTTGCGCTGGCACCGGCTTGGCAGCGGCAGCAGCGCCCACCGGTTTGCTGACCGCAGAGGTGGCGAGTTTTTGCTTTTCCTCGGGGCTGAGCTCCTGGTAAGCCTTCCAGGTGGCGGCCTTTTCGTCAGGCGTGAGCCGCTTGGCCTGGGCAAAATTCAGCCTGGCTTGCGCGCGCTGCTGTTGACTCAGGGACACCCACTCTGTCATGCGGCTGTGCAGTTTGAGCTGTTCGGTTGGTGTGAGGCTGGGGTAATTCTGGGCCAGCGCGATCCATTTGCGCTTTTGCGAGATTCCCAGGGAGTTCCAGTTTGCAGCCAGAGGCTTGAGTGAAACCTGCTGCACGGCCGTCAGGTCCTGCCATGCCGGCTTGGATGAACTCGCGGCCGCTACCGGACTTTTCGCCGCTGGTACAGCACTGCTGGCCCTGCTCGCTGCCACGGTCTGTGCCAAGGCGCACGAGGCTGGCATGCTCAGCGCTGTCATCAGGCAAAACGCGGCACCAGCCAGCAGCGTGCCTGCTTGCCATGGGACCCGATGCTGATTTACTGCGCGCATGAACATGCTGATGTCCAAACTCTCAATCTTGCCCGGCTCTGCTCTTGAGGAATTGTGTGAAACCGGGATCTGCGTAGGCAGCCGGCGGCAGGTCATCGGTTAACAAAGCGGCGTCAATTTCGGCTATCTCGTTCGCACGTTTGTCGTTCTGGATCACATTGATCGCGACCAGACCCAGCACCAAGGCCAGCAAGGGCGCGGCGGCTGCCACGCGGTCCCACCAGTTGAGGTGCTCGGACCCAAAAGTCAGTGTGGCCGCTGCCCCAGAACGGGTCACGCTGCTGGCGGTCTGCGCCGCACTCCTGCGCTGGGTCAGAGCCCGTGTCCTGGCGGCGCGCAGTCGTTCGGAAATGTCGTAAGGCAGTTCGTCTGCAGCATCGGACAGGCGTGCTGCCACCTGCAATCCGAAACGATCCTGCGCCACTAGATTTTGGTAGAGATGTGAATTGGTCATAGTGTTATTCCCTTCGCCCTCAATGCCTTGCCGAGAGCCTGGACGGCTCGTGAGCAGTGCGTCTTGACACTGCCTTCCGAACAACCCATGGCCGCAGCAGTCTCTGCTACGTCCAGTTCCTCCCAGTAACGCATCAGGAAGGCTTCCCGTTGACGCCCAGGGAGTTCCTGGATCTCGATCTCGATCGCATGCAAGGTTTGTGCCCGTTGTGCTGATGTTTCGGGGTTTTCCGCTTGTTCCGACTCTGTTTGCGCATTCAAAGTACCCAGCAGATCAAATTCTCCGTCCTCGCCCTCGGATTCGAAATCGCTGAGGTTGGAGAACAGGGTGTTCCTGGTCTTTTGGCGTCGAAACCAGTCCAGCGTGCAATTCGACAGAATTCGCTGGAACAGCATGGGCAACTCGGCCGCCGGTTTGTGCCCGTAGTGCTCGGCAAGCTTCATCATGCTGTCTTGCACGATGTCCAGCGCCGATTCCTCGTTGCGCACGTGGTAGATCGATCGCTTGAAAGCGCGCTTTTCGACGCTCTTCAAAAAATCAGAAAGTTCCTGTTCAGTTGCCAAGAGGTGCTTGCCTTGCAAGATGGTGGGCTAAGTGGCGCCGATTATGGCATTTGGATTGAACTTTCCCGCCCATTTTTGGCATTCGTAGCAGCAGTGCCATAATGCTGCCTGCAAATCAAAAGGCAAACGGGTCATGGTCCGGCGCAAGAATCAGTGCGCTTATGGCTTTGGCTCTAAGTCCCAACGCGACACCACAAATGTTTGCGAAGGGGCACCCAAGGTTTTTCGTCAGAGAAATTCACAAAGGTTGATCATGAAAATATCAAAAGCTGAAGTCACTTCGGCTGTCACCGCAACAGGCTCAGGTAAAGCGCCCACCATAGCGTCGGACGAGCAGGAACTGCGGGGCGCCGAGATCCTCGTCAAAGCCTTGCAGGCCGAAGGCGTGAAGTACATCTGGGGCTACCCGGGTGGAGCAGTGCTCCATATCTACGATGCTTTTTACAAACAGAGCACCATCAAGCACATTTTGGTGCGCCATGAGCAGGCGGCGGTGCATGCGGCCGATGGCTATGCGCGTGCCACCGGTGAGGTTGGCGTCGCCTTGGTCACTTCCGGACCCGGTGTCACCAATGCTGTGACGGGAATAGCAACCGCGTACATGGACAGTATTCCGATGGTGATCGTGACCGGTCAGGTACCGACCCATGCCATCGGACTCGATGCGTTTCAGGAGTGCGACGCGGTGGGAATTACGCGTCCGGTGGTGAAACACAATTTCCTGGTCAAGGATGCGCACGATCTGGCTATGACCATGAAGAAGGCATTTCATATTGCCCGCAGTGGTCGTCCGGGTCCGGTGGTGGTGGATATTCCGAAAGATGTTTCCTTCAAGCGGGTGC
>JBAXFI010000102.1:0-8900 GCA_037139995.1 Comamonadaceae bacterium | reverse complement strand
TGGCGCGCGAGGCGTTCAGGGTGGCGCGCAGGTAGGCGTTGAGGTGGTCCAGCATGGCGATGCCGGCAGCCGGGTCGGTGCCAATCAGGGCGCGCAGATTGGCCAGCGTGTTGAACAGCATGTGCGGCTCCAACTGGCTTTGCAGCAGCACCAGCCTGGATTCGGCGGCGTGGCGCTGCGCTGCTTCGGTCTGCGCGGCAGCAAAGGCCATCTCCTGGCTGGCCGCCGCCAACTGCTCGCGGCTCATGAAATAGTAGGTCAGGGCGCCGCCGGCTGTCAGGCTCAACAGCAGATAGCCCAGCACCATGCGGGGTTGCTCGGTCCACAGACCGTCGGTGGGAAAGCCGAGCAACCAGGCTGCCAGATACAGCCCGATGACGTAGCCCATGACGACGCAAACTGGAATCATCAGGTACAGGCGGCGCCATTGGTGCTTGGGCTCTGGCATCAGGTAGCACTGCGTGATTTCAATCAATAGCCAGATACTGATGCCGATGCAGTGTGAATAGACCAGGTTGGGGCCAAACGGGTTGTCGCCAAATGCTGTCAGGCAGAGGGCGATGAAGGTGTTGACGGTCAGACCGGGCACACTACGCTGCAACAGTGCCAGCGGTGTCCGTTGCACGACGGTTTTTGGCGCGATGGTCATCAGCGCCGGTTCTGCTCTTGCAGGCGATCGCGCTCCTGCTGCACCAGGCGTTCACGAAAATTGCTGCCAGGTGGCGCAACGAAGACGACAAGACCGTGGATCAGCAGACCCAGACCCCATCCGAGCGCCGGAAAGATGGCCCAGTGGCGACCGGTGAAACTTGACAGCAGTGCCAAACCGATGTTCACGGTGATGTACACAAAGGCGTGGATATACCAGCCCATTTTCTTTCCGGCACGCTTGCGGGCCAGGCGTTCAATGTCTTCGGGTGTCATGTTGGAGCTCATGGAGATTTCCTCGAAATAATACAGGCAGTCCGGACTATGCCGGTCGGCGCCCGATCTCCCTACCGAAATGCGACCAAACCGCCAAAGGAACGCGCGAGATGCGCTCAGCTGGCGCGAACTTCTTCCGCTGTCCAGCCGAACTGGCGCATATGGGTCTCCAGCGCCGCCATCGGCATGGGACGGCTGAACTGATAGCCCTGGTAGGCGTGGCAACCCAGCCCGGCCAGAAAGTCGCGCTGTGCTTCGATTTCGACACCCTCAGCGATGACCGACAGGCCCAGGCTGTTGGCCAGTGCCACGATGGTTCTGGCGATGGCCGAATCGTTCGGGTCGGTCAGGATGTTTCTGACAAAACCTTGATCGATCTTGAGCTGATCAAGTGGCAGCCGCTTCAGGTAGGACAGTGAGGAGTAGCCGGTGCCAAAATCGTCGAGCGAAAAACTGACACCCTTCATTTTCAGGGTGCTCATCTTGGTGATGATGTCCTCTATGTCCGCTACCAGCATGCTCTCGGTCAATTCGAGCTTCAGACGCTTCGGGTTGGCACCGGTGCGCTGCAGCACTTCAAGTACCTGACTGACAAACTCCTTTTGGTGGAACTGGCGGGCACTGACGTTGACCGCCATGGTCAGGTGCTCCATCTCGGGTCGGCTGGCCCACAGCGCGAGTTGCCTACAGGCGACTTCCATGACCCATTGACCGATGGGGAGGATCAAGCCGGTTTCTTCGGCCAGGGGAATGAACTCGGCCGGTGACACCAGGCCGCGCAGCGGGTGCTGCCAGCGCAGCAGGGCTTCGACACCGGTCAGACGGCCGCTGTCAACGACCTGCATCTGATAGTAGAGCGCAAACTGCTGGTTCAGCACGGCTTCCCGCAAATCAGCCTGCAGGGCGAGTCGATTGGCTACCTCGATCTGCATCTGCGGGTCGAAGAAGCGCATGGCATTGCGGCCGGCGGCCTTGGCCTGGTACATCGCCAACTCTGCGCGCTTCAAGGGTTCCTCGTTTTCTCCTGGCCGATGGCCACCAAACAGCGTGATACCGATGCTGCAACTGCCGCGATAGGCGCCATGGTCGAGTTGATGTTCCTGGCCAAGTGTTGCGAGTATCTTTTCGCCGATGGCTCTAGTCTGCGTGGCGGCTTCGATTTCGTTTCTGCTCAAGTCTTCCAGAATCACGACAAACTCGTCGCTGCCAAGTCGGGCTACGGTGTCGCCTTCACGCACGCAGGTGACCAGACGCTGCGCCACCTGCGCCAGCAGGACGTCGCCCTGCAGGTGCCCCAAGGTGTCGTTGAGGCTCTTGAAATTGTCCAGATCGATGAACAGCAAAGCGCTCATCTGCTGATGTCGTGCTCCAGCCGTGCAAGCCTGCGCCAGGCGGTCCATCAGCAATCGCCGATTGGGCAGATTCGTCAAGGGATCGTAGTAGGCCAAATTGTTGATTCTGGCCTCTGCCAGTCTGCGCTCGGTGATGTCGCGGTGAAAGGCCTGAAGAAGCGATTCTCCGTTGGAAACAATCAGGCTCGACGTTACCTCCAGCGGCACGACGTGCCCATCCTTGTGGTAGTGCTCAACTTCGAAAGTCAGGGTCTCGCCGGCCAGGATGCGTTGGAGTCGACCAGGCAATCCGCGTACCGTCTCGGGCGTGTCGAGGTCGCGCAGATTCAGGCTTTGCAGGTCCTCTGGCTGGTAACCGTGCATGCGCGCGAAGGACTCGTTGGCAGCAACAATCGTGCCGTCAGATCGCAAGATGAGAATACCGTCACTGGCCCGGCTGAAAAGGAGTTGAAAACGCTCCTCGCGCATTCGCAATTCGCTCTCAGCCTGCATGCGCGCCGTGATGTCCTGCGCAATCCCGACCGCACTGAACCCAGTTCCATCCGCGGCCAGGGTGAATTGCGCCTTCTGACGGACCCAGCGAAGGGTACCGCCAACGCGGATCCGGTGTTCATGATCAAACCCATCACCGCGCAGAGCCGCGTCCCAGGCCTTGTCGACGCTGGCTCGGTCATCGCAATGGGTCTGCTTGAGGTAGAGCTCCCGGTTTCCCCGAGTGCCTGGGGGCACACCAAAGATGCGGCAGGTTTCGTCCGACAGCGTCATGGTGTCCGTGCCCAGGTCATAGATCCAACTGCCGACACTGGCAATGGCCTGCGCCTGATCGAGCTGGGATTTGCTGACCTGCAGGTCCAGCGTGCGCTGGCTCAGCGCATCGCCGACGCGGCGCAGTTCTGCGAGGCGACCCTTGTAGGCGCGCACCAGAAACACGGCCGTCAGCACCGACAGGATGTAGATGACACTTTGATCGATGGCGTAAATCAGCAGCGACGAAGGCAGCGGCAGGGGCAGCAAATTCGAGGACTCGGCCCACATCAGGACAAATGTTGAAACAATCGTCATGCAGGTCAGGGTCAGGCCGGCACGCAGGTTGATAAGCCAGGCGCCTACCAGGATGATCATGGGGTAGCCGATGATGACAGGAGAGCGCACGCCTTCGGTAAAGAGGGCGGTCCCGGTCAACGCTGTCCAGGCGCCGAGCGCCAGCACGATCTTGCTCGCGCGAATCCTGCCGCGACGCAGAAAATACCAGCCAGTCAGCGCAATCAGTGAGACCAGCAGCGGCGCAAAAGTGCGTGCCACCTGATCCGGTGCGATAAGCTGCAGCACGATCAAGGCCAAAAGGGTGCCAGCCATCAAGGCAGTGATGGAATACTCAAGAAACACCTGCGACTGCTCCGGTGAAATGGGGCTGTCGTTTTCAGCGTTCAAGCTCGCTGCAGGCTTCTCCGGATGGGTGATGGTTGCGGCCACGGATGCTTCGTAAGAAACTTTGCGATTTATACCGGTTTGGGCTGGAGCAAAGGTTGACTTGGGTCAGCGGACCGCTAATTCATCGCGCGTTGCTCGGAGCGGCCCAGCGTCCAGGCCAGTGCCAGACCGACCGAGGTGCCGCTGGATTGCAAATGAAGCGGACTAACCTGATTGGCTGCGCCAGCGTAGGACTCCAACCGGACAAAGCAGAACAGACGCAAATCGTCCCCGAAATGTCTTGATGTGCTGAGCGATAGCCGGCTCGCAATCAGTCCGGCCTGGGCATCGTAGACCGGGCGGAGGGCCGTGGAAAACTGCGGCGTTACACCGTAGAAGAAGTTATTCAGTCGGCGGTCGCCCCAAACCAGACTGCCGCTGGCCGAAAAGCCCCAGCCAGCCACCGCGTTCCGTGTTTCATAAATGAGCTCGGGCTCAAACACGACACCTTGCGCGTTCAAGCCACTGTTGAACTCCAGCACGCCACGCAAAGGCAACTCCACGCGCACCCGGCTTGTTGCAGTGGGTCGTGCCAAAGTCCATTTCAGGCGTGGACCAAATTCAATCAGCGTTCCCATGTCGGTCATGCCGGCGCGCGCCGCGTTGTCGGTGGCGCGCGAAGGCAGGGACGCAGCAAAGCCGACGTCCAGTTCAATATCATTGGTGTGAACGACGCGGGCGCCAATGCCATCCCGGTCAGCACGCAGCACCTCGCCGCGGTAGATCAGGTAGGGCAGCACGATGGCACGCGTGGCGCGATCTGATGCGGCCGGGTAGGACGGAGTGGAGGCAAAACCGCCCATCAGCCCCGCCTCCCAAAGCGGCAGGTTCGAAGGCTGGGCCTGGGCGATGACCGATGCGGTCAGTAATCCCAGACCGATGGCAAGAGAGATTTTCATGAAAGCTGTGTTGGAGGTAAGGGCTGCCATTGAACCACGTATCGGGAAGTCACGGTGGCGCCACTCTTTACCATCCGGAAACCAAGCGCCTGCCAGCGCTTCCTACAATGGGGCACATGAAAAAGTCATACTGGATTGTGGGTGTACTGGGTGTCGCGCTGCTGGTCTCCGGCGCGTTTTGGTGGTGGAGTCAACGCTCGGCAGCCGATGCCGTGCAGTACCGCAGCGCGAAGATCGAACGCGGCTCGCTGCTGGCCACGGTGTCTGCCAGTGGCGCGGTCAACCCGGTGACGCAGGTTTCGGTGGGTACCCAGGTGTCTGGCCAGATCAAGGACTTGCTGGTGGATTTCAATTCGGAAGTGAAGGCGGGTCAGCTGATTGCCGTGATCGATCCGGAAACGTTTCAGTACCGGGTCCGTTCGGCGCAGGCCGATGTGGACGCAGCGCGCGCTACGGTGCTGACGGCGCAGGCCAATTCAGCGGCTAGTCGCGCGGGTGTCTCGCGCGCTCAGGTGGACCTGATGGAAGCGCAACGTGATCTGGATCGCAAGCAGATGCTGGTGGAAAAGCAGTTCATCACCCAGAGCGAGGCCGACAAGGCGCGTGCCCTGGTCAATACTTCGACCGAATCCTTGAAATCAGCCCAGGCGCAGCTTGGCGTGACCGAGGCCCAAATCAAGAGTGCGCAGGCCAACGTTGCGCAGCGCGAAGCCTCGCTGGCGCAGGCACGCATCGATCTGGAACGCACCCGGATTACCTCACCGGTCAATGGCATTGTGATCAAGCGCGCGATTGAAAAAGGGCAGACTGTGGCTGCCAGTTTGCAGTCGCCGGAGCTGTTCGTGATTGCGCAGAATCTGCAGGACATGCAGGTGGATGCCAGCATCGATGAGTCCGATGTCGGACGCATCCGCACCGGCCAGAAGGCTACGTTCACCGTGGATGCCTTTCCCGGACAGACTTTTGAGGGTGAAGTGCGCCAGGTGCGCAAAGCGGCGCAGAACGTGGCCAACGTCGTGACTTACGTGGCGGTCGTGGGGTTCTCGAATGTGGGAGGCCGTCTGTTGCCAGGCATGACTGCCAATGTGCGCGTCGTGATCGAGTCGCGTGACAATGTGCTGAAGATTCCCAACGCAGCGCTGCGCGTGCGCATTGCCGGCGTGGAGCCGGCTGCGGCCGCATCGGCACCAGGCGGGCGCGCTTCCGGTGCGAGCGTTGGGAGAGTCGGAAACTGGAACTGGTTTAGTCAAGCGCTGGCACAGCCGGCTGGCGGCGGCGGTTTTGCCGCCTTGCGCGAGCGGCTGCTGGCCGAGTTGCAGCTGACTACCACCCAGCAGGCTCAGCTTGACCTGATTGCCGCCGAACTGCGGCCCAAGTTTGCCGCGCTGCGTGAGCTACCGGATGAGGCGCGCGCCGCAGCGCGCGAGAAAATCAGCAGCGAGATGCGGGATCGAATCAATGCCATGCTGACGCAGCCGCAGCGCCTCAAGTATCAGCAGATGCAGGCTGGCGCCACCCCTGCCGCCAGCAAACCCAGACCCGTGGCGGCGCCTGCGTCGGCGTCCAGCGCTGCAGCCAGCGCTGTCCGCGCACCCGAAGTCGCGGCTGCACCGCCAGTGATGGGTGGCGGCAACCCGGCATCCGAGTTTCGCAACCGTGTTGTCACCGAGTTGGCCTTGAGCCCATCGCAGGTGGAAAAAGTGGATGCCATTTATGCCGAAGCCCGCTCGAAATTCGCGACCCTGCGTGAGTTGGCGCCCGAAGAGCGTAGCAAGGCACGCGAGCGCATCAGCGCCGATATCCGCGCCCGCATTGGTGACCTGCTGAGCGTCGAGCAAAAGCCAAAGTATGCGGCGCTGGTGGCGCAGGCAGCGGGCCGGCAGAACACGCGCGGACGGATCTATCTGTTGGGCCCCGAGGGCGAGCCGCGTGCCTACAACGTCAGACTGGGCATCACCGACGGCACCAGCACCGAATTGCTGGTGGACCCGAACTCGCCGGATGCCGCCATATTTAAGGAGGGTGCGTTGGTCATCGTCGGAACCGCGTCCCAGGGTGCCGGACAGCCCAAGCCCTCCGGCACCGGCCCGCGCATGCCCTTCTAAAGATATGGCCCCCACGCTTGCCACTTCCCCGGAATCGGCCACAGCCGATTCCGCATGTGCTGCGCTGCCCCCCGAGGGGGCTGTTTCACCTTGGGGCGGCCCGGCGGTGAAACTTGCCCCCACGCTTGACGCTTCGCATACTGCGTCTCTGATCGAGGCGCGCGATCTGGTCAAGACCTACACCATGGGAGAGCAGACCGTGCACGCTTTGCGTGGGGTCTCGCTGGACATAGTCGAGGGCGACTTCGTGGCCATCATGGGCGCTTCGGGCTCCGGCAAATCGACCTTGATGAATATTCTGGGCTGCCTGGATTTACCCAGCACGGGCGAATACCGCCTGGCAGGTGAAGAAGTCGAGGCGATGGCGCAGGATCAACTGGCCTCAATCCGCAACCGGCGCATTGGCTTTGTCTTCCAGCAGTTCAACCTGCTGCCTCGCACCAGCGCGCTGGAAAACGTCGAACTGCCCATGGTTTATGCCGGGGTCAAGGCGGCCGAACGCAGGGCGCGCTCGCTGGCCGCTTTGCAGCGGGTGGGCCTGGGTGAACGCGGTGACCACACGCCTTCCGAGTTGTCGGGCGGGCAGCAGCAGCGGGTAGCGATCGCACGTGCCCTGGTCAACAATCCGCAACTGATTCTGGCCGATGAGCCGACCGGTGCACTGGACACCAAGACCAGCGAAGACATCATGCGGCTGCTGACCGAACTCAATGCGCAGGGCATGACGGTGGTGATCGTTACCCACGAGAGCGACATTGCCAACTGGGCCCGGCGCAAGCTGGTGTTTCGGGATGGTGAGATTGTGGAGGATGTGCGTCAGCCAGGTGGTCCGGCCGCGAGCCAGGACTCGGAAGGTGTCATCCCGGACTCTTTGATGTCATCCCGGACTTTTTGATGTCATCCCGGACCTGATCCGGGATCCAGTGCCAGGCATGCACTGGATTGCGGGTCGTGCCCGCAATGACAATGTGTTTGCAATGACAAAGCTGTGGAGACCGATACATGAACTTTTTTGCCCCGTTTCGAATTGCACTCAGGGCCCTGGCAGCCAACACCTTGCGCTCCATTCTCACCATGCTGGGCATCATCATTGGGGTGGCGGCGGTTATCACCATGATTGCGGTGGGCAGCGGCGCCACACAGCGTGTCCAGGAGCAGATGAAGGGCCTAGGCTCCAACATCATGCTGGTGATCCCCGGTGGTGTCACGGCTGGCGGCGTGCGCCTGGGGGCGCAGACCGGGCAGGGACTGACCGAAGACGATGCAGCGGCCATCAGCCGCGAGGTACCCGAGGTTCAGGTGGCAGCGCCGAGTTCGCGCACCGGCGCCCAGGTGGTGGCGGGCAACACCAACTGGAGCACCTCCATCTTCGGCACGACCAACGACTATCTGGAGGCGCGCGAGTGGCCCATCGAAGACGGGCGTGGCTTTGACGCCGCCGACCTGCAGGGTTCGGCCAAAGTGGCGATCGTCGGGCAAACCGTGGTGCGTGAACTGTTTGGCGAGGCTGATCCTCTGAACCAGGTGATCCGGGTCAAGAAGATCCCGGTCACCATCATTGGTGTGCTGTCCAAGAAAGGCCAGAACTCGATGGGTCAGGACCAGGACGACGTGGTACTGGTCCCGATTTCAACGTACCGCAACCGTATTCAGGGCGGCACGGGGGGCAAGCTCAAGCGTATCGGCTCCATCAGCGTCAAGGTGCGCGAAGGGCAGAGCATGAAGGCGGCGGAAGACAGCATCAAGGATTTGCTGCGCCAGCGCTTCAAGGTGCAACCGGGCGCGGAAGATCCGTTTTCTGTGCGCAACCTGACCGAGATCTTGCAGGCGCAGGAGGCGTCGAGTCGCATCATGACGATGCTGCTGGCGGCGGTGGCCGGCATCAGCCTGATCATTGGCGGCATAGGCATCATGAACATCATGCTGGTGAGTGTGACCGAGCGCACCCGCGAGATTGGCCTGCGCATGGCGGTGGGCGCGCGCGGCCGCGACATCCTGGCGCAGTTTTTGATCGAGGCCGTGACCCTGTCGCTGATTGGTGGCGCGATTGGCGTCGCGCTGGGCGCAGTTGCGACCTGGGCAGTAGGGGAGTTTGCCGGCTGGCAGGTCAGCATGAGCCTCAATTCGATTGTGCTGGCGGTGGGTTTTTC
>JBAXFI010000101.1:0-8943 GCA_037139995.1 Comamonadaceae bacterium | reverse complement strand
CCAAGATCTTTGGCCCTATCAAGGACTACGAATGCCTGTGCGGTAAATACAAGCGTCTCAAGCATCGCGGCGTGATCTGCGAAAAGTGCGGCGTTGAAGTGACGCAGACCAAAGTGCGTCGCGAACGCATGGGTCACATCGACCTGGCAGCACCCTGTGCGCACATCTGGTTCCTGAAGTCACTGCCTTCACGTCTGGGCCTGGTGCTGGACATGACGCTGCGCGACATAGAACGCGTGCTGTACTTTGAAGCCTATGTGGTGACCGATCCCGGCATGACCCCGCTGAAGAAGTTCAGCATCATGTCGGAAGACGACTTTGACGCCAAGTTCAAGGAATACGGCGACGAATTCCAGGCCAAGATGGGCGCCGAAGGCATCAAGGAACTGCTGCAAAGCATTGACATTGAAGGCTCCATCGAGAAACTGCGCAACGACCCAACCGGCTCCGAGCTCAAGATCAAGAAGAACACGAAACGTCTCAAGCTGCTCGAAGCCTTCAAGAAATCCGGCATCAAGCCCGAGTGGATGGTGCTCGAAGTGCTGCCAGTGTTGCCACCGGACCTGCGTCCCCTGGTGCCGCTGGACGGTGGCCGTTTTGCCACTTCCGACCTGAACGACCTGTATCGCCGGGTCATCAACCGCAACAGCCGTTTGCGTCGTCTGCTCGAACTCAAGGCGCCCGAAATCATCGCCCGCAATGAAAAACGCATGCTGCAGGAAGCGGTCGATTCGCTGCTGGACAACGGTCGTCGCGGCAAGGCCATGACTGGCGCCAACAAGCGTGCTCTGAAGTCACTGGCCGACATGATCAAAGGCAAGAGCGGTCGTTTCCGCCAGAACCTGCTGGGCAAGCGCGTCGATTACTCCGGTCGCTCGGTGATCGTGGTCGGTCCGACACTCAAGCTCCATCAATGCGGCCTGCCCAAGCTGATGGCGCTCGAGCTGTTCAAGCCCTTCATCTTTGCCCGCCTCGAAGCGATGGGCATTGCCACCACCATCAAGGCGGCGAAGAAGGAAGTGGAATCCGGTACGCCGGTGGTCTGGGACTTGCTCGAAGAGGTGATCAAAGAGCACCCGGTGATGCTCAACCGTGCGCCGACCTTGCACCGGCTGGGCATCCAGGCGTTTGAGCCTATCCTGATCGAAGGCAAGGCGATTCAGCTGCACCCGCTGGTTTGTGCTGCCTTCAATGCCGACTTTGACGGTGACCAGATGGCGGTTCACGTACCCCTGTCGGTCGAGGCGCAGATGGAATGCCGCACCTTGATGCTGGCCTCCAACAACGTGCTGTTCCCGTCCAATGGCGAGCCGTCGATTGTGCCGTCGCAGGACGTTGTGCTGGGTCTGTACTACACGACCCGCGAACGCATCAACGCCAAGGGCGAGGGCCTGATCTTCTCCGATATCGGTGAGGTGCAGCGTGCTTTTGATGCGGGTGAAGTCGAACTGACGGCACGCATCAATGTGCGCCTGACCGAGTACACCAAGGACAAGCAGACCGGTGAACTGCTGCCTTCGACCAAGCTGTGGGAAACCACCGCTGGCCGTGCCCTGCTGTCGGAAATCCTGCCCAAGGGCTTGCCGTTCTCGAACCTCAACAAGGCGCTGAAGAAGAAGGAAATTTCCAAGCTCATCAACGTCTCGTTCCGCAAGTGCGGCCTGAAAGAGACCGTGGTGTTTGCCGACAAACTGCTGCAAAACGGTTTCCGTCTGGCAACCAAGGCAGGCATCTCGATCTGTATTGACGACATGCTGGTCCCGGTTGAAAAGCAGGGCATCATCGAGCGCGCTGAGAAAGAGGTCAAGGAGATTGCCCAGCAATACACCTCCGGCCTGGTGACTTCAGGTGAGCGCTACAACAAGGTGGTCGATATCTGGGGCAAGGCCGGCGACGAAGTCTCCAAGGTCATGATGGCCCAGTTGTCCAAGGAAACCGTCACGGACCGCCACGGCAAGCAGGTAACGCAGGAATCCTTCAACTCCATCTACATGATGGCTGACTCCGGTGCCCGCGGCTCCGCTGCCCAGATTCGCCAGGTGGCCGGTATGCGCGGCCTGATGGCCAAGCCCGATGGCTCCATCATCGAGACCCCGATCACGGCGAACTTCCGTGAAGGCCTCAATGTGCTGGAGTACTTCATCTCGACCCACGGCGCTCGCAAGGGTCTTGCGGATACGGCGCTGAAGACCGCCAACTCCGGCTACCTGACGCGGCGTCTGGTTGACGTGACACAGGATCTGGTGGTGACCGAGCATGACTGCGGTACCCACGGCGGTTACCTGATGCGCGCCATCGTCGAAGGCGGCGAAGTCATCGAGTCCCTGCGTGATCGCATTTTGGGCCGCACTGCGGCTGACGATGTGATCCATCCGGAAAACCGTTCCGTACTGGCCCAGGCTGGTGACCTGCTGGACGAAGATCTGATCGAAGAACTTGAAGCAGCCGGCGTGGACGAAGTCAAGGTGCGTACCGCACTGACCTGCGAAACCCGCTTTGGCATCTGTGCCAAATGCTACGGACGCGATCTGGGTCGCGGCGGACTGGTCAACGGTGGTGAAGCCGTCGGCGTGATTGCCGCGCAATCGATCGGCGAACCCGGTACCCAGCTGACCATGCGTACCTTCCACATCGGTGGCGCCGCTTCACGTGCCGCGATCGCGTCGAGCGTGGAAGCCAAGTCGAACGGCAACATCGGCTTTAACGCCACCATGCGTTATGTGACCAATGGCAAGAAGGAACTGGTGGTGATTTCCCGTTCCGGCGAGATCGTCATTCATGATGAGCACGGCCGCGAGCGCGAACGCCACAAGGTGCCCTACGGTGCCGTGCTGGCGGTGAAGGCGGACCAGAGCATCAAGGCTGGCGCCATTCTCGCCAACTGGGATCCGCTGACGCGCCCCATCATCACCGAGTTTGCCGGCAAGGCTCATTTTGAAAATGTGGAAGAAGGCCTGACAGTGGCCCGCCAGGTCGATGAAGTGACCGGTCTGTCGACCATGGTCGTGATCGATCCCAAGCGTCGCGGTGCTGCCAAGGTGGTGCGTCCGCAGGTCAAGCTGATTGACGCGACCGGCAATGAAGTCAAGATCCCTGGCACTGATCACTCGGTGACCATCGGCTTCCCGGTTGGCGCGCTGGTGCAGGTGCGTGACGGCCAGGACGTGGGTCCAGGCGAAGTGTTGGCCCGTATTCCGATCGAAGGACAGAAGACGCGCGACATTACCGGCGGTCTGCCACGCGTGGCCGAACTGTTCGAGGCACGTTCACCCAAGGACAAGGGTGTGCTCGCTGAGATGACCGGTACCGTCTCCTTCGGCAAGGAAACCAAGGGCAAGATCCGCTTGCAGATCACCGACCCGGAGGGTGCCGTCTGGGAAGAACTGGTGCCCAAGGAGAAGAGCATCATCGTGCACGAAGGCCAGGTGGTGAACAAGGGCGAAAGCGTGGTTGACGGTCCGGCCGATCCGCAGGACATCCTGCGCCTGCTCGGTTCCGAAGAACTGGCGCGCTACATTGTGGACGAGGTGCAGGATGTGTACCGCTTGCAAGGCGTGAAGATCAACGACAAGCACATCGAGGTGATTGTTCGCCAGATGCTGCGCCGCGTCGTGGTCGAGAATGCGGGCGATTCCAGCTACATCAATGGCGAGCAGGTTGAGCGTTCCGAGATGCTCAACACCAACGATGCCCTGCGCGCTGAGGGCAAGGTACCCGCGACCTTTACCAACCTGTTGCTGGGCATTACCAAGGCTTCCCTGTCGACTGACAGCTTCATCAGCGCCGCGTCCTTCCAGGAAACCACGCGCGTTCTGACCGAAGCGGCCATCATGGGCAAGCGCGATGAACTGCGTGGTTTGAAAGAAAACGTGATCGTCGGACGACTGATTCCAGCCGGTACCGGTATGGCCTATCACGAGGCCCGCAAGGTCCGCGAAAACATGGACGACGCCGAGCGCCGCGCTATTGCTGATGCCGAAGCTGCCGAGTTGGCGGGCGTGGGCGAAGGCGCGCAGTCCGACGAAGGAGCGGTGTCCGAGTAAGGAGTCCGCCCGTCTGAAAACCTGACGCCTCAAACCCGTTAACCCTGGTTTGAGGCGTTTTGCGTTCAGTTTGAAGACCATGAGTTCTTCCGTCTTCTTGTGGTTTGGTGTCGCCGTGTTGTTGTTTTGGGCTGTCGGGGCCTACAACCGCCTGGTACGCCTGCGTTCGCAGGGTATTGCTGTGTTTGCGGTGCTGGAGGGCTTGCTTAATCAATTCGTGCCAATGGCCGGTCCTGAAGTCACAGATTCTGCAGCGCTTGTGGCCGCGGCAGACCAGTTTCGGGTTGCGCTCAAAATGTGTCGATCCCAGCCTCTCCATGGCGCCACCATCAGCGCTCTGACCATGGCCTACGAGACCATGTGCCTGTGTTGGTCACGCCAGCGACAACACAGACCACGGGGCAGCGCCCCCGAGCAACCCGAAGTCCTGCCCTTGCATTGGGAGCAACTTGTGGCGCAGACTGAAATGGCGCGTGCTGAGTTCAATAAAGCAGTTGAGAGGTACAACGCGGCCGTGACCCAGTTTCCGGCCGTTTTGCTGGCCCGCCTGTTTGGCTTCAGACCAGCCCAGTCGATGTAAACCTGATGATCAGCGTTCAAGCTCAAGCCATTCCGCTGTGGCGGCAGTTGCAGTCGGTAGCGGCTGTCCTGCTGGCAGTGCGCTCCGGCGCATCCGGCACAGCGGCGCTGCTCGAGGTCAGCGCCGATCTGCGGCCCGGTGTCCAGGCGCTCGTGTTTCACGTCCTGCGCTCCTTGGGCAGGGCCCAGGCGCTGCGCCAGCTACTGGCCAAACGAGCACCACCGCCAGCGGTTGATGCCCTGCTGTGCACTGCGTTGGCGCTGGTTTGGAATGACGTCGATGCACCCTATGATGCATTCACCCTGGTCAATCAGACCGTCGAGGCGAGTAAGAAAGATCGCGCCACAAATTCCCAATCCAGCTTCCTCAACGCATGCCTGCGCAGATTCCTGCGTGAGCGCGAAGCACTGGTCGCGGCAACGGATGCTGATCCGGTGGCGCGCTGGAATCACCCCCGGTGGTGGATTGATCGCCTGCGAAAGGAATGGCCGATGCAGTGGCAGGAAATTCTTCTGACCAATAACCGCCAGGCGCCCATGAGTTTGCGCGTCAACGCCCGACGCTCTGCACCACTACCCTATCTGCAGACCCTGGCGGCTGCCGGCGTCAGTGCCGCTGCGTGCGGCCCCCACGGCGTGACGCTGGAGCGTGCCAGGCCGGTACAGCAATTGCCTGGCTTCGCGGACGCAGTGGTGTCGGTTCAGGACGCTGCAGCGCAACTGGCTGCGCCGCTGCTGCTTTCGGGTTTGCGCTCGCCACTGCCGCTACACATCCTGGATGCCTGCGCCGCCCCCGGCGGAAAAACGGCTCACCTGCTGGAACTAGCCGATTGCCAGGTGACAGCGCTCGATGTGGCCCCCTTGCGTTGCCAGAGAATCCAGGAAACCCTGCAGCGCCTGGGATTGCAAGCCAAGGTTCTGACGGGCGATGCCGCGGACCCGCCGGCCTGGTGGGACGGTCATTTGTTTGACGCCATTTTGCTCGATGCACCCTGCTCTGCGTCGGGCATTGTGCGCCGCCATCCGGACGTGCGCTGGCTGCGCCGCGAGTCCGACATTGCACAACTTGCCCTGATCCAGGCCAGGCTGCTGAAAGCCCTGTGGCCCCTGCTCAAGCCGCAGGGGCGACTGCTTTACTGTACCTGTTCGGTCTTCCGCTGCGAAGGTGAAGATCAGATACAAACGTTTCTTGCACACAACACCCAGGCCACCTTGCTGGCTTCGCCGGGGCATTTAATGCCTCGGGACAGGGCAAATGGGGAATCCGTCCCGGACAATCCGGGGGGTGACCATGACGGCTTTTATTACGCATTGCTTGAAAAGCGCGCGCCTTGACCTGATCGGGCTGCTGGTCTGTGCCTGCCTGGCGTGGAGCTACGGCAGCGCCGCCCGTGCTGAGGCGCCGCTCACCGAGGTCTCTGCCTTTCGCCTTGAGCGCGAAGGTGAAGCCATCCTGCTCACCGCCAACGTCAAGTTCGAGTTGTCGGCCGCCGTGCAGGACGCGCTGTTGAAAGGTGTCCCCATGGTCTTCGTGGCCGAGGCCGACACCTTCCGGGAGCGCTGGTACTGGACCAACAAGCGGGTGCTCAGCGCCGAGCGCCACATGCGGCTTGCCTACCAGCCGCTGACCCGGCGCTGGCGCCTGAATGTTGCCTCCGGCCTGATCACGCAGGCCGGCCTGGCGCTGGCGCTCAACCAGAACTTTGACTCCTTGACCGATGCCCTGGCCGCCTTGCAACGACTGTCCCGCTGGAAAATTGGCGACATCTCGGATCAGGACCTGGAACAGCGTCATTACGTCGAATTCCGTTTTCGTCTTGACATGTCGCAGCTGCCGCGCCCGTTTCAGATCGGCACCTTGGGTCAGACCGACTGGAATATCTCCGCCTCATCCAGTCAGACCTTGACACTGGACAGTCTGAAATGAGTGGCAATGGCACAGCGCTCGGGGCGCGCGGGCGCTTTTCCATGAGCAGTTCACGGGCCTTGCGCTGGACCGTCGGGCTCGGCCTGGCGGTGATGGTTGCGGTCGGCCTGGTGTTGCTGTTCCTGCTGACACAGGCAACCACCAACCGCGAGATGTACGAGCGCAATTACGCCCGGCTTTTTGCACTCAATGTGGTGGTCGCGGGCTTGCTGCTGGCGGTTATCTTCTGGATTACCTTTCGCCTCATCCAGCGCTTGCGCCAGGGCAAGTTCGGCAGTCGTCTGCTGGTCAAGCTGGCCGCGATTTTTGCGCTGGCCGGGTTTGCACCGGGCGTGTTGATCTATGTGGTTTCCTACCAGTTCGTATCGCGCTCGATCGAAAGCTGGTTCGATGTCAAGGTGGAAGGAGCGCTCGATGCCGGACTGAACCTCGGTCGTGTCACGCTGGAAATGCTGTCCACTGAACTGGCCAGCAAGGGCCGCGCTTCAGCGCTGCAGATGGCTGATCTGCCCGATGTCAGTGCCGTGCTGGCGCTGGAGCGCGCGCGCGAGCAACTGGGCGCGACCGATCTGACCTTGTGGAGCGCAGCGGGGCAATTGATTGCCGCTGTCGGCAATGTTCGCTATCAACTCAATGCCGCACGACCCAGCCCGCAGCAGTTTCGCAACGCGCGAGCACAGCGGTCGGTCACCTGGATCGAGGGACTTGATGATGCTGTGCCGGGGGTTGCCAACAACGCCCGCATCAAGGCCTTGGTGATGGTTTCAAGCAATAACCTGGGGCTACTCGGTGAGCCCCGATTTCTCATGGTGACACAGGCACTGCCGTCGACCCTGGTCGCCAATGCCTTGGCGGTGACGGAAGCCAATCGGGAGTACCAGGAACGGGCGCTGGCACGTGACGGGCTGCGCCGGATGTACATCGGCACCCTGACGCTGAGCCTGTTTCTCGCCGTTTTTGGTGCGGTGCTGCTGGCCGTGCTGCTTGGCAACCAGATTGCGCGGCCACTGCTCTTGCTGGCCGATGGCGTCAGGCAGGTCGCAGCGGGCGATCTGACGCCGAAGGCCTCGCTGCAAGGGCGCGACGAACTCGATGGTCTGACGCGTTCCTTTGCTGACATGACGCAGCAGCTGGCCGATGCCCGGCATGCAGTCCAGCTAAGCATGGAGGAAGTCAATGCAGCGCGTGCCAACCTGCAGACGATTCTGGACAATCTGACGGCCGGCGTCATGGTGCTTGATGCACATGGCTTGATCCTGTCATCCAATCTGGGTGCACAGCGCATTCTTCGCGTCCCGCTGGCGGCGCTGGAGGGGCAGCGTCTGGCGGACATCGATGGCTTGCAGAAATTCGGCGAGGATGTGCAGATCCAGTTTGATTCGTTCCTCGGTGTGCGTACCGAACATGGACTCGACCATTGGCAGCAGTCGTTTGAACTGGGCAATGCCAGTGCCAGACTGGTTGGCCGCCAGGCGGAGGATGCGCTGGTACTGGTGGCCCGGGGTGCGCAGTTGCCAGGGACTTCCAGGCTGCTGGTCTTTGACGATATTTCGGAGATCGTTTCCGCGCAACGGGTCCAGGCCTGGGGCGAAGTGGCACGCCGTCTGGCACATGAGATCAAGAATCCGCTCACGCCGATTCAGTTGTCGGCAGAACGCTTGTTGATGAAACTCACCGACAAGGTGGCACCGCCGGAACAGCTACTGCTTGCCAAATCCGTGAAGACCATCGTGGATCAGGTCGATGCCATGAAGCGGCTCGTGAACGAGTTTCGGGACTACGCACGACTGCCGGCAGCCGAACTGCGGCCGATCGACCTGAATCTGCTGGTGTCCGAGGTGCTGCAACTTTATGCCAGCGAAACCTCGCAAGTGCCGGTGCGCATGGAACTGGACCCACGCTGTCAGCGCGTGATGGGTGACGCACAGCAACTGCGCCAGGTCTTGCACAACCTGCTGCAAAACGCACAGGACGCAACCGAATCTGCGGGCAAGACCGGTGAACTGCCAAGTGTCACCGTCAGGACCCAGTGGGTTGAAGCGAGCAATCGGGTTCGGCTGAGCGTTCTCGATAGCGGCACCGGTTTTCCGGAGCGTATCCTGAAGCGCGCCTTCGAGCCCTATGTGACGACCAAGGCCAAGGGCACCGGCCTGGGCCTGGCGGTGGTGAAAAAAATCGCAGACGAACATGGCACCCGTGTTGACGTTACCAACCGACTGCTGGACGGTCAGGTGATCGGTGCCCAAGTGTCGTTATCATTCGGTACTGAAAACGTTGCGCCAGGCTAGTCCGGCGGCGCAGGTAGATCCAAGGAACACGCTACATCATGGCAAACATACTGGTGGTTGACGACGAACTCGGCATCCGCGATCTGTTGTGGGAAATATTGAACGA
>JBAXFI010000100.1:0-9025 GCA_037139995.1 Comamonadaceae bacterium | reverse complement strand
CGTCCGGGTCCGGTGGTGGTGGATATTCCGAAAGATGTTTCCTTCAAGCGGGTGCCTTACTCAGGCTATCCCGAAAGTGTGGAAATGCGTTCCTATAACCCGGTTCGCAAGGGCCACGGGGGACAGATTCGCAAGGCGCTGCAGCTCTTGTTGGCGGCCAAGCGTCCCTATATTTACACCGGTGGCGGTGTCATCCTGAGCAACGCCTCGCCGGAGTTGCGTACGCTGGTCGATATGCTGGGTTATCCCTGCACCAATACGCTGATGGGCCTGGGCGCCTATCCGGCGAGCGACCGCAAGTTTCTGGGCATGCTGGGCATGCACGGTACGGTGGAAGCCAATAACGCGATGCAGAACTGCGATGTCTTGCTGGCGGTAGGCGCACGCTTTGATGACCGCGTAATCGGCAATCCCAAGCACTTTGCCCAGAATGAACGCAAGATCATTCATATTGACATTGATCCGTCGAGTATTTCCAAGCGCGTCAAGGTTGATATTCCGATTGTTGGTGATGTCAAGGAAGTGTTGTCCGAGATGATCGCCATGATTCGGGAGGGCTCGACCAAGCCCGACAGTCAGGCACTGGGCGCCTGGTGGGAGACCATCGAGGTCTGGCGCAAGCGCGACTGCCTGAAATACGATCCCGGCCAGAATGAGGTAATCAAGCCGCAGTACGTCATAGAGACCATCTGGAACATGACCAAGGATGCCGACACCTACATCACATCGGATGTGGGTCAGCACCAGATGTGGGCTGCCCAGTACTATCGCTTCGACGAGCCCAGGCGCTGGATCAACTCCGGTGGTCTGGGAACCATGGGCGTGGGTATCCCGTATGCGATGGGCATCAAGACGGCCAAGCCCGACAGCGAGGTGTTTTGCATCACCGGTGACGGCTCGGTGCAGATGTGCATCCAGGAACTCTCGACCTGTTTGCAGTACGACACGCCGATCAAGATCGTGTCACTCAACAACCGGTATCTGGGCATGGTTCGCCAGTGGCAGGAAGTCGAGTACGAAGGCCGTTACAGCCACAGTTACATGGATGCGCTACCGAATTTTGTCAAGCTCGCCGAGGCCTACGGCCATGTCGGCATGTTGATTGAACGTGCGCAGGACGTGGAGCCGGCCTTGCGCGAGGCGCGCAAATTGAAGGACCGGACCGTTTTCATGGACTTCCGCACCGACCCTACCGAAAACGTCTTCCCCATGGTGCGCGCTGGTCACGGCATTACCGAAATGTTGCTCGGTTCGGAAGATCTTTAATCATGAAACATATCATTGCAGTATTGCTGGAAAACGAGCCCGGTGCCCTGTCACGTGTGGTCGGCCTGTTCTCGGCGCGTGGCTACAACATCGAGTCGCTGACGGTGGCGCCGACCGAAGATCCCAGTCTGTCGCGCATGACGATTCAGACGACAGGCTCTGATGAGGTGATTGAGCAGATCACCAAACACCTGAACCGTCTGATCGAGGTGGTCAAGGTGGTCGATCTGACCGAGGGTGCTTACACCGAGCGAGAACTGATGATGGTCAAAGTGCGTGCGGTGGGCAAGGAGCGCGAAGAAATGAAGCGGATGGCCGATATTTTTCGTGGGCGCATCATCGATGTGACAGAGAAAAGTTACACCATTGAATTGACTGGAAATCAGGAAAAGAATGACGCGTTTCTGGTGGCCATCGAGCGTGGCGCCATTCTGGAAACGGTGCGTACCGGTCCCAGTGGCATTGGTCGCGGTGAGCGTATTTTGCGGGTTTGATTTTTTTACAACGGAGAAGAAAGATGAAGGTTTTTTACGACAAGGACTGTGACCTCAGTCTGATCAAGGGCAAGACGGTCGCCATCATTGGCTACGGCAGTCAAGGCCATGCTCATGCGCAGAATTTGAACGACAGCGGCGTCAAGGTGGTGGTGGGCTTGCGCAAGGGCGGCGCTTCGTGGTCCAAGGTCGAAAAGGCCGGGCTGCAGGTGGCCGAAGTGGCTGCCGCGGTCAAGTCAGCCGACGTGGTCATGATCCTGTTGCCTGATGAGCAGATTGGCAGCGTCTACAGCAACGACATCGAGCCCAACATCAAACAGGGTGCTTCGCTGGTGTTTGCCCACGGCTTCAATATCCACTACGGCCTGGTCACGCCACGAGCTGATCTGGATGTCTGGATGGTGGCGCCCAAGGCACCGGGACATACGGTACGCGGCACCTACGTGCAAGGTGGCGGCGTGCCGCAGCTGATTGCCATTCATCAGGACAAGTCGGGCCGCACGCGCGACCTGGCATTGAGTTACGCCATGGCCAACGGTGGCGGCAAGGCCGGCATCATTGAAACCAGTTTCCGCGAAGAAACCGAGACCGACCTGTTCGGCGAGCAGGCTGTGCTGTGCGGCGGTACGGTGGAGTTGATCAAGGCCGGCTTTGAGACCTTGACCGAAGCCGGCTATGCGCCTGAGATGGCCTACTTTGAATGCCTGCATGAACTCAAGCTGATCGTCGACATGATTTACGAAGGCGGTATCGCCAACATGAATTATTCGATCTCCAACAACGCCGAGTACGGCGAGTACGTGACCGGACCGAAGATCATCACGGCGGCCACCAAAGACGCGATGCGTCTGTGTCTGAAGGACATCCAGAGCGGCGAGTACGCCAAGAACTTTATTCTGGAAAACAAGGCGGGTGCACCGGTCTTGCTGAGCCGGCGTCGCCTGATGGCCGAGCATCAGATCGAGCAGGTGGGTGAAAAACTGCGCGCCATGATGCCCTGGATCAAGAAGAACAAGCTGGTCGATCAGACCCGTAACTAGGGCAGCCGAGCCCCGAGAGAAAGGCCACTTCGGTGGCCTTTGTTACTATGTGGCGCTGGAGGCCAATTCTATGCAAGACGGGAAAGAAGCAGACTTTGCGGACGGCAGTGATGTGCTGGTCAGGAAGCGCCGCAAGGGTATCTATGTGCTGCCCAATCTGTTCACGCTGGCGGCATTGTTTGGCGGCTTTTATGCGATTGTGATGGCCATCAACGGCCGCTTTGATCTGGCCGCCGTCGGGGTCTTTTGCGCCATGGTGCTGGACAGCCTGGATGGCCGTGTGGCTCGTATGACTAATACGCAGAGTGCTTTTGGCGAGCAGATGGACTCGCTCTCCGACATGGTTTCGTTTGGCGCCGCGCCAGCCATTATTTCCTACGTCTGGGCCTTGCAGGGCCTGGGGCGCTGGGGCTGGATTGCAGCTTTTGTTTATTGCGCATGCGCTGCCTTGCGTCTGGCGCGATTCAATGTCAACACGGCCGTCGTTGACAAGCGTTACTTTCAGGGTCTGCCGTCACCTGCCGCTGCCGCACTGGTGGCTGGTTTCATCTGGGTTGCGACCGATCTGGGCATCAAGGGGACTAGCGTTGCCTGGCCGACTTTTGCACTTGCGCTGTACGCTGGCTTGAGCATGGTGACCAATGTTCCGTTCTACAGTTTCAAGGACGTGCACATGAAGAAGAGTGTGCCCTTCGTGGTGATTGTCCTGATTGCGTTGGGCATCGCCGTCATCAACATTGACCCGCCGATTGTCATGTTCAGCCTGTTTATTGCGTACGGTGTCAGCGGCTACGTGATCTATGCATGGCGCAGGGCCAAGGGTCAGCAAACCAGTGTCATCAGCACCTCGACCGACGAACCCGATGAACGGGGTCTGCACAAGTGAGGCCGTGCCAGCAACTTGTGGTACATTGACGGCATGAAGAACATTTCGCTAGCGCTACTGCTAACGCCACACGGGCGGAGTTGGTAGCGCACGCGCTTACCCAAACTACAGGCCCGCATGCAACCGCAGCGGGCTTTTTGTTTTTTTGGACTGCCATATTGACGATGACCGGAGAAACCAGATGAGCGACAAAGTAATTATTTTCGATACCACCTTGCGTGACGGAGAGCAGTCGCCCGGCGCCTCCATGAACAAGGATGAAAAGTTGCGTATCGCGCGCCAGCTCGAGCGCCTGAAGGTGGATGTCATTGAAGCCGGGTTTGCCGCCAGTTCCAATGGCGACTTCGAAGCCGTGCAGTGCATTGCCAAGGCGATCAAGGACTCGACCGTGTGCTCTTTGTCGCGCGCCAATGACCGGGACATTTCGCGCGCCGCTGAAGCGCTCAAGGGCGCCAATAGCGCGCGCATTCACACTTTCATTGCAACCTCTGCGCTGCACATGGAGAAGAAGCTGCGCATGACACCAGACCAGGTGTTTGAGCAGGCCAAGTTGGCGGTGCGCTTTGCGCGCAATCTGGTGGCCGATGTGGAGTTCAGCCCGGAAGATGCCTACCGCAGCGATGTCGATTTTCTGTGCCGCATCATCGAAGCCGTGATCAAGGAAGGTGCCACTACCATCAACGTGCCTGATACCGTCGGCTACGCCATACCCGAGTTGTACGGCAACTTCATCAAAAATCTGCGCGAGCGTGTTCCCAATGCGGACAAGGCGATCTGGTCTGTGCATTGCCACAACGACTTGGGCATGGCGGTGGCCAATTCCCTGGCAGGTGTGAAGATCGGCGGTGCGCGTCAGATTGAATGCACCATCAACGGACTGGGGGAGAGGGCGGGAAATTGCAGTCTGGAAGAGGTGGTCATGGCGATCAAGACGCGCCGAGATTATTTCGGACTGGACTTGGGCATTGACACCAGACATATTCTGGCGGCCAGTCGCATGGTCAGTCAGACCACCGGCTTTGTGGTGCAGCCAAACAAGGCGGTGGTGGGTGCCAACGCCTTTGCGCACGCTTCCGGAATTCATCAGGACGGTGTTTTGAAGGCGCGTGACACTTACGAAATCATGCGGGCCGAGGATGTGGGCTGGAGCAACAACAAGATCATTCTTGGCAAGCTCAGCGGTCGCAATGCGTTCAAGCAGCGCTTGCAGGAGCTGGGAGTTCAGATGGAAGCGGAAGCCGACATCAACACCGCTTTCGCCAGATTCAAGGAACTTGCCGACCGCAAGAGCGAGATTTTTGATGAGGACATTCTGGCCCTGGTCAATGACGAAGCCGTTACGAACGAGAACGAACAGTACCGTTTCGTTTCGCTTTCGCAACACAGCGAAACCGGTGAGCGACCACAGGCCAGCATTGTGTTCACGGTCGCCGGCAAAGAGGTGAAGAGCGCTTCCGATGGCGATGGCCCGGTCGATGCTTCCCTGAAGGCGATCGAAGCCCAGGTCAAGAGCGGCGCCGAGATGGTGCTCTATTCAGTCAATGCGATCAGTGGCTCGACCGAAAGCCAGGGGGAGGTTACGGTGCGACTGCAAAACAGTGGTCGCGTCGTCAATGGCGTGGGCTCTGATCCTGACATCATCGTGGCTTCGGCAAAAGCCTACTTGAGCGCACTCAACAAGCTGCAAAGCAAGGCGGACAGGGTGGCGGCTCAAGGGTAGCCAGCGGTCTGATTCGGCTTCTTCGTGAAGAAAGTGTTGCAACTGATTGATCTTGCGGGATTTTTTGGATAAACTCGCCGCAGTGAGAAGTCGAACAAACTACTTTTAGGAAAATTTTGCGACTATCCTACTTATTCTGTGCCCTGACCGTACTGGTGCTAGCGTTTTCTTTGCCACAGGCGGGGGCGGCCGAAAGCCAGCGCGCCGAGGCCAAGCCTGCACTCAAGGCTGCCACCAAACACCGGGCTGGCAAAAAGGTCGCCGCGAGCAAACGCAAGCCGGTGGTACGCGTGGCGGCAGTGCCGCTGAAGCCCTCGTTCGGTCAAATCGCTGGCTTGCATCAATCGCACGACACCTTGGCCTTGAAATCCAGTGTGGCTCTGGTGATAGACCAGGATACCAATGAAGTGTTGTTCAGCAAGAACGACAAAGCTGTGCTGCCGATTGCGTCGCTTACCAAGTTGATGACCGGCCTGGTGGTAAGTGAAGCCCGCCTGCCGATGGACGAGGTCATTACCATTTCGCAGTCTGACGTGGACACCGAAAAAGGCAGCACATCGCGCCTGAAAGTGGGTACTGTTCTGAGCCGCGGTGAACTGTTGCATCTGGCTTTGATGTCCAGTGAGAACCGCGCTGCGCATGCACTTGGGCGCAGCTATCCGGGCGGCTTGCCGGTGTTTGTTGGTCTGATGAATGCGAAGGCCCGCTTGCTTGGCATGAACGACACCAACTACGAGGAACCGACCGGGCTCTCCAGCAAGAATCAGTCGAGTGCGCGTGATCTGGTCAAACTGGTCAATGTTGCCTACGGCGACCCGACGCTACGCGAACTGTCGACCTCGCCGGAGCACCAGGTTGCAGTTGGCAACAGAACACTGCAGTACAGAAATACCAATCGCCTGGTCAAGAACCCGTCATGGGACATCGGCCTGCAAAAGACGGGCTATATTTCTGAGGCGGGTCAGTGTCTGGTGATGCAGGCTAAAGTGGCCGGGCGCAAGCTGATCATGGTCTTTCTGGACTCGGCTGGCAAGCTCAGCCGTATCGGTGATGCAGAGCGCGTCAGGCGCTGGGTGGAATCGACCCCCTCGGCGCTGCCACACTCCGTGCCGGTAGCTGCCCTTGTAAACCAGTCCCTTCCCGGCGTCACCAAAGGCTAGGCTCAGCGCAGCTTGTCAGCCTTGTAGCCCAGGGTTACGGAAATTTCACGCGCGGTCGCTTGCAGCTTGGGCAGCCATGCTTCTTCCAGTCGTCCGGCAGGGGCGGAAATAGACAGACCAGCCACCAATATGCCCTGGTCATCGTAGATGCCCGCCGCCATGCAACGCACGCCGAGTTCCAGTTCTTCGTTGTCATGGGCGTTGCCGTGTTGGCGTACCTTTGATAATTCTCGTTCGAGCGCAGGCAGTTGCGTCAGGCTGTTCTTGGTGTGCCCGCTCAAGCCAGTTCGCGTCGCGTAAGCGCGAACCCGTTGCGGATCGTCTGCAGCCAGAAACAGCTTGCCGACCGAAGTCAGATGCAGCGGCGCGCGACCACCGATGGCGCGCACCACCTGCATGCCGGAGCGCTCGCTGTAAGTGCGTTCAATGTAGACAATCTCATCTCCCTGGCGCATGCTGAGATTGACCGGTTGCTGAATCAGCTTGTGCAGTTCGCGCATCGGTGCCAGCGCAGCGTCGCGCACGTTGAGCCGACCCTTGACCAGGTTGCCCAGTTCCAGCAAGCGCATGCCAAGCCGATAGCTTCCAGGCTGTGGATGTTCGACAAAGCGTCCGGTTGCCAGGTCGTTCAACAGGCGGTGCGTGGTCGACAAATGCAGACCGGATTTTTCGCTGATTTCCTTAAGCGAAATCGCCTCTTCCCGCGACGCCAGCACATCAATCAAGGTGAACATGCGCTCAATGACCTGAACGGTCGGCGTGCCGCCACTGCCGGAATCTTCTTTTCTCATGGATGCTCCTGATCTGCTGATCTTCCATTTTATCTGGTGAAAATTCCGCTTCGGGTTTGTGCGGATCAAGTGGGGGAATCACCTGCCCATTGGCCGTCGACCAGGAACTCTGCCGGGCGAAACCTCGCTTTGTAGTTCATCTTGCGACTGTCGGCGACCCAATAACCGAGATAGACGTGCGGTAGTTGCAGGCTCTTTGCCTGCTCAATCTGCCAAAGGACGCCGTAAGTGCCAAAACTGCTGTTCGGGTCGGGTTCGAAAAAGGTATAGACGCAGGAGATTCCGTCGTCCAGCAGGTCGAGTATCGAGACCATTTTCAAAGCGCCCGCGCTGCCGTCAGCGCAGGTCTCCCGAAACTCAACCAGGCGCGAGTTCACACGACTCTGCAGCAGGAACTGGGTGTACTGGTTGACACTGTCCTGGTCCATGCCGCCCCCGGCGTGCCGCGCGTTTTGATAGCGCAGGTACAACTCATAGTGTTCTTGCAGAAAACAAAGCTTCATGACACGCGCCTGCAAATTGCCATGCGCGGTCCTTGCGCGGCGTTGACTGCGATCGGGTCGAAACGCGTTAACAAGAACCCGGATCGGCACGCAACTGCGGCAGGCATCGCAGTAGGGGCGGTAAGTGAACATGCCGCTGCGCCTGAACCCGGCGCTGACCAGTTCGGAGTAAGTGCTGGAGTTGATCAAGTGGCTCGGTGTTGCCACTTGCGATCGTGCCATCTTTTCCGGCATATAGCTGCAGGAGTAGGGCGCTGTGCTGTAAAACTGCAGTGTTTGCAGCGGGAGGTCGTTGAGATCAGTCACGTGGTTGGCGAATCAGAATGAAACAACTCGTTCCAGTATAGGGTCTCGAATTTCCAAATGGTTGGCTGGCGAGTCCGCTCGGCGGTCATCCTCTCGATAAATGCCGCACGCGGCACTTCGCGGGCACCCAGCGAGGCCAGATGGGGGGTGTTTTGCTGGCAATCAATTTGTGTGATGCCTTGGTGGCGACAAAAGCAGACCAGGGCGGCCAGTGCAATTTTGGAGGCTTCACTGGCTCTGCTGAACATGGATTCACCAAACACCGCCTTGCCTAGGGAAACACAGTAGAGTCCACCAACGAGATGGCCCTGAACCCAGGTCTCCACGCTGTGGGCATAGCCGGCGCGATGCAGCGCGCGGTAGGCGGCAATCATGTCGGGGACGATCCATGTGCCACTTTGTCCGGCACGCGGGCTGCTGGCGCAGGCGCTGATCACCTGTTCAAAGGCAGTGTCCATCCGAATTTCGCAACCATCGGTGCTGGCAAACCTGCGCAACGATTTCCTGAAAGACCGTTGCAGGCGGAATGCTTCGACCTGCAGCACCATGCGCGGGTCCGGGCTCCACCACAGATTCGGCTGGCCCTCGCTGAACCAGGGAAACAGGCCCTGCCCGTAGGCTCGGCACAAGGTCTCCATGTCGAGCGCACCGCCGGCCGCCAGCAAACCCGGTGCCGGCGAGTCTGCGCCCCAGCTCTGCGTTACTGGCGGGAAATCCTCGCCTGGCGCGAGCCAGGCCAGCGGTGGGGGCGCAGGCGGCATGCCCAGAATGTAATCGATGGTGTCAGCCGCTACAATACCGGCACGTCGGGGCGTAGCGCAGCCTGGTAGCGCATCTGGTTTGGGACCAGAGGGTCGAA